>JAYWEH010000495.1:0-19964 GCA_043780025.1 Deltaproteobacteria bacterium
CGAAAAGTCCATATCGTCGCTGAGCGGGACGACGTCGTGGCGATTGGTGCCGGCGATGACGGAGCCGCGCGCGTCCGGCCTCTCCCCGGAAATCAGCGCGCGCGCAGCGTATAGCTCGGCGCCCACGACGTCGCCCTCGAGCCCGGCGTTCAGCGCGCGTTCGGTGAATACCTCGGCGAGGCTCTGGCGCGCGACGCGCTCTTTTTCGAGCGCCATCTGTTCGGCCAGCAGCGCGCGATCGCGCTGCCATAGGATGCGCCGCGACAGCTCGGTGGCCACCACGAATAGCGACAAGACGGCTACTGCGCCGACGATCGCGGCAGCGCGGTTCTTGCGATAGAAGCGTCGCAGCAGTTCGAACAGGCTGTATTCGTACGCGCCCACGCGCGCGCCCGACATGAACGCCGATATGTCGGCGTTGAGCTCGCGGACGGACGGATAACGCTGGCTCTTTTCGCGGCTCAGCGCGCGATCGACCACCGCGCACAACTCGGGCGGCGCGAGCGGTTCGAGCTTTTGCACCGCGACCGCACGTGCCTCGATCACCCGCTTCACCACCTCTTCCGTGGTCTTGCCGAGAAACGGCGGCCTGCCGGTGAGCAGGACGAATAACACGACTCCGAGCGACCACACGTCGCTCGCCTCGTCGATCTGGTCGACTTCGCCGCTCGCCTGCTCGGGGCTCATGAACAATGGCGTTCCGACCAGATCACCGTGCAACGTCTCGCCGACGAAGCCAATGCCCCGAGGCACGCGTGCGCCCGGCATCTCCGGCTGACCCTTGACCTTGGCGATGCCCCAATCGAGCACGATGGTTTCGCCGAATTCGCCGATCATCACGTTGTCGGGTTTGATGTCGCGATGGACCACGCCGCGGCTGTGGGCGTACGCAATGGCGTTGCACAGGCCGGCAAAGTGAGAAAGCAGAGCGAGCCGTGCGGGCAAACTCTGGGCGCGTTCGAGCACGGCGCTCATGGTTTCGCCCCGCACCACGCGCATCGTGTAATAGAGCCGGCCGTCCACGCGGCGCCCGAGCTCGTAGACGGGCACGATGTTGGGGTGCTCGAGCTGGCCGGTGATGCGCGCTTCGGCGAGAAATCGGCTCGCCATTTCCGGATCCGGTGCGCTGGCGTCATTGCCGGGCTCGACCAAGAGCTCCTTGATCGCCACTTCGCGCCCGACGTGGTCATCCATCGCGACGAGCACTCGGCCGATGCCCCCTCGGCCGAGTTCGGCACCGCGCTCTCCGTCCGGGGAAAGGTACACGTAACGACCCGGGATCTCCGAGCCCACCTTCATGAAGTCGAGCAGCGGGTGGCCACCAATGGGCGCTCCCGGCGCGCCTGAGTGCACGATCGTCACGTAGGACGCCGCTGGCGGCGGCGGCGCCGGATTTGTCGGCACGACCTCCGCGAGCCAGCGAGGGCGCGGCTCTATCCCGGTCGCAGCCGTCCCCTCGGCACCCGTGCGCGCGGGCGGCTCTGAGCGCGCTCGCCCCATGCCCGAAAGGTACGACTTTCTGGCGGCTTTATTTAGGCTCGAAGGAGGGCGCCGGACGCTCGGCGGCGGCGGCGACCGCCTGGTCCAGCGCGTCATCTCCCCGCAGACACGGGTAACAATCTTCGAGCTTCAGGAAACCACAGCCTGTTTCACTCTGAAACCGCTTGAGCGGGGCGACCGAACGAACGTCCCCGTCCCGCGTTGCGGACGGCAAGAGATCGAGCACCGCCAGACAACTCTTTGTCTCACGCAGATCGAGGGCCAGTGCCGTGCCGGCAGCGGCCTTCGCACGCACCTCGGGCGTATCGAGCCATTTGCGCGCAGTGCGCGTCGCGGGGGTCTTGGCGAGGGTGGCCGACCACACGTCGAAGAGCAGGTCGACGCCGGTGGAGCCGAGGCGCTTTGCTGCGAGCTCCAGCGCGCGCTCGCGCGTCGGCTCATGATCGACAGCGCGGCGCACCGCACGCCCGAGCTCGGGATCGCGCGCCATGTCGGCATCAGCATCCAGCGCGCCCGCGATGGCATCGAGAGCCCGGGAGAAATCCCCCGCCGTCAGATACCCGGACGCCAGCGCGAGCGACGCGCGCGCCGGACGCTGTGTCGCCGGCACGGCGGCGAGGCGCCCGAGTGCTTCAGGTTCCCCCTGGCGGGCGCGGGCGTTGAGCTCGTTGGTCGAGCTGGGCCATAGCGCCCAGGCTGCGACGATGACGGCCACCCCGGCAAACAACCACACGTAACGCGGCGGACCTGCACGCCGTGACGACGTGGCTTTTTCCCGCCGAATCCAGCGGACGGCGCTGACGCTGAGGCCCCAGGCCCGTCGCAACACGCCGCCCGACTGGCTGGCGACCGAACGCCAATCCACGCGCCGTACCGCGCCGTGCAGATTCAGCACGGTCTGGGCCGCGCGCTGCCGCAAACCCACCTGTGGAACGACAACGGAAGAAGCGGGCGGGGGCGGCGCACTGCTGAAGGTGGGGCGCGGGGCCATGCGCCGCAGCGCCTTGGCGACTTGCAACGCATCGCTCGGCCGTCGCGAGGGCTGTTTTTCGAGCAACAGCGCCACGTATTCGGCGACGGGAGCCGGCACGTCAGCGGGCAACGGCGGCGGCGGCTCTTGCAGATGTTTGATCAGCACCGCGACGAGCTCCGGCGCCGAGAACGGCGCCTTGCCACTCAATAGCTCGAACAAGATCACCCCGAGCGCGTACAGATCGGAGCGATGATCGACGACCTCGCCGCGCGCTTGTTCGGGCGACATGTATTCGGGCGTCCCAAAAACGCTGCCGCTCTTCGTCAGCGGTTCACCCGTGTGGCTCGGTTCACCCGCGAGGCGCGCCAGGCCGAAATCCAGCACCTTGACGAACTCGGGGTTGCCTTCCTCTGCCGACAACATCACGTTGCCGGGCTTCAGATCCCGGTGGACGATCTCGGCTCGATGCGCGGCGGCCAATGCTTCGGCGATCTGCGCGCAGATGTTGAGCGCGCGCGCTGGCGCCATGCGCCCCTCCTCGTCGACGACCTCGCGCAGGCTCTTGCCGGCGACGTATTCGAGCACCAGGTAGAGCGAGCCATCGGGAAGTCGGCCCGAGTCGGTGGCGCTGACCACGTGAGGGTGCTGGATGCGCGCGGACACGAGCGCCTCACGCTCGAAGCGCAGCGCCGCCTCACGGTGCGCCGCCATCTCCGCGTTGAGGACCTTCAACGCCACGGTCTTGTGCAGCTGCACGTGTTCAGCGCGGTACACGGCGCCCATGCCGCCGGAGCCGATCAGCGACGTGACGCGGTACCGGCCGCCGAGAATCTGTCCGACCAGACCCGTTGCTGTCGTGGCGGAGGCGGGCACACCTTCTAAGTAGGCTGTATTGGCGACGTCGACCATGAAACGGGAGCGGCGGGCGATATCCCGGTCTCGGGTGGAACGGAACGCGCTGGCCAAAGATTAGCGCGCCCCGCTCGCTCAGTGCGCCCATCGGCCGGAACACGCTCGATAGGCCCGTTTACGAGCGCGGCGGATGTGCGCTCGAGTGGGTAGCAGACAGCCTGGCGTTCGATCTACGGTCGCGCGCACATGAACGATCGGCCAGCCGCTGCGGCCCCTGTCAGACGCTGGGTTCTCGACGCTCGATGGGGAGGCAGCCTGCTCGCGGGCTTGGTTTTGACAGGCCTCGCTGCACCCGACGCGGGTCCGCGCCCCGTCCTGATCGGCGATGGGCTGCTACTCGGAGAGCGCCCTGCCGCCGAGTGTTTTCCCGTCTGCGGTTTTGCGCACCTGACGGACCCCAACAAGAACGGCGATCTCGACGGCTTCGGCTACGAAGGCCAGCGGCCCTGCATCGCGGACGGCACGATTGAAGCCCGCGTGTCGCCGCGTTGTGACGTGACCCCACTCGCCAGCGTTCCCCAGCCCGGCCCCGGCATCTATCGAGAAACAGCATGTCTGCCCATCTGCGCCAGCAGCCTCACCGATGCGGATCCCAAGACGGGCGTGCGGGATGGTTGGGGTTATGAGCGCCGGCGCAACTGCATTGTGGCGGGCAGCGCTGCGGCGCTCGGCGGGTTACCGTGTGATCCAGGGGAACAGCCGCTCGTTCCGGGCGATGGCATCGAGATCGTCGCAGACGCTGCCGGCAAGCTCGAATGCCGTGCGCTGTGCCGAAGTCCCATGCAATCGGATCCCGACGGTGATGGTTTTGGCTACGAACACGAACAAAGCTGCGTGGTGTCCGCTTCGATCGCGGCCCTGCAAGGCGTCCCCTGCGACGCCTTGGACCTGCCACCTGCGAAAGCAGCACCCCCGCCGCCTCCGGGAGAGGGCTGGCAGTCCGATTACACAGCCACCATGTTCGGCGAGATCGACTGCACCCAGCACGGCTTCGACGACCCCGGTGACTCGGATTTGAACCTCGCCGCCTGCGTGAACACGGGCAAGGTAACCCTTGACGCCCAGAATCAGGTGTTCTTCGGCGCGACCTCCGATCTCGCGTCGCTCTGGACGGGGCCCCCCTGCAGCTGCAACGGAGTGAGCAAGAGCGGCGCGTGCCGTACCCCACCCGCTTGTCCCGATCAGGGCAACTGCGGCCAATGCGTCGAGGTCGCCTGCAACTTCGAAGGCCGGCATTCCTTTCAGAGCGACGGCATCACGCACAACGAGTTCTGCCGCCCCGGCAAGTCCGTGGTCGTCCAGCTCATTGACGCTTGCCCGCACAACCACCCCAACAACGCGTATTGGTGCACGCTTGCTCGCCCGAACCACGTCGACCTGAGCTGCACCGCATTTCGAGCGCTGACCGAGGGGCGCCCCATCGGTCAGATCGGCAGTATCAACGTGCACGCGCGGCGCGTGGACTGCGGCGTCGGGTTAGGGATCAAAAGCCTTTGAGCGATCCGGCATGCAGGCCGGCAGGGTCTGGAAAGCCGCCAGGCTCGAAAGCCGACCCTGTGGACAACGATGCAGTTAGGAAACGCGCCCTCGAGTCGGGGCAAAAGGCCACGGCCCACACTGTGGGCGAGCTCCGAGCGACGACCAAAAGAGAACAGCCAAGTTCGATAGGGTTCAATGGATGAGGGGGGGTGGCCGTTTTACCCATGAGGAGCTTCTGTCGAAATCGAGCATATGAACACGACATCGGAACCGATGGATCTAGGCCGTGACCCACAGGCGTCGCTTCAAGCCATCTTGGCGGATGCCTGCCGGAGTCTGTTCTCTGCGTACGGTATCGACATCGCGTCGCCCAACGCCCCCGACGGTGGCTCGCCCTTGCTCGGGCGCATCCATTTCGTCGGCAAGGACATGAGCGGAAATCTCACCATCGGTCTCGATCGTGAACAGCTGAAACGCAGCTTGCCGATTGAAACCGATCGCCAGGCGGACCTCGAAGATTGGGTCCGCGAGCTAGCCAACCAGCTGATGGGGCTGGTGAAGACGCGCTTGCAACAGCACGGCGTCAACGTGATCTTGAGCTTGCCGCTGACGGTGAAGCCGAGCATGCCCCCGGACGGCCCCAAGTGGCCCTCCCGCATCTCGCAATTCAACGTCTCGTGCAACTTCGCCCAGACGCTGAGCAGCCTCGACGGCGTGTTGGTCGCCGAGGTCAAGCTCAAGGCGCACGAAGACGCCACGCTTTAGCCTGGCATAGTGTTAGCCTGGCATCGTGGTCGAGCCTCCTCAGGACTGGGCGCAGCGCCGCGCCAGGTGGGCCAATGGCGCATATTCAATCGTCTACAGGATCATTGCTGCCCTGTTCGGCATCTGCGCTGCCGCGTTGGTAGGGCTCGCCGGCACCGAGCTGTTTCACGGCCTCGCGGGTGCCCAGTTGGACCTGCGGCAACGGTTTTCTGCCGTGCTCGAGTGCATTGGCATGTTGACGATCGCCGTCGCCGCCTTGGAGCTGAGCCAGACGGTCTGGGAGGAAGAGGTGCAACGCCAGGCGTCAATGAGCGCCCCCACGCGGGTACGCCGCTTCCTTTCGCGTTTTCTCGTCGTCGTGGTCGTGGCACTCGCGATCGAAGCCTTGATCGCGGCCTTCCGCTTCGTGCACGACGAACCCGAGCATTTGATACACGCAGCGGCGGTCGCTGCCTCCGCAGCGCTGCTGCTGATCGGCTGGGGAGTCTTCATTCGGCTCAATCTCTCCGCCGAAGCGCTCGAACCGGAAGCCATGGCGCGCGCCAAGCGTGAAGACGAGAAAATCGACGAAGAGAACGGCGCCTCGCCCTGAGGTGAGCTCAGCCCTCGACTTGGCGCGCGCGAGCACCGGCGCTCCGCGTTGAGCGAAACATCAGGAAACAGCTCCGAGACGCCGCATGGACAGGCAGCACAGCGCGGCAGGATACCCACTGCTATCGGTTGATGACGGTTCGTATACGAACCGCATGCGCGCCTGCGAGTAGGTCCCCGCGCTCGCGACAGCGCGAGCTGAGCAAAGATCACTCGAGGAAGATGCTAGAGATCTGACTGGTGGCGCGGATGCCGTTGGGGCCGTTGATGATGTCGTCGCCCCAGCCGCTCAGCTGATCCACGCTGCCGCTGCGAGCCGTGAGGTCGAGGTACTCCACGGGAGAGCCGTTGCCGGTCCAGGACCAAGCCAGGTATCCGAAGCCGTGGCGCTCTGCTTCCGCGAGCAGCACCTCGAACGGGATCGGGATCGGGTTGCCCTGATTGTCTTCGCCGTGCTGGAAGCCGAACTCGCCCACCATGAACGGGATCTGCGCCTCGGCGGCGCGCTCCAGCGTGTCCACGATGGTCTCGGCGTTGCGGAAGTTCTGGTACATGTGCGTGCTGAACATCAGGTTGTGCTGCGGATCGACGCCGAGCAGCGTCTGGCCCTGAGTGATCACGGTGTTGGCGCTTTGCCCGTAGCCGTTGGCGTCAATCACGAGCGTGTGATTGATGCCCGCGTCACGCAGCGTGTCGATCGCGCGCGTGTACGCCTCCACATAGATGTCGTTGGCGCCGTCCCACTCATTGGCGATGTTCACGAGCAGGAACGGCTCATAGTCGATCAGGATGGCGCGCACGGCTTCGTTCTCCGTGTAGTAGCGGGCCATGCGCGCGGGGTCGTCGATATCGCGCCCACCGGTCACGTCGTGAAGCTCGACCATGGGCACCATCGCGAGCTCCACGCTGCGCTGGATCGCTTCCCGCAATAGATTCGTGTCGGGGACGTCCGTTTCCCAGACCAGCCGCACGGCGTTGGCGCCGGTCGCCGCGATCTCGTCCAGCCAAGCCAGTGCACCGGTGTCGCGATTGCGGAACCAGGCCAGCGGATTGTTGACCCCGCGCATCACGAAATCATTGCCAAGCCGGTCAAACAGACGCCCGTCCGCAACAAAGAAGCCATTCGAATCCACGCCCTCCGGGCGCGCGGAGGTGCCTCCGGGCGGCACGATGGGCGGTCCAATCACCGGCTGGATTGCGCACGGCGCGCCCTGCGCAGCAGGAGCCGAGCCCGCGACCAAACAGCTCGCTTCATCCTCCCAACCCCAACCGTCCGTGACCCCGTTGGCATCTGCATCCGTCGCAGCGCTCGCACACACGGCGACGCAAGTGCCATTGATCAACAAACCGTCGCCCGCAGGCGCGGGCACGGGCTCGTCGCTGCCGTCATCCAAGCCTCTCGGACTGACATTCCCTTCGCCCTGGTCGGGCAACTCACTCGGAGAGGGCACCGAATCCTCCCCCTCGGGCTCCACCGGCACATTCGCGATGGGATCCGGAAACGCCTCTACCTCGGCGGGCCCATCTCCACTCCCGCCGCCACAGCCCACCGAATAGAGAGCGCCCAAACACACGTGTACCGAAACGAAAAACCTTCGCATGACTCGCCAAGGCCTAGCACACCAAAACCCCCAACGCGGAGCAGACGCGATGAAACACGACACTAAGCCGAGCAAGAAGGGGCTTCGGCGCCCAGTGTGCGATCGCGTGGGGCTCCGGGGCCCCACGCCAGAGATACTAGCTAGCGCCAGGTGTTCAGATCGGTGATCACACCCATGCTCACGAGCCGCACGTACAGATCCGTGAACGCAACCCAGCCCAAGCTGACCCACGCGAAATTCATGTGCCGGGAGTTGAACCACGTGGCGCCCTTCCAGGCACCCAGCTTCGGGCTCGATTGACCCGCGGAGGACATGCAATCCGAGCGCCCGCCAATCAGATGCCGGAAGGAGTGGCAACCAAACGTGTACGACGCGAGCAGCGACGTATTGATGGCGAGCACGATGGTACCGACACCGATGCCGAACTCACCGTCCTTGAAGAACGCAATGAGCACGTCATACCCGAGTACAAACAGGTAACAGAGCGCGAGGTAGAGCGCGTAACGATGCAGGTTCTGGAATGCCCAGAAGCGCGTCTCGCCCCTGTAGGTCGGGCGCTCGCCGGGGCTCACCGCGCAACCCGGTGGCGAACCACCGAACGATCGGTAGTAGGCCTTGCGGTAGTAGTAGCAAGTGAAGCGGAACATCCCGGGTATGGGCAAAATCAAGAACCCGGGCGACGCCGGGAACAGGAAGAACGAAGGCCACCACCCGGGCCAGGTACCGAGCCAGGCGTGTTCCAGCGGAGCCGCGCCCGGCACGTCGAGCTTGGTAAACAGCACCGGCGAGTAGACCGGGCTGAGGTACGGAGCCGCGTAGTAGTGCTCACCTTGAAACATCGCCCACGTCAGGTACGTGAGCGCGCAGCTGATCATGCACACGGTGGCGATCGGGCCGAGGCGCCAGTTGTCCGTGCGAAGCGTGCCCCCAAAGCTCGTTGGATGACCACCGAGGACGGGCAAATGCCGGGTCGACATGGCCCTCCTCTAGCGGGCGGCCGCAGCCGAGTCCACAGCAAATCAGGTGGAGAATCGCCGCCTCCGCGTCCGCGGAACTTTCGTCGGCGAGCCGGACCTGACACACTGCGTGGCGGTGGATCCCCCGGCGAGCCAAGCGGAGCTCGTGCAGCGTGCCCGAGCCCTCGCTGGCTCCACTCTCGGTGCACTGGCTGAACGCCTCGGGCGGCCGGTGCCGGCTGATCTCCGGCGCGCGAAAGGCTGGGTGGGCGAGCTATTGGAGCAGGCCCTGGGCGCTACCGCGAAATCGCGAGCCGTTCCCGATTTCGAAGCGCTCGGTGTAGAGCTCAAGACATTGCCGGTGAGCCTCGACGGTCGCCCACTCGAGACGACCTTCGTGTGCACGATTCCGCTGCTCGACATGGCCCGAGTCGAGTGGGAGCAATCGGGCGTATTCACCAAGCTGCGTCGCGTTTTGTGGGTACCCGTCGAGGGCACTCGAACGACGCCCGTGGCCGTCCGGCGCATCGGCACGGCATTGCTCTGGAGCCCCACCCGGGAGGAAGAACAGGATTTGCGCTTCGATTGGGAGGAGCTCGCCGGGCTGATCGGCACCGGGCACGTCGAAGACGTCACTGGCCATTTCGGCCGCTACCTTCAGGTGCGCCCGAAAGCCAAGGACAGTCACGCCCGGCGCCGCGGCCTGAGCCACGACGGGGTGTCGATCGCTGTGTTGCCGCGAGGTTTCTACCTGCGGACCTGCTTCACCGCCCGCATCCTCCGCGAGCATTTTGCCCAAAAACACCCCGAAGTTTGATCGCCTGCGCCGTCCGTCCATTTTGTACGCAACTGCGCACGGTGTGCGACCGATTGCAGCGGACACCGTCCTCGGACGGCCTTCTCGCGTCCCGTCCTTTGCTTCAGGAGCTTGCTTGAAAAATTTGCCGTGTCTTTCCCTGGCCTGCTTGAGCCTCTTCGCTGCCGCCGGTTGTTCGGACGAAGAAATAGCGCCAAGTCCTGACGCCTTGTTGGCCGAACCCGGGAACTGCGGTGCCTACGAGCACGAACCGTGTGACGTGACGCTCGCGGACTGCCAGAACCAACTGGCCGAGATCGCCGCCTGCCAATGGGGCGGGCCCGGGACAGAGGCGCTACTCCCAGCCATCACGGTGGTCAGCGAAGACGAGGCGCGCTCGCGCTTGACCGAGCTGGCGAGCGGTTCCGAACCGCCGCCCACGGCGTTCGACGATGTGTTCGTGTTGCTCGGTTTCACGGAGCCGGGCGACCTCAGCACGGCAGCGGAGGTGGACCGCACCGTCGAGTTGGTCGCGGCGTATTACGAATTCGAAGCCAGGACCATCACCGTCATCGACCGCGGGAGCACGGGCGACTTCACGGACGTCAACGCCACGCTGCTGCACGAGTTTATCCACGCCTTGCAGAACGAGGAGCACGATCTGCTCGACCTGCAAACGAAGATCGTCCCCACCTTTGACAGCTTTACTGCCATCGAAAACCTGTTCGAAGGGGAAGCGTCGTTTCACGAAGTGATTTTCTATCTCGCGCAACAAGAGCTGCCGCTCAATAGCGCGATATTTGACCGTGTGTTCAGCGTCGGGCGAGTTCAGCAAGAAAACGCGATCTTCGAGCAGCCGGATGCGTTCAACACCGCGCGCTCGCTCATGCCGTATCTGTATGGGCCCGCCTGGGCCTATGCGGTGTGGACCACGGGCGGCTCGGAGGCGGTGCAGGATCGCTACGATCCGAGCCGCGTGCCGGAGGGTTCGCTGGATATCATGCGCCTGGCGCTCGGCAGGACCGACTCAAACCCGCCCATCACGGACTTTCCCATGGACAACGTCTTCTTCGCCGGCGCGCAGCCCGCGGATGACGCCGAGGTGGTCCCCATTGGCACCGATCGGCTGGGTGCGTTCACGGTCTATCTCGCCGGGCGGCTGAATGGGGAAGCAATCCTGGCACAGGACGCAGCGCTCGCATGGCGAGGCGATCAACTCGACGTGTTCGAGCTCGACGCCGGGGGCTCTGCGGGTCGCTGGACCTTGGAGTTCGAAACCGAAGCGCACGCGATCAGCTTCGAGAAGCTGATTTCGGTCAACACGAATGTCACGACGCGGCGCGACGGGCCGCTGCTCGTGGCGGTCGTGAGCCAGTCGAACGACGTGCCGGAATGGCTGTTTGGTAGCCTGGCTGAGCTCTGAGGCTACCGCCAAAGCACCGGCCTGAGTTACGCTCGGGCCAATGCAGGCAAAAGGCGTCAAACGCCGGCTCGACTTCCTGACCCGCGAGTTTTCAGTCCCGGAATGGCGCCTGCTCGGGGCCATCGCGCTGGAATGGGAGCTCGCACTCAGCGCGATCCAGCGCCTGATGCAGCATTTCGGCCTGAGCTCGCAGAGCGTCCGCGCCGCGGCCCCTCTCGAAACGAAATCCTCCTTTCGCCCCAGCGCGACCGAGCTCGCCCTGTGGCTGGAGGCCGGCCTGGTGATCGAGGTCGGGGAGGCTCAGGCTCCCTCGCTTCGCGCCGGGGGGCAACGCGCGGTATACGCCGTTGCCGGGGAGTTCCGGCAGCTGGTGCTGCGCCATGTCGGAGCCCTGGGTGAGCTCGTCGTGATCGCCGAGGCGACGCAGAAAGTGCTCGCGGACCGCTCCTTCGGCGTGCCCGGTCTACTGCTCGCGAGCGGTCGCCTATCGGACTTTGATCGCGCGAGCTACCTGCTGGCGATGATCGGCAACCGCCTCGGTCGAGAGTTGCACGCGGACGCGCTCTTGCTCGATGCGATCGCGCGCCCGTTCGATGCAGAATGGTTCGAAGCGGTGTGGCAACGCGACGCCTTGCCGGCGGCGCGCCGGGCGCTCGCCTTCGCGGCCAAAGACCTGAGCGAATGCGACGGCCTGTTCAACTGGGCTCTCGCCCACTCGGCGGACGATTCTGCGCTCGGCTTGGTGCTCGCAGAGCACGCGATCCTGCGCGGCAACACCGAGGTTGCGGAGCAACTCGCCTCGCGCCTACCGGCCGCGTCGCGGCGCTGGGTCCAAGCGGCGATCCACTATCAGAACGGGGATCTCACCGCGGCACGTCGCTCCGCGACAGACGAGAGGCCCACTGAAGCACCCGCGAACAACCCGAGTGAGGACCCCGCTCGCGCTCGGGTACTGCGTGCCAAAAAGCCGGCTGCCCCGTCCTCGCGAGCCGAAGGGGGCGGGCTCGCTCCCCTGCTCGCGCTGCTCGCCTACAGCGCGGAGAGCGACGAAAACAGCGCCGATTCCAAACGCCGCTGGCTGCGCGGCGGTGACGCCAGCATCGGCGTGGAGCGGGCCTTCCGTACGCTACTCCGCTACGGTGCGGAGGCGACATCGACCCACGCTCGGTTGGATGTGCACCAGCTCGCACACGGCGCAACCAGCTGGGAGCTCATCGTGCTCGGGTTGACGGTACACCTGCATCAGCAGGATCCGGTGACTCGCGCTAGCTGGACCGTCGCGCTCGTCCAATCCGGAGCCACCTGGATTGAAGCCAGCTACACCTGGCTCGGCCGGCAGGCGTTGCTGCTCGCGCGCGCGCTCGATCTCGACTACTTCAATCGCGAGTTCGAGCGCGTCAAACCGCGCCTGTTCATCGACTCGCTCGCGGTCCGCCCGCTCGAGCTCTCGCTCGCGGATTTGATCACGCCCAAGCCCGAATGGCAGCGCACGCTCGATGCGCTCGAACGCGTCGCCGCGGAAGCGCGCGTCGAAACAGAGAGCACACGGCGCGTGACCTGGTACCTGAACATGGTCGAAGGCGCGCTCGAGCGGCCGGCCTTGCAACAGTGGACACAGACGGGCTGGACGCGAGGCCGCCGCCTGAGCGTGTCCGAGCTGTGGGAAATCCGGCACGAGCTGCCGCCCGAAGATCTGCGCGTGCTCGAGCGAAGCGAGCGCGTCGGTGAACGGCACGAGTTCACGCCGGAAGCGCTCGAGGTACTGATCGGGCACCCGCGCGTGGTGAACGGCGCACGCGGCGCCGCGCCGGTCGAAGTGGTGCGCGGCACGTGCCGCGTCGAGACCGTCGATGATCGCGGTTACCTCGTCCTGCGCGTCGAACCGCGGGGCGCACGGCTCGGTATCAATACCGTGGTCGAGAACGACGCGCGCATCGCCGTCTACCGAGTCACCCCCGCCATGCAGCGGGTCATCGAGGTCCTGCCTGAAGGCCTACGCGTGCCCAAAGATGACGCGCCTCGCGCTCTGCGCGTGCTGGGCAACCTGGCGCGCGGTGTCGAGGTGCACAGCCGCCACCTCGGCGCCGACCGCAATGTGGAGGCCGACGCCCGGCCCTGTCTGCGCATCACTCCCAAGGCCGGCGCTTGGCTGGTGCAGGCGGGCGTGCGCCCCTTTGGAGACCAGGGCCGCTTCTTCCTCGGCGGCTCGGGTTCGCGGTCGCTCTCCCTGTACACCGGCGGGGAGCGGCTGCTCTGCCTGCGCGACTTCCCTCGCGAACGCGCCGGAATTTCCCGGCTCATCCTCGAATGCCCGACCTTGCTCGACCGCACGTTGGACGCTGAAACTCGCGCGCCGGGCGAGGCCATCGAGAGCTGGGATTTCGATCTGAACGGGCTGCTCGAGCTCTTGCTCGAGCTCTCTCTCGGTAGTGAACGGCCCGAGCTCGAGTGGCCGGAATCACCGGCGCTGACGCTGCGTGGCAACGTGACGGCCAAAGGGCTCGTGGGAGGGCTGCGCAGCAAGAAGGGCTGGTACCTGATGAGCGGCAGCGTCGTCCTCGACGATGGGGACGCCATCGACTTCAATGAGCTGCTGCTCGCCAATAGCGTCGAAAAGGGCCGCTTCGTGCGCCTGCCCAGCGGCGACTACGTGGCGCTCGAGGCCCACGTGTGGAAGGTCATGCACGCGCTCGAACAGACCCGACCGCTCGGCGCACAGTCGCGGGAACTCCGGCTGCCGAAGAGCGCCATCCAGGCGCTGGCCGCGCTCGCCGAGTTCGGGCGGGAACACTCGGCCTTCAGCGTGGACGCTGAAGCCACCGAGTGGCTGGAGCGAGTCGCCGCGACAAAAGAGGCGGCCTTCGAGGTACCCAGCACGCTCGAGGGGGTGCTGCGCAGCTACCAGGAGGAAGGCTTTCGCTGGCTGTGCCGACTCAGCGAGCTCGGTCTCGGCGCTTGTTTGGCCGACGACATGGGGCTCGGCAAGACGATCCAGATCCTGGCGTTGCTGGCGCGCCGGGCTCACACAGGGCCCACGCTGGTGGTGGCACCCACGTCGGTGTGCCTCAACTGGATGCGCGAGGCCGCGCGTTTTGCTCCCACGCTGCGCACGGCCGAATACGCGGGCTCCGAGCGCGCCCAGATCCTCGCCGGGCTCACCCAGAGCGAAACCGCCGTGGACCTCTTGGTGTGCAGCTATGGCCTCCTGCAGCAGGACATCGAAGCGCTTTGCTTGATCGAATGGGGCAGCGTCGTGCTCGACGAGGCCCAGTTCATCAAAAATCCACGATCCCAGCGCGCCCTCGCCGCCTATCGTTTGCAAGCGCAATGCCGCATCGCCGCCACGGGCACGCCGGTGGAAAATCACCTGGGCGACCTGTGGAGCATCTTCAACTTTCTGAACCCGGGCTTGTTGGGCACCTGGCGCAGTTTCAGCCACCGCTTCGTCAAGCCGATCGAGCAACGCCAGGAAGCGGACGCGCGCGGCGCGCTGCGCGAGCTGATCAAGCCTTTCATACTCCGGCGCACAAAGGCTGAAGTGCTCGCGGATCTCCCGCCGCTCACCGTCGTCCACCACACGGTGAACCTGAGCGAATCCGAGGCGCAAGGCTATGCCCTACTGCGCCGGCAGATCCGCGAAAAGCTGCTGACCGCATCCGGGCGGCGCGACAACAAGATCGAGGTGCTCGCCGAGATCACCCGCTTGCGGCGATATTGCTGCCACCCTCGCCTGGTCTTCCCCGGCGCCGAAAGCGAAGCCTCGAAGATCGAAGCGATGCTCGCGCTCGTGCTCGAGATGCGCGAGAACCAGCACCGCGCGCTGATCTTTAGCCAATACGTCGATTTCCTGGAGTTGGTGCGCGAGCGTCTGGACGAAGCCCAGGTGACCTACCAATACCTCGACGGTTCGACGCCGCGCGCCGAGCGACAGGCCCGCGTCGATGCTTTCCAGGCCGGAGAAGGCAGCGTGTTTCTGATCAGTCTGAAAGCCGGCGGGTTTGGTCTGAACCTCACGGCTGCTGACTACGTGATCCACCTCGACCCGTGGTGGAACCCGGCCGTTGAGGCTCAGGCAACCGATCGCGCGCACCGCATTGGCCAGGATCGCCCCGTGACGGTGTATCGCCTGATCACCAAGGACACGATCGAGGACGACATCGTGGAGCTCCATCAGAGCAAGCGCGCGCTCGCTTCGGCGGTGCTGGAGGATGGAGACGCGGCTGCGGCGCTCAGCACCGGGGAGCTCATCGGGCTCATCGAACGAGGGCTCTGAAACCGCGAATTGCGCGCCACGGCGGCTTCTGCTGCTGCGGTAGACTGACGGCATAGGTTCACGCCGGGGCGCAGGGCGTCAGCGCAGCCTGGAGAAGACGCTGACTCCGCTGTATCGTGGGCCATGGCTGTCTCCCCGCTTGGATCGATGCGCACCCTGCTCCTGTTCGGTGCAGCGATGCTCCTCGGGGGCAGCTGCGCGGTCGTGGACGATGTGCTCGGCAAGAAGAACGACGAACCGCCGGGGCCGCTCGTCAGCCAGCGCCGCAGAGCCACAGCGGTAGGGTCGGAGGCGGGCGCAGCGGGGTCAGCCCTGGCCACGGCCGGTAGCGCGGGCGTTGGCGGGGCGGGCAATGACGGCGGCGGCGCCGGCTCGGCAGGGGCCGACACGGGCCCGGGCCCAGTCGACCTCAATTGCGACCGAGAGGCCTGCGACGCGCAGGGCGGCGAGTGCGAAGGCGACACCTGCATCATCGATTGCAATGATCGCTCCAACAACTGCAACGACAACCCGCTCGAGTGCCCCGACGGCGCCAATTGCGTCGTGAACTGCGAGGACGAGGACACGTGCACGGACGAAATCGTCTGCCCCGACGGCGGCGACTGCACGGTCAATTGCACAGAGCTCGGCACTTGCACGGCCCTGATCGACTGCGCCGCGTCGAGCAACTGCGAAGTCAACTGCGACGGCCTCGAGTCCTGCGCGCAGAACTTCGAGGTCGACGGCGGGAGCAGTAACCTGACGGTCAACTGCGACGAGAATGACTCCTGCATCGGCGCTGCGCTCGATTGCGGCACAGCCGGCTGCACCCTCAACTGCGCCGGGGACGGCAGCTGCACCACCAACATCGTTCTCGACAGCGAACGCGCGGAGATCAACTGCAACGGCGCTGACTCCTGCGGCGTGTTGCTCGACTGTTCCCAGGCCGCGCTCGGCTGCGACATCAATTGCCGCGGCCTCGGCAGCTGCGCGGACGCCGTCAGCTGCGGCGCACGCGGCGGTGTCGGGGCGTGCACCATCGCGTGCCTGGGCGAGCAATCGTGCGACGAAGGCATCGATTGCATCGCCGATCGCTGCGATCTCTCCTGTGACAATACGAGCTGCGGCGGCGACGTGATCTGCGCGGCGGGCAGCCCCGGCTGTGACATCTCGTGCGACGTGGAGAGCTGCGGCGGAGCGGTGAGCTGCTCCGCGGACGGCGAGTGCAACGTTCAATGTGACGGCGACCAGTCGTGCTTCCGGAGCGTCGAATGTCTGTCAGTGGAGGCCGACTGCCAGGTGGTGTGTACGGGAGACGACTCCTGCGAAGACGTGCAATGCACCGCCGAAGAGGGCACCTGCGAGCTGAACTGTCAGGGAAACGACTCTTGCGCCGGCGGCACGACGTGCACCGCACGCACCGAGCGCGGCGACTGCTCGCTGTGATCTCGGATCCAGCGACCTCAGATCCAGCGCCGCGACCGGAACCACAAGAGCATCCCGGTCGGTGTCGCGACACACAACCCGATCATCGTGTACATGAGCCGATCGGAGCGCGTCCAGTCATGCAGGCCGGGCAGGTTCTCGAAATTCTGGCCGAAAAATCCCACGATGAACGCCAACGGCAGAAATACAGCGCTGAGCAGCGTGAGGTATTTCATGATCTCGTTGGTGCGATTCGACATGGACGAGAGATAGGCGTCGAGCGCATTGCCGAGCAGATCGCGATTGGCCTCGATGGATTCGTTCAGGCGCACCAGCTGATCGTGCACGTCCCGGAAATAGTGCGAGGTTCGCTCGCTCACGCGCGAATCACCCCGCCGAGCCAACATCGCGATGGTGTCGCGCTGCGGTGAGAGCACCTTGCGCATGCCGACGAGCTTGCGCTTGAGCGCGAAGATGCGCCCCAGGTCTTCGCGAACGGGCGCGCTGAGCACGCGATCTTCGAGCTCCTCGAGCTCGTCCGCGATTTGATCGATGATGGGAAAGTTGCCTTCCACGAGCCGCGTGGCCACGAGGTAATAGACGAAATCGACGCCGCGTTCGATCACCGAGGCATTGCTCGTGACTCGGCGCCACACGTCGTCCACCGCTCCGAGCGCGTCCTCGTGCACGGTGACCAGGTAGTTGGGCCCGAGGAAGGCGTGCAGCTCGTGCAACCCGAGCTCGCGCGAGCTCTCCGGCAGCGAAAACCCCTGGGTGACGAGAAATAAGTGGTCGCGGTACTCTTCGAGCTTCGGTCGCTGATCGAACTGGCGGCAGTCTTCGATCGCCAGAGGATGCAAACCGAACAGCTCCCGGATCGATTCGAGCGCAGGCCCCACGTCCCCCGAAATGTCGAGCCAGCGCTTCACGCCCGCGGGGGGCGCCTCCGTCGGCACCACGCCCTCGCTCTGCGTGAGCGTGCCGTCCATTCCCAACTCCACCGTACGAAACACCGCCGCAGCATCGCCTTCTGGTTCTGGCCGCGTCAATCAGGCCTCCGGGCCCAGCAAGCCCGGCCCGGTGGTGCCTTTTTCCGTCGATTCGCGGTATAGCCTCCGAATATGGGAGCTGAATGGTGCCAATCTCTCGCGGAAACCGCGCTCCGCGGTGATGCCATCTCTCGCGCGGACAGCGAGCGCGTGTTGCTCGATCCGGGTGTGGAGTTGCTCGACCTGGTGCAGGCGGCCTATCGGGTTCGGACCCACCACTGGGGCAAGGGCGTCCAGGTCCATATCATCAACAACGCCCAGAACGGGCACTGTCCAGAAGACTGCGGCTACTGCAGCCAGGCCAAGACCAGCAGCACGGATATCGAGAAGTACCCGCTCAAGAGCGAGCAGGAAATCCTGGACGAGGCGCGGCGCGCCTACGAAGCCGGAGCCTTTCGCTATTGCATGGTGTTTGCGGGCCGCGGCCCGAGCACCGGCCGCACCCAAGCGCTGGCGGACATCGTGCGCAAGATCAAGTCGCAGTACAACATCGAGGTCTGCGTCTCCGCGGGCTTGCTCGATGTAGAGAAAGCTCGCGTGCTGAAAGCGGCCGGAGTGGACCGCTACAATCACAACCTCAACACGTCTCGCGAACATTACCCCGAGATCTGCACCACCCACACCTATGACGACCGGCTCGAGACGCTGCGCGCGGCGAGCGCTGAAGGCCTCGACCTGTGTTCCGGCATGATCGTCGGCATGGGGGAATCGAGCCGCGAAGTGCTGGAGGTGGCGGAGTCGCTGCGCGAGATCGGCGCCCGCAGCATCCCCGTCAATTTCCTGTTGCCGTTTACCGGCACTCCGCTCGGCGCGCCTCGAGAGCTGACGCCGCAATATTGCTTGCGCGTGCTGTGCGCGTTCCGCTTCCTCAATCCGAAGTCGGAGCTGCGCATCAGCGCCGGGCGCGAGTTCCACCTCCGCTCACTGCAGCCGCTCGGCTTGTACGTGGCCAACTCGCTGTTCCTCGACGGGTACCTCAACTCCAAGGGCCACGAGGCGCGCCAGACGCTGCAGATGATCCGCGATGCCGGCTTCGACATCGTCTCCGACATCGATCTGGATGCGCTCCTCGGGTCGCCTCCCGATCCGAGCGCCACCGAACAACTCGTACAGCTCAACCCGATGAAAAATCGGCGCGACCTGCGGCCGACGTTGACCTGAGCCGTTTTCAGCTACTGCCGGCTTCAGTGCCGGCATGGGCGCGTTCGAGCGCGGCGATGTCGATCTTGTTCATGGGGAACATCGCCTTCATGACTCGCTGAGCCGCCGCGGGATCCCCGGAGCTGAGCAAGCGACCGAGCGCATTGGGAATGAGCTGCCAGGAGATGCCGAACCTGTCCTTGACCCAACCACAGCGCTGCTCCTGCCCGCCTTCTCCGAGCTTGGCCCACAGCTCGTCGACTTCCGACTGCGACTCGCAGCTCACGAACAGCGAGATGGCCGGCGAAAACTTGAAGTGCGGACCGGCGTTCATGGCCATGAAGCGCAGCCCTTCGAGCTCGAAGGTGGCGGACATGAACGCTCCCTTCTTGTCGTCAGCGCTCGGGGGCCGGCGGTGCTCGGTCACGATCTTCGCATTTCTGAACAGCGAAACGTAGAAGTTGACGGCCTGCTCGGCATCGTCGTTGAAGCACAGAAACGGGCTGATTTTTTGCATGGCACTTCTCTCCTCGTCAGCGTGCGGCAGCGCTCGAGATCGTGTAGGCTGGCGACCGGATCGCATGAAAGCAGGTATTCTTTACGGTGCGCGGGACATCCGCGTGGGCACTGTGCCCGATCCGGTGCTACTGCCGGGGCAAGTCCTGATCAAGTCGGGTTTTGCCGGTCTGTGCGGCACCGATCTGCACATCTATCGCGGTGAATTCCCGGAGCGGGTGAAATACCCGGCTGTGCAAGGCCACGAATTTGGTGGGGTGATCGAAGAGGTCGGCCCCGGTGTACGCGGGTTGCGTCGCGGCGACGCGGTGGCCGTCGATCCCATCGTGTCTTGCCATGGCTGCGGGGCCTGCATGGGCGGCCGCATCAATGCCTGTCGCAGCCTGAAGCTGCTCGGCATCGATCTGCTGGGCGGGTTCGCAGAATACGTCGCCGCGCCCGCCAGCCATGTGTTCCCGTTACCGGAGAACGTGCCCCTGTCACATGTGCCGATGGTCGAGGTGTACGGCCTCGGTCATCACGTGTTGTCGCGCGGCCTGGTGCAAGCCGGGGAAACGGTGGTGATCCTGGGTGCCGGCAAGCTGGG
>JAYWEH010000496.1:0-8534 GCA_043780025.1 Deltaproteobacteria bacterium
CCGGCACTCAGTCGCTGTCCGAAACGACCAAGCGTCTGCTGCGTGAGGTCGTCGTTGAGGCTCACCTCTCCACGACACTTCGCAAGATGAGCCAAGGCCAGAAGTGCTCGTTGCGCTTCTACCCCGAGGGGGCCCTGCTTCGACCGACCGGGACACCTGTGGCGGCCGGGTTCAGTGGCGACCGGCTCGGGAATGTCCTTGGAATCTGGGCTGACCTCGGAGTGCTCGACAGGGTTGACGGGGCGCGCTTCAGCCTGTCCGACTACGGGCGCAGTTTGGCGCGAAGGATCGAGCCATGAGGAACGACCTTCTCAAAGCGATCACCGGCAGTAAAGACATCACCAACGCGATCATTCTGACGCACAACATCGACTTCGTTTTCCTCCAGAGCTTGGTGCTGGCTGCGTTCCGGAGGTGCGGACATCCAACCATCACGGTCCTCGCCGACGCGCAATGCGCGGCCGAATCGTTCTCGCACCAGGCGGCCGTGCTCGATGGGCTGGGTGTTCGCTACCGAGTCGTACCCGTCGCGATGTCGCCGGGTTTCCGGTTCCATCCCAAGGCCGTTTTGCTCTCGAGTGAGAAGGATGCCACGCTGTTCGTCGGGAGTGGCAATCTCACCTTTGGAGGATGGAGGGAGAACGCAGAGGTCTGGATGCGCTTCGACGCCTCTGTCGACGGCGCCTCCGTTTTCCGCGAGTTTCATCAGTACATGCGGCAGCTTCTCGAGCGCGTGCCACTCTCTGATGTAATCACGGAAGAGCTGACGGAGGCCTTCGACGCGACGACACGGCGCTGGTGGTCCGACGAAGCGATATCGCCGTCCCCCACTTTGTTGGGGCGCGCTGGGTTGGGAGCACCTCTTCTGGAATCGTTCCTTGGCGTGCAGGGCGCCGAACGCCTCGATGAACTGGTCGTATGTTCTCCGTACTTCGACCCGGAGGGCTCCGCGCTGCATGCTCTGATCGAACAGGCCGCGCCCAGCCGTACCACTGTTCTCTGCCAGCCTTCCGGGTCCACCCTCACTCGGAAGGCGTTCGCCGCTGGGGGCGAAACGGCGAACCTCCAGCAGGTCTCGTTCGAGCACCTGTCGCTCGATGGTGAACCGAGAACTGCGTTCATCCACGCCAAGTTCTACGGGCTTCTTCGCGGCGATCAGGCACTGGTGATCGCCGGAAGCGCGAACTGCTCGCGAGCGGCCCTGTTGGCACGAGGAAGCGACGGCAACGCCGAGCTGATGGCATTGCGTCGCATGCCGGTTGCCGAGTTCGAGAGCTCTTTCGTTGGCGAGCTTCACCGCATTCCTGCGCCTGCCGTGCTCGCCGAAACGGCGCCGGACGCAGATGAACCATCAGCTGCCACGGGTCTTCGCGTGCTCGCGGCTCGCTTCGAGTCGGGCACCCTGATGATCGGCTTCGCTCCCCTACGCGCCGCGATCCGCTCCTGCGAGATCGATGGCACGAAGGCACGCTTCTCGCTCAGTGAAGCCGGCATCATGAGCGCTGCGTGCTCAGGCGAGCCGCGCACCGTAAGGCTCGAAGGTCTACTCGACGGCGCCAGCACCTGGTCGGCGCCGGCTTGGATCGACCACGAGCGGTACCTTCGCGCCTCCGCACGAGGCCGGAGTTTTGCAGACAGCGTTCGGGCTCGCATGCAGCCCGGCGGATGGAACGCAGGCGCGTGGGCGGACGTCATGGACGTTTTCTGCAAGCACGTCACGTACATGCCGACGCTCGATGCTGGCCGAGCAGCCTCGACAGCACCCGCCGTTGAAGGATCGGAGCGAGGGTCGTTTTCGTTCGCGGACGTGTTCTCTGGCAGCTACGAGGTACCGGCCCTGAATGGCCTGGCGCCGCTGCTCGTGAAGCTCGATGGGGGCAAGGAGCGCTCCCTGCAACAACTCCTGCTCCGCTGGTTCGGCGTAATGGAGCAGGCCGATGACACCGAGAGCAACGCACCCGCCGACGCCGATGGTGACGATGACGAGGTGGACCGGCCCGAGGTGCTTCGGCGTGCTCTCGAGCGCATGGATCCACCTCCGCTGACGGACTCGGACAAGCGCCGGATCGGGCGGGTGCTCCAGCAGATCGAAGACGCGATGACGGCGGAGCGGTTTCTCGCGTTACGGCGACCGGAGTTGCTCGCCGCAGACCTAAAGGTCGCGGCGGTCTTACTGCGCACCGGCCTGCGTGAAGGGTGGCTCGGGGCGCGCGAGTTCTTCCACGCCACCCATCGCATCTGGACCTCGCTGTTTTTCTACGGGAGCCCGGAAGCGAACCAGGGCTGGCTGGAGTACCGGCTGCGACACGCCGAGGACCCCTCTGCGTTCATTGCCGCGATGCGCTCGCCCGAGTTGGCGGCGGCCCTGCTTGGCTGGGCCTTCGCCGCAGTTCCAGCAGAGGCGTCGCCGACGTCGGCTCGGTTCCACCTTGCGGTCGCCCTGGCAGTTGCACGCCTCCCTTGGCTCTGGGACACAGGCGACGAGGCGGCCGTGGCCAGAGAGCTCGAAGTCCTCCTGGCGCACACGGGAATTCCCGAGGCAAGCAGCCCTGCGCTAGTGAGGGCGGAGTGGGAGCGCATGCTACGCAGGGGGCACGCCCTGCTGCGCCTTGAAGATGCCGCCAAGGCAATCCCGCTGGATGGGCTCCGCGCCCGGGTTCAGGCTCCGGTGCTGCTCACAGGCGATCTGCTCTGGCAGGGCGTTGCCGGCTACTGCGTGGTCACCAGAACCAGCCCCCGCTCCGAGCGACAGAAGGTGCCGGTCTTGCGGCTGCAGAACCACTCGAAGGAATCGCACTTCGGGGCGCCATACACGATGCCCCTCGGGTCGTTGCTCGAGGAGGCCGTCATCCCGCTGTCGCCTGAATTCGGCACCGAGCCGCGGCGCGTTTTGCGTGCTTTCTTAGATGAACTGAGAGGCAGTCTCGGCGCAGTGGCGGTGGTCTCCTCGGGTAACCCCACCAGTGGGAACGCCGCCAAGCCCGCGCAGCGGCGTTCGGCGTCGAAGGTCACTCCGGCGCCTTCCTGAGGGTAGCTCCGTCTCTCCTCAGCTTCGGCTCTCGACAGGATGCCCAGACACCCGGGGGAGCCGGAAAACCTGGGCCTTGCTGCATATGCGACGCGCTCTACATCTTGATGGCCTCGATCACCGTCAGAACCGGAGCCCTCACTTCCAGAGTCCGAGAGCGCGGCCATGCGCGGCAGTTAGGCTTCCAAGATGACGCTGGAGATTGGCTCCTAGCGTTCCTTCGAGCAAGAGCGGCAAGCGCTCCGCCAGAAGCCCGCGAGTTCGCGGGTTTAGCCCTTCACAGGCCAGAACGCTCTGCACTCGAATGGCGAGGCGTATTCGGCTCTCGATGGGCTTGGTGTTTTCTTTCCAGGTCTCCTCAGAAACGTTCCAAAGAGTGGGTCCGCAGTGTGACCCGATTCTCCAAGTCCGTTTACCGCCGAGGGCCTTGAGTCGATCAGAGTCGGCATCAACTGTGCACACCCAGATCTCCTTGATGCCTTGCTTGGAGCAGCGCTCGCAAGTCGTTCCCCCTTCGTCCCTTTCGACTCGCTCTACCACCCACGGACCGACTCTGACCATAGTCCGGATCGTCAGCATGATGATCTGACGGCGCTGCCCAGCGACGTGAGAACCCCCGGATTTAACGCCGTGACCTCTGCGTCGGATATTCTCGATTCCCTCCCACCTGCAATACCTCATATTGAGAGCCAGACCGCGGCCTTTGCCGCTTAGTCAGTGTGCACGCTGCGCCAGGGGCGATCGCGGCGTCTCACGCGCCACCGGGAAGTGCGGTATGAGAGTCCGGATGAACGACGACGAGCTCCAGCGAGTGCCATGCGCGAACTCCTCGCTCTGCTGAGTACTCAGTCGGAAAGCCCATTCCCGCGTCTGCCCTGGGTCCTCTGCGTCGCACGACGACCGCCGCCGTGCGTACCGAGCGCCGCACAAGCGAAAGGGCAAACCCGTCTTGGAGCAGCCGCCGGGCAAACGTCACCCCGTTTGGAGCAGGCACACGCGCCGCTTCATCAGACGTTTGACACAAGACTGAACCCATGCTCAGGTAAAGGAAGAACTTGAGGGAGGTACTCCATGCAGGCGAAGATCTTCTACTCGTGGCAATCGGATATCAGGGCCGCCGCGTGCCGCACGTTGATTGGCGACGCGCTCGAGGCGGCCGCTCATGCGCTCGTCGACGACGGGACGGCTGAGGTGATTCCGGTCATCGACCGCGACACAAAAGACGTCCCCGGATCCCCTGACATC
Organism: Deltaproteobacteria bacterium; assembly: GCA_043780025.1. Taxonomy (GTDB): domain Bacteria; phylum Myxococcota_A; class Polyangia; order Polyangiales; family Polyangiaceae; genus SZUA-265. The sequence continues at coordinate 4,274 of JAYWEH010000496.1, forward strand.
GGAGCGACCATCCTCGAGAAGATCGAGAACGCTGACGTGTTCGTTGGAGACGTGACGATTGTCGGTCGGATCCTGCCTGGCGAGCGCCCGACTCCTAACCCGAACGTCGTATTCGAGACCGGGTATGCCCACCGTGCACTGGGAGTGAATCGAATCATCCTGGTTCAAAATACAGCCTTCGGGGCGCCCGAGCAGTTACCGTTCGATCTTCGCCAAAAGCGCACGCTGACCTTCGAATCGAGCGAGGACGCTGGCGAACGCAGTCCGGTGCGGCGCCAACTGATGGCGCAGTTCAGGGCGGCTCTCGCTCCTATCATCAAGGAACGGGCAACCACGCACGCCGGTGATGACAACCCGCGAGTAGCGCATTGGCGCGAGCTGCTGATGGCCGCACAGTCTGCGAGGACCTGGGTCGAGCTCGACAGCCCGATCGAGATCGACACGGGCCATACCAATGCGGCCGGTCGTAAACTGACCGCCCCTGCGCTCATCGACGGCGTTCGGGTGCATTCGGTCAAAGAGCACACGTTCGATCTGGGCCTCTCCGTACGCAACCGGAGTGGCATTACGGTTGTGCCCACGCCCTTCAGCGTGGTTGTCGACATCTGGGATGGCGGGGAAGGGCGTCTTCACGTCCTGCTAAACCGTACCATCCTCTTGCTGGATGGGACATCTCGGTTCGTCTAACAGGTCAGGCACCGTTCAAGGATGCGAGACCCATGCCAGCGGTCTTGCCCTGTGCATTGCTCGCTATGAGCCAGCGCTGCGATGACGCGGGGCAAGCCTTCGCAAATTCGATCCGGAAGACTCTGCCCGCATGGCGACGGCCCTGCTGCTCGCGCCCAGCGCGGCGCACACATTCGTCGGTGAAGAGTCGAACCGACCCTGACAACTTCATTCCGTCTGGAGGAAGGCCTATGTCTACTCAGTGTTACGTCTGCGCGAAGCACGTCGTGAAATCCGAAGAGGTGCAGCGCTCCCACGCCGTCGTGTATCGCGTCAGCTGTCCGCGGTGCGGTACCTACGATATTGCTCACAGATACATATCTGGCGAAAGGGAGCAGCCGTCCCTGACCGATATCGAGCGAGTCGGGTTGAGCCACGCGATACGCAAGGCAACGGATGCGCACGAGCGCTTCACCGAAGAATTGTTGAACTATGAGACTGTCAAACCTCTGATTGAACGACACCCGGTGCCGGATCCGGTCGACCAAGCGGACCTCTTGATAGACGCGATCGCCCGAAGGTGCTCATTCGGTGAGCTTACGGTAGAGGAGAGCATAGATGCCTGGGCTGCGCGGATCGGATTGAAAGGGGCCCTTGAACTAAAGACCATGTACATGGATCTCGAGCCGCTCATCAGGCAGTCGGGACTTGGGGCGCCAAGATCGGCCATTCCTGGCGACCTGCATACGAAAGCGGTTGGCTTCTCGCTCACCCTCGAAGGCTGGCGACGCGCTAGGGAGATTCGACAGCACCGCGGCCCCGGCAACCAGGCGTTCGTCGCCATGTGGTTCCACCCGGACATGCTCGCCGCCTACACCGAGGGCTTCGCGCCCGCGCTGCTCGACACTGGTTATGCACCGTACCGCGTCGATCGGGCCGCGCACAACAACAAGATCGACGACGAGATCATTGCCGAGATCCGCCGGAGTAGACTGCTCGTCGTCGATGCGACTGGCGCGCGCCCCAACGCCCACTGGGAGGCTGGCTTTGCGAAGGGCCTCGGCATGGACGTAATCTGGTGCTGCAACGGTTCATGGGAGGCGTGTATGGTCGAGGTAGCGCCGAACAGCTCGATTGCGGCCGCTCCGAAAGTGCGGAGCTGGATGGAAGTGCTCGCACTCGACACGCGACAGCATTCGTTCGTCGTCTGGACCGACACCGCCGACTTGCGAACGAAGCTCACGGCAAGGATCCGCGCGCTCGGGTTTGACGCGGCGTGGAATCGTCAGCGGTGATCTGTGCGGTCTTGGTCTTCGAAATCTGCGGGCGGCCCGTGAACGGCAACTCCCCGCCCGCCTGTCCCTGGCTGTCCGTTGCGCCGTCGTTGGACACGCCAGCGGTCACCGCTGCTGACAGGCTCCTCCGTCGCCGCCGAGGCGGCCCTGACCTGCGCCACCGCCGACTGGGGACGGCTCGTCGGTGCGCACCTCGAGAGAATGACCTTCCAGCCATTGCGAGCCGTCGCGGCCCCCTGGACGATGCTGGCGACCTCCGCGGGGTCCACGCGCTCATCGGAGATGCGCACCTCGGTCCCGTACGCTTCGGCCAACCCTCGGCGGTCCGCCGGGCACTTCGCGCGCTCGAGGACGCGGGCATAGGCCTCGCAGGAGTACGCAAAGGTCTCCCGCTTGCGAAAGTCGATGTCGAGGAGCCACTCCTTGGTTCGCGTTTGGCGAAGGCCCACGTTGCCGCGCTTGCAGTTGTGGAAAATGTGCGCCACCTCATGGACGAGGAAATCTGCGAACGGATCGCCCTCGGTGAAGTACTCGGGTGCGACGTAGCACGTCGTCTCCTCGCTCAGCCCGACCAGGCGCGGTGCGTCGTCGGCGAGCAAGTCTGCGCCGAGGCTGGCGAGGTACAGATTAGCGAGCGTCCACGCCGAGGTGTCAAAGCTTTTTTGGAGCAAAAGCGGCTCGATATTCGCGCTCGTCAGGAATACGACGGAGTTCTCGAGTGTCGCGAGCACCACGTCCTGCTCAGCACGCGGGAACAGCCCGCGCACCATGGGCTCGACCTTCCGGCGTGTGAGCGCGGCGGTATCGGCCTCCGGTAGCGGCTCATGCGTTAGCCCCTCGGCAAGTCGACGGACCTCGTGAACGAGCGCGTCGCGGAGGTCGCCATGAGCCCGTTTCGCTCGCTCCATGAAGGTGCCAGGCCAGGCCGTGCAGAGCAGGTCGGTCGCCCCTGTTCGCAGGTATCGCTCAATCTCGCCGGCAATGGTGGGCTCGTCGTCTGTCACCTAGCCATCGTACCGCGCCACGCCCCTGCCGTCTCCAAGCTGAGAGGTACCCAATTGCCGAATTGAAATGCTCCCTCCTTGTTGCCCGGGCAGCCCTGGTTCGCTATCCGGACTCACCTTCCAACCACGCCAGGACTGCGTCCGTCTTGTAGCGGACGGCCCTACCGATCCGAATGCATGGCGGTCCTTCCCCTCGGGCCCTGCGTCCCTCCAGAGATTTTCGGCTCATGCGCAGGAGCTCGGCCGCCTCGGCGGTGGTGAGGTACGCCGGCAGCGCGGGGGCAGGCGGCGCGGGGGCAAGTGGCGCGAAAGCAGCAGGGGCTTGCGCCGTGGCCGCTGCCTGGAGCGCCAGCAGGTCACTCAAGCGGATTTGAACGAACGGGTCGGCTGAGCTGCACATGACAGCAGGCTAGATGGTGAGCCAGATGAAGAGAATGCATCCATCGGCGAGGCTACCAGAGCTCCGCCGCGGTCTCCCAATCGGTGAGACTTGGCGGGCAGCGAAAAGCGCCAGCTCCGAGCCTTCTCCCGCACGCTTGTCAGGGGCTTGATCCGCATGGCGTTTGTTGGACAAGCAGGGCGCTCGTTGACGGCTAGACGCCGCGATCCCGCGCTGGACGACGAATCGATAGCTAAAGAGCAGCGCACCTGAGTAGGGCGCGCCACCCGCGTCTGTTCACCCTTGTGAAAGACACACTGCACGTGCCAGGACCTCGGTCGGAACCGGGTTGGCCTTGGTATAGAAGCAGAACCAGACAGGCTGTTCGTCATTCGGGAAGCCCCCTGTGAGCACGGCAGCAGTGCTGCCTTGGGTGATGACGCAGCCACCACTCAGAATGACATCGCCTTCATTGCACGAAGCCGCAGTCGTGAACGAGCCAGCGCCCGGCACAGCATTGCGCGCATCTACCATGTAGATGCGCCCGACGTCGAACACGCCATCGGCACCTGGGACTCCCGTAGCTCCTCGGTCACCTCTTGGGCCCTGGACGCCCTGAGCTCCAACAGGGCCTTGATTGCCCTGAGGACCAGTGGGTCCAGTGGGGCCAGCCGCACCATCCACGCCATCACGGCCTGGCGCTCCAGCGGGACCACGTGGGCCCTCGGGACCTTGGGGTCCTTCGGGTCCTTGGAGCCCAGGTAGACCCTCGGCCCCTCGTGGGCCTGGCTCCGACGTGCACTCGCACGCTGCAGAGTTCTCGGCAGATGAATCTTGGGCATTGGCATCCGGTGCCATGCTGACTTCCATGCCGCCACAGGCGACGATGGCGATAATGGTTGCGGCGGAGACGAGTA
>JAYWEH010000497.1:0-3600 GCA_043780025.1 Deltaproteobacteria bacterium
CGATCAGGATGTTGTCCGGTTTGAGATCCCGGTGCACCATGCCGGCGTCATGCGCGCGCGCAAGGGCGCGCGCAATCTGCGAGATGACCTGCGCGACGATGGGCGCCTTCAGGCGTTTGACGCGATGCAGACGTTCAGCGAGCGTCTCACCCTCGAGCAGCTCCATGACCATGAAGGGCAGGCCGCTCTCGTCATCCACCCCGTCATCCAGAACCTGCACCACGTGAACGCTGCGCAAGCTCGCCACCAGAGTTGCTTCGCGCACGAAGCGATCGCGCGCGCGTGCGTCGTCCGCGTCTCCCGGGTTCATCACCTTGATGGCCACAGGCGCCTGCCAACCTAAACGTTCGGCGCGCCAGACCGAACCCATACCCCCGCGCCCCAGCAAGGAAACGAGCCGATATTTGCCGGCCAATATCGTTCCGCCGGTCAAGACTCACTCCCCATCCGCGACTGCTGCACGCACTTCACCCTCTCCGAGCCGGCTCCGGCAAGCTACGCTAAATCCTGGTCTAGGGACGTCTACGGCCCAACACCGTCGCGACGTTGCCAGCGTTTGGGGCATTCCGGCGCAGCATCGCTCATTTCGGGCCGGACTCGAGCCCCTAGAATCACGACACGCGCCGGTTTTTCTCGCACGCCGGCTCACCCGTGCGGCCGGGCGCCCACATCTTTGCGAGCCGGCGAGTGAGCCGAGTGATCGGGATCGCGCGGGTAAAACATGTGAAATTCCTGGACCGATCCGTCGGTCTGCCATTGCACGGAACCCGTGAGATCGAGGCGCAAGACGCGCACGCCCCAGCGCTCGAGGGTGGCCAGGGTCTCTGCGTGAGGATGACCGAAGCGGTTGCGCAGGCCACAGGAGATGCTGGCGATTTGGGGCCGCACCTGTGCGAGGAACTCCTCCGAGCTCGAGCTGCGGCTGCCGTGATGGCCCACCTTGAGGAAGCTCGCGCGCAGCTTGCCTGCAGATCGTCCGAGCAGTTGTTGCTCGGCCCAATCCTCGGCGTCCCCCGTGAGCAGCGCCGCGTGCTGTCCCAGCGCGACGCGCAATACGAGTGAGTTGTCGTTGGCGCTCTGTGCGCGTGAAACGTCAGGGCAAGGCGCGAGCAGCTGCAGAGAATAGCCAGGTCCGCCGAGCTCACGATCGCACAGCTCGCGCGCAGCGAACGACGGCACGCCGAGCTCGCGCAAGCGTGCGAGCAGACGCGCGTGCGGTCCGGGTGGCGTTCCACCTCGAGCCGCCTGCTCGGTGCGATGGTCCGAGCTGCCCCCATACCAGAACTCACCGACGCTGACCCCTTCAACGACCGAGCCGAGACCCCCAAAATGATCGGGGTGGGGATGGCTGAGCACGACGATGTCGAGGTGATCGCGCCGCCGCGCGCGCAGCACCGGCAAGATGATGCGCTGCCCGGGATCGATGTCGCTGCCCACGAAGCCGCCGCCGTCGATCAGCATCAATCGCCCGTCAGGCAAATCGATCAGCGTCGCGTCGCCCTGGCCCACGTCGAGCGCCGTTATTCGGAGCCCGCGCCCCCGCGCGGCGAGCTTCGAGTGCTGATACACCGAGATCGCCTCCACCGCGCACAAGCCGAGCGCGCATAGACCCAGCCAGAGCGGCACACGTGTCCGCCCCCGCGCGACGCGCCGCTCCACGACGCGCGCCTCGCAGACCTGCCAGCGCTGAGTGGACAGAGCCAGCCACCCGCTCGCCCCGAGCGCCAGCACGCCGATGTGGAAGGCGCTCGGTGGTGGCAGCTCGAACGCCAACCAGGTGACCTCGGCGCTGGCGTGTGACAGGCCGCGAATCAAAAACAGCGCTCCGGAGGCGACGAGCGCCACACCTTGCTCGAGCAGCGGCAGCGGCGCGAGCAAGGTGAACAGCAGGCACAGTGGCAACGCCACGATCTCGCCGAGCGGTGCCGCGAGCAAGTTGGCGGCAACGCTCGCCAACGTGACGCCAGGCCCGAGCAGGAGCAGGATAGGCAGGCATGGCAAGGTCGCGGCCAGCGTGGTCAGCGCGCTGTCGCTCACCAGGCGGCCCACGCGGCCGAGGTCGACGGTGCGTGGCTGCGTGAGCGCGGCGGCGGTGTTGTCGTTGTTCTTGCTCGTTTCCCCGAGCAAGGCGCCCGAGAGTGAAAGCCCCACGGTCGCGGCAATCGAAAGCAAGAAGGAAAGGTCGAAGAGCACTAGCCCGTCAGACAGCCAGCCCGCGCCGAGCGAAGCTGTGAGGATCCGGCTCGGGAATGGCCGGCGCCCGAGCGCCTGCACGCCGAGCACGGCGATCAGCATCCAGGCGGCGCGCCAGGCCGAGCCACTGCCGCCGGCGAAGTCCGCGTACAGCGGCGCCAGCACCAGGCCGAGCATTGCGCTGAGGCGTGAGACGTCACGGCGGCGGCTCAGCCAGTGCCAGCGCACGAGCAGCGCTCGAGCCGCCCGCGTCAGGGCGAGCACGGCGAGGATCAGGTGCGTGCCGCTCACCGCCAGGAGATGCGACAGGCCGCTCTTGCGAAACGCGGTGTCATCCTCCGCGCTCAGATCGCTCTCGCCCAGCACCAACGCTCGCGCCATGCCGCGCACGTTGGGGGCAAAATTCGCGTCGATTCTCGCGCGCACGTGCGCGCGCAGCGCATCGATGTGCGCGCCGAGCCCCGCTGCCGCCCGGGTCACTTCGAGCGCGTGCAGCTTGCCGCTCAGTACCGCGCCGTGCTGCGCGGCGCCCGGGCGTGGATCGGGCAGGAGGAAGTTGCGAAACGTGCTCGTTGGACCGAGGTCCGCGATGCCCTCGAGCTGGTCGCCACGCGCGAGCGGCACCGACCCTCCGTACAAGCGTGCCGCGAGAGGCGCGGCGTGCAGGCGGCCCTCACAATCGAGGTCGCGGATCTCGGCGTCAAAGCGCTGAACGCCCTGGCGCACGCTCGGCGAGCTCGTGACGCGCGCATTGAACGAGCAGCGGCGAGGCCCTTCGAGGAATACCCGTGCGCCTTCATGTGCGCTCGCGAACTCCGACAGCTGCCAGGCGGCGCGACCCCAGCCCGCGCACACGGCCACGCCCGCGAGCAACACCGCCCGCCACGGCAAGCGGGCGCGCAAAAGCGCCAGGCAGCCGATCGCCGACAACAACGTGGCTACCGGCGCGATGCTGGCAAGCGCACCGCCGCACAAGCCCGTCGCCGTGACGAGCACCGGATCCACGCGCAGCCGCGGCGACGCATCGCTCTGGCGCGGTTCTGGATGCTTCGCCACGCGCTGTCGCGATGCGAACGCCGTGCCTCGACGTGCACGCTCCGATCATTGGCGCGGGCGGCGTTCGCCGGTTGGCTTCGCCATGCCGGAGGCTGGCGCCCGCCGGATGCACTAGCTCTGGCGGTATTCGCTTTGCAGCAGCTTGGCGATGGTTTGTAGCTGCATGTTGCTGGTGCCCTCGTAGATCTTGCCGATCTTGGCGTCGCGGTAGAATTTCTCCACCGGGTATTCCTTGGTGAAGCCGACGCCGCCGAGCAGCTCTACCGCCAGCGAGGCGCTGCGCTCCGCGACCTCAGAGGCGTTCAGCTTGGCCATGGCGGCTTGTTTGACGAAGGGTTGGCCCGCATCCTT
>JAYWEH010000498.1:0-3597 GCA_043780025.1 Deltaproteobacteria bacterium
CGCGGCGCGTCCTCGTTCCGCACCGGCTCGCGTCTTGCACGTGGGCACATTGATCCACAGATCACGAGCCCATGGCGATCACGGAACGAATGAGCGCGCCCTCGCAACGAGAGCCTTCACGCGAAGAGAAGGCATCCATACCGTCGCCCGACAGGCGGCCCGCGTCGGAGGGCTTTCGGCATTTTGCGGCGGCCGCGTCCCATCTGCTCGGGACGCCGCGCGCGTTCTTCGCGGCGATTGCCATGGTGCTCGTCTGGGCTGCCAGCGGCCCGTTTTTTGATTTCGGCGAGCGCTGGCAACTCATCATCAACACCTGCACCACCATCATCACGTTCTTGATGGTGTTCATCATTCAAACGACGCAGAACCGCGACGCACGCGCGATTCACCTGAAACTGGATGAGTTGATCCGCTCCAGCAAGGCGCGCAATATCTTTGCCGATCTGGAGGACGCGACCGACGCCGAGCTCGATGCGTTCCAGCTCGAGTTCGCGACCCTGCGCAAGAAAGGCGCGGACGTCGATGATGCGGCCCGGACCGCCCATATCCGCGCCAGGGGGCATGAGCCCGAATCGGAGCGGGAGGTCCCCGCGGACGGAGAGGGCGTTCCAAACGGCAGGTAACAACAAAAGCGAATCGGGCCGTCCCGCAACGGCCTAACCAGATGTGGCACGGTCTGGGTCGCTTAGCCGAAGCCGCAAATCCCCTACAAAAGGGCCGGCGAGCTGGTATCGTTTCCAGCCCAGCAGCGGGAGAACGAACGGACCATGCGAATGCCATCGATTGAGGGCGCCGCCCTTTGCGCCGGCGCAGCCATTGCGCTTGCTTCCAGCGTAGCGAGCGCGGCCGACTATTACGTCTCACCGCTCGGTAGCGACGGCGCGACAGGGGCGCTGGACACGCCGTTTCGGACCATCGCGCGTGGGGTCGCTGAGGCCATGCCGGGCGACACGGTGCACGTACGGGGCGGTCGCTACGTGGGTTGGCAAAACCAGATCAACCCGGTGCGCGCGGGCACGGCCGGCGCCTGGATCACGATTCGCGCCTTCGAGGGCGAGCTACCCATCTTGTCGCCACCGGCAGGCGCGGCTGAAGCGAGCGCCTTCGAGCCGATCAACGATCCGGAAGACGCCTTCGGCGACGTGCCGATTGCATTTATTCGCGTGGAAGGCTTCGTCGCCTACCGCTGGCCCACCAGCGGCTTCTCCAACGGCTGGGAGAAACACTCGAACAACATCGAGGTGCGCCACTGCATCGCGGACGGCAACGGCGTCAACGGCTTCACGTTTTATGACGCCACGGGCGTCACGTTCGAGAACAACATCGCCGCCCATAACGGCAGCCTCGCGCCCTCCTACTCGAGCGGCGTGAACCTGTACGGTGTGTTAGGTGGCGCGGCGGCCAACGTCGTGCGCGGCAACGTCTCGTTCGAGAACATCGACGTGTGCGGCAACAACGAGCAGCACCCCTGCGATCCGGCGCTGAGCACCGACGGCAACGGCTACATCCTGGACGAGGGTGGCGCGGGCGTGCGCTTCGAGAGCAACCTGGGCTTCCGCAACGGCGGCTCGTGTCTGCGCGTAACGCTCACGTCCGGCGCGGAGCTGGTCAATAACACCTGTTACAATAACGGGCTCGACACCGGCTACGAGTTCCAGTTCGGGGAGGTCTTCTTCTCGGATGCCATGTCGCGCAACAATATCATCGTGCGCAACAACCTCGCCGTCAGCGCCAATGGTCAGGCGGTGATCAACAACACCGCGGGCACGAACGCCAACGTGGGCAACAATGCGTTCGCGAGCAACGCCGGCGTGTTTCGCGATCCCGACGGGGACAGTCCAGACTTCCGGCTGAGCGCCACAGCCGGCACTCTGGTGAACGGCGGGGACCCGAGCGCCACTGGCACGGCTGAGCTCGGCTTCGATCCAGGCTGCATCGTGCGCGCCTCGACCCCAATCCAGGGCGTGTCCTTCTGGCAATACGCGATCAATTACCGCTACATTCATAGCATCGGTGGCGTCGCGGCTTGCTTTCGCTCTGCCGCGCGTTCACAGGGCGGTACGCCCGACATGGGTGCGTACGAGTCGGTGGCGGCCACGGGTTGCCAGTTCCACTCGGATTGCCCCGGCGGGGCTGACGTTTGCACACGTGGCGAATGCAGCGCAGCCGGCCAATGTGGGACCCAAATCATCCTTGGCTGTTGCGCGAGCGATGCGGCGTGTGACGACGGCGATGCCTGCACCACGGACACGTGCGCCGCAGATTTCACCTGTCGCCACGCCAGCAGCTGCTCCGTGGGCGGTAACCTGAACGGTACGCCCGTCACGCCGCCACCGGGAGATGCCACGGGGAACGCGGGCGCAACGGGAGATCCGGCACCGCCGGGCCCGGGGGATGGCACGCCTGCGCCTCAAACGCCGGGTGAAACCGTGAACCCGATCTTGCCCGAGCCGGCGGCGTCGAGCGGCGGCTCATCGGGCGGCTGCGCACTCGGAGCGCCCGGTGCGAACGCTCCAAACGGGGCAGCTCCAGCAATGCTGGTTCTGCTCGGGCTCTGGGGCGCGTGGCGAAGGCGAGCACGCCGCAGTTCGTGTACGAACCAGCCGGCGCGTTTCGCGCGGGTGTGTTCGGCGCTGGCCGCTTCCACGATCGCGGTTGCCGGCTGCGGCAGCGATGAAGGCGCGCCGGCTCAGAATGCAGTGCCTTCCTTTCCGGGCACCAACACGGATCCGCTGAACCCCGTGACGCCCGGTAGCGGCGGCACGGCGAACGACCCCACCACGCCGAACGGCACGGGGGGCACCAGCTCGACGCCGCCCAGTGGAGGCGCGTCGAGCACCACGCCCACTCCGGCGGAGCCCCCCAATACCACCCCTACTCCGGTCACCAATCCCGAGTCGGGTCCCGCTCAGCTTTGCAGCGGCGCTGCTCCTGCGGAAGACGGTCTGGTGATTGACTTCGGCAGCTACGATCTCGCGGCGGGCACCTGGGGCAACGACGCCAGCGGTCAACTTACCGGCGGCACGAGCCCGTACAGCTGCGTCGATGACGGCACCTGCCCCGCGACCGCGGCCTTGACGATGACCGCGACGCCGTCCGGCGCCATGCGCCTGCAAGCGACGTTGCCCGCAGGCGGCTACACGGGCGTGGTTTGGTGGTTTGGGCCCTGCCTGAACGCGGCCGCCTTCGAGGGGCTGCAGTTCCTGACCAGCGGCAGCCTGGGCGGCGCGCTCATGTTATTCAAGGTGCAGACGCATCGCAATTACCCGGTGGACGTTGCGAACGCCAAGGGCGCCTGCGAATACGGGAGGGAGGCCACCAAGTGGAGCGAGTGCGTGCCGCCCACCGTGCGCGTCAGTTCCGCCAGTGCGACCCCAACGCTGATGGATCTACGCTGGGATCAATTCGCCGAAGGCTTGCCCAGCGCGAGCGTGACACCCGATGGGCTGGTGGGCTTGGAAGTGCAGTTTCAGTGTCAAGCCGCGCAAGCGTGCGCGCTCGACCTGTCGCTCGGCACCGTGCTCTTGAAGAGCCCACCCTTCGCGTTCTGAGGGGCGTTGTGTCAGGACGGAGCGCTCCAGGCGTTGTACAATCCCG
>JAYWEH010000499.1:0-8506 GCA_043780025.1 Deltaproteobacteria bacterium
GCGGCCGGTATGGGTGGGGTGGGTGCAGGCCTGCGCTACAGCGTCCACCCCGTTGTCACGCTGGAAATCGGCGTCGATTCGCTGCTGGGCACGGATTACGACGGGTACGATCGCAGCGAGCAGCTCGTGTCGTTCGGTTCGTTGCTCTACTTGAACCCCGAGCGCCAAGTGCGCACCTACGCCATCGTCGGCTTTCACTCCAGCGTCGCGCACGTCGAGGTGGATGGGGTAGGGCAGAGCTGGAGCTATCTGGGCGCACAGGGTGGCCTGGGCGTCGAGATCCCGTTCGATTGGCGGGTGGCGCTCACCTTCGACCTGATCGGTTTCGTACGCGGCAGAACGGATTCGCGCGCCGCGCGCCAACCCGAATTTACGGACGACTCCGGCCGCGTCAGCAACACTTCCGGCGGGGGTTTGTTTCGCGCCGGGCTGTCGTTGCGTTGGTGACCTACGGTCACGCTCTACGCTGGTGACTCACCCGCGCGCGGGCGAGCCGCGCGACTGGACACAAAAGCCAAAGGCCCTCGACACGTCACCGTTTCGAGGGCCTCGTCGCTTAGAGGCTCTCGTTCGAGAGCCCCATCCATCTACTACTCAGCCAAACTCACTCGGACTCGTCGGCTGGAGCTCGCTCGCGCAAGACCCGTCGCCAGAGCTTACTCGCGCAGTACTTACTGGACGAGATCCTTGAGCGCCTTGAGCGCGGTTGCCCGCACTTTCTTGCTGGCGGGCTTCGCGGGAATCGTAATCGGTTCTTTGGTGAACGGATTGATGCCCTGACGTTCTTTGGTCGCCGGCTTCTTGACGACGCGCAGCTTGACCAAGCCCGGGACGACAAATTCCCCCGGCGCACCACGCCCAGCGAGTTGTTTACGAATGATGTCCGACAGTGTGTCGAATACGCGCCCGACACTCTTCTTGTCGAGCTCCGTCGCGTCGCTGATTTCAGCGATCACCTGGGCCTTGGTAAGTCTCTTGCCAGCCATGCACTACCTCCTGCGCGATAGAAACCGCTCACATCACTCCGGTCGCGCCGCTGGATCATGACACCTGCCATGCCCAAGGAGTGCGCGCCGTGTGAAGTCACTAGATGAACCTTCGCTCTTGCCTCCCCTTCAGCTCAGCTTACCGAACTTGGCAAAAACATCGGAGAGGCTCGCGACGAGTAACAGGGGCCCAAAGCCCTTTCAAGCAAAAAAACAGCGGTTTTGTCAGGTCACCCGTGATTTCTCGCGCACTCTCGCCTCTCGCACACACACGTGGATACACTCCGGGGCCGCCATTTCGAGGCTCGCGTAGCGCATCTAGAGTTTGCGCTAAGTGCTCGGAAACCTTCCATTGATACGAAGCCGCCGCGCACGCCAAACCCCTAAAAAATGGCTGGTCGGCTTCTCGAGGGGCTCGACTCGTCGCAGCGCCGTCAGCGCCGGGACGGCGACGACGGACCGGTCTTGTCGACGAGCGCGCGGGTCAGGGCGTTCATCTCCGCCTCGTCGCGATCCGTTTGGTGATCGTACCCGAGCAGATGCAAAATGCCGTGAGCCAGCAGGAAACGCACCTCATCGAGCAGGGAGTGCCTGCGCCGGCGCGCCTGCCGCGCTGCCGTATCCACCGAGATCACGACGTCGCCGAGCAAGCTCGGAGTCCGCGAACGCGCGGCCATCGAACGCCCTCGGCGCGGGCGCGGCTTGGGTGTTTCATCGAGCGGAAACGCGAGCACGTCGGTCGCCCGATCTTTGCCCCGGTGGGTGCCATTGAGTGTGCGAATGAAGACGTCGTCCGTGATGAGGATGCTGAGCTCATCCGCGCTGCGGTCGAGCGCTTCCAGCATGCGCTCGGCGATGGCGCGGACCCGTTCCGAACGCAGGGCAATCGTCGATTTGGCTTGGCGGCGCACCAGAACGGGCATGCAGACGTGACCGGTCGATTCCCGAGCGAAGAGGAGGGGAGGTTCTCGCCGGTGGCCCTCAGAAGAGGGCTCACACGCTCAGAGATCTCGCTCGACCGGTGGCCGGTAGCGGAAAGCGTCGGTGAGCGCCAGAGAAACGAGGAGCTCTCTGAAATCTCCGCCCGACTCGGCGAATGCTGTCTTGGCTCGTTCCAGACTGCAGCCGTCCGCCGATTGCTCTCCGCGCCCCATCCCGTAGCGGAACCATTGCGTCGCTAGGCAGGCTTCCACGCGCGGGCTGACGGCTAGCTTGCCCGCCAGGTCCGCGGCGTTTTCAAAGTCGCCTTCGAGCTCCGGGTCGCCCGCGTCCACCACGTTGCCCGAGCTGTCGATGGGAATGCCGAACTCCTCCTCGCGGAAGCGCCCTAGCTGATCGAAGGACTCTAGGCCGAAGCCCACCGTGTCGAGCAGGCGATGGCAGGTTGCACAACGGTCGTTGGCGCTGTGCTCCCGGAAGCGTTCGCGCGTCGTCGCATTGGGGTCTGGATCCGGCGGAGTCGTGTCGACATCCGGTGGCGGAGGCGGCAGCGGTTGGCAAAGCAGCTGTTCGCGCACGAACTTACCGCGTTGCACCGGCGCTGATTGGTCGGGGTGGGCCAAGAGCGCCATCAACCCCGGCTGGGTCAAGATGCCCGCGCGATTCGGATCTGTGTACGGCTGGGCCGCGCCCGGATCGTAGCCGTACAGCCCCGCCATCGAGGTGTCCGCAAATACGCTCTGAGAGCTCAACAAGGCTTGGACGTTGCCGCCCTCATTCCAGAAGTTGTGCTGAACGAAGCGGGCGAGCGAATCCTGCCAGCTCGGATTGAGCAGCCCGAGCTCGGTGCTGCCTGGCAGCTGGCGTTCCAGGCCGTTGAAGCGCGACACACCGAGCCACTGTTCATGAAAATCCGCGACCGTCGTGCGCGCCCGCTCGTCGCCGATCAGACGCAGGGCTTGCTCTCGCACGACCGTGGGGTCGAGCAACGCGCCGCTGTCCGCCAGCTCGAACAGCGTGTCGTCGGGCATGGTGTTCCAGAGGAAATACGACAGGCGCGATGCGATTTGATACGAATCGAGCGGCTCGGCGCCGTCGTCGCCTTCCGCCCCTGAAGCGGCAACCGACTCGAGCGACTCCGTACGGTACAGGAGCTGCGGGGACTGCAGGAAGGTCTGGATCAGGAGCTCGAGCGCCTTGTCGAAACCCCACGCGACGCTCGCTTGTTGAAACAGGCCCAACATGGGCGCGCTCTCTTCGGCAGCGATCGGACGGCGAAAAGCTCGGTAGCCGAACTCGGAGATGAACTCGCTGACGCAGGCCTCCGTGCGGTCCCCAGCCGTACACGGCAAGAGCGCATCGACGCCGCGCGCCACCGCCTCGCGTGCCACGCCTTCCGCCGCTGCCAGGTGCCGCTCGCTCAGGAGCAGGCTGGCACGATGCGCGTCCGCGTTGTTGCTGAAACCGAGCAGGGTGTTCTCCGCCGGAAAGCTCCGGGACGGGGAGCTCGCATCGCCGAGCAGATCGCGCACCGTGTTGTCATATTGCAAGCGCGTGAGCAAACGAGCTTCGACCCGACCGGGACGAAGCCCATCGCAGTTCAGCGAGCCATTACCTGGTATCGTTACCGGGAGGTCGCCCACGTTCATCTCCGGCGGGTTGACGTCGTCGAACGGGATGGGGATGTCGGCAGGGCCGCCGTCTCCCTCCGCACTTTGACAGGCGAGGCTGAGCCCAACGGCCCACACAACCTGACAACCGCTCCAGCGCCGCCACATATGCATCAATAGGTTGCCTTCTCAGCCCTCTTGCCGCAAGCCACCCCCTGTCGAAATGAGCAAGAAAACGCACACTTGCCAAATTGGGACTGACCGCTGCTGCAAGTGCGCGATCGGCCGGCGACTCCACTCCGCTGTGCGTGGATGACTTCGCCGAGCCCGGAAGAATTCAAAAAGGGTCAGCTACCCCAATCGAGCGTCGGCGGCGTCAACACGGGCTGCGGTGAGTTGCCCCCCAACATCTTCACCACAAACAACCGGCGCACTGGGCGCTCTCGTTCGGATTCGGTCCTCACGCCCCAGAGGCCGACCTCGAGCGTGACAGTTTGCCCCCACCACAACTTGGGTTGGCCCTTGCCAGGCCAGCGCTGCCGGAAGTGACGGGGCTCCCCCGCCAGCACCACTTGCTCCGCGTCGCCCTTGCGCTCGTCGCTGAAGCGGGTCGCCTTGCCCGACTTGTCCTCGATCTTTCCGGCGAGTGAGAGCGGTCCTTCCTTCGGCTGCTTCACCCAATATTGGCGGCCATCAAAGGACTCGGCGTGCACCACGATCTCGATGTCGTAGGCGCCGTTCTTGTCTTTTGTCGCTTTGGCCTCCGGGCGTAGGTGGAGCCCGTCGAGCTCGATGAGCAGGCCTTTCGGCGTGACCCGGTACACGATGTCCCGGGACGCGGGCTCCGCGCTTTGGGCCGGCTTCGGCTTGCCGGTGTTCGCCGACGTCTGTTCCGCGAGCGTGCTCATGTCCGCGTCGAGCCCGTCGTTCGCGTCGAGGTCCACTTCGCCCTCGGGCGGGG
This sequence comes from Deltaproteobacteria bacterium, assembly GCA_043780025.1. GTDB lineage: Bacteria > Myxococcota_A > Polyangia > Polyangiales > Polyangiaceae > SZUA-265. The sequence goes on from JAYWEH010000499.1 coordinate 4,497, forward strand.
GCTGCGTAGCAGTGGATTCCCGCAGGGTGGGCTCGATCGGAACGGCCGCCACTTCGCCGTCGGGTGCCGCCGGCGCCGGGCGAGCGGCGCATGCGCAGAACCACCCGGCTATCGCCACCAACGCCCGGAGCTGGGCGAGACCGCTTCGAGTCGTGGAGACCGCGACCATGAGCGCTAGTCGATTTGACGTTGGGGTAAGGCCGAGATCTCGAGCAGCTCCACGTCGAACACCAGCGGTCCACTGGGCGCACCCGGACGCGGATTCGAGCCGTAGGCGAGCTCGGACGGGATCCAGAACCGAGTCTTCTCGCCCTGGACCATCAGCTGCAGCCCTTCGGTCCAGCCTTTGATGACCTGCGTCACGCCGAAACTCGTCGGCTCACCGCGCGGGATCGAGGAGTCGAACATCTTTCCGTCCGGCGTCCAGCCCGAGTAGTTCACACTGACTCGATCGTTTGGTGTGGGCTTGGTCTTGCCCGTGCCGGGCGTGAGCACGCGGTAGCGCAATCCACTCGCGGTCTTTTTCGCCGAGGCCGGCGGCGCAGCCACGTCTTTCGGTACTTCCGGCGGGGGCGCAGCCTTCACCACTTCGAGCAACTCCACGTCGAACGTGAGCGGCCCGCCCGGCGCGCCCGGACGCTTCGGCGGGTCGCCGTATGCGAGATCGGCGGGTATCCAGAAGCGTCGCTTTTCGCCCTGGACCATCAGCTGCAGCCCTTCGGTCCAGCCCTTGATCACTCGCCCCAGCCCAAATTGAGCCGGCGAATTGCGCGTCACCGACGAGTCGAACATCTTGCCGTCTTTGGTCCAACCCGAATAGTGCACCTTCACCGTGTCGGCGGCGGTCGGCTTCTCGCTGCCGGTGCCCTTCTGCAGCACCACGCTGGCGAGCCCCGACGCCGTGCGTTCGGCCTCCGCGGGTGGGGCCGCGACGTCAGCGGGCGCGGGCAGTCCTGGCGGCTCATTTGCAGGTGGTGTTGCCGGAGCCGCGCTGATCGCGGGCTTCGCGGGGGTGGCTGCGGCCGTCGTAGTGGAGGCCTTCGGGGCGTCGCCCGATTGGCAAGCAAAGGCGCCGACGAGCGTGGTCGCGCCAAGCGCTGCCCAGAGTGCAGTGCGGGTGAAGGATAAAGACATGGGCGCGGAGTTTGCTCGAAAGCCTCCAGCCATGCAGGCGAAATCATCACGAGATCGGTTTTGATTGTCGCGTGGCCACCGAGCCGAAAGGGTGAAAGTTCCTCTCGCTCGCAAATCTGTGAGACAGTCGCGGCCCATCAGCAAAAGGAGCTCGAAACGTGATCACGACGAGGCGCGCGGCCCCAAGGGGGTACTGGATGAGCGGTAGCTCGAAAGCTCACACGAAAGCGAGTTCGCGAGCGGTGGCTCTGCTGCTCGTTCTGGCGCCGGCCCTGGGCTGCCAGCTGCTCGGGCAAGATCCCGCGCGCTGTGACCAGAGCGTGGCGACGGTGCGTCAAGCCGTGGGCTTTGGCGACTTCGCGTCAGCGCGCAAGTGGCGCGACTACACGTGGAAGGTGTGCGACGAGCGGGCGGTCGTCGCGACCTTAGATAAGGAAATCGTCGATGGGGAAGCCGCGGTGGCGGCTGCCGCGAAGGCTGCAGAAGAGAAGGTCAAGCAGGTCGCTCAGGCACGGATTAACGCGGCTCAGGCGCTCTGGCTGAAATTCGACGCTGCGCCCGCCGCGGAGCGCACCAACGCGAGTCTGGCGACGGCGCTTCAGTCGGCCAAACGCCTGGAGAAAGGCCTGCCACCTGCGTTCGTCACTAAGCTTCGAAGCTACAACGACTCCGAATATCAAAAGAGACTGGCGGCAATCGGTCGATAGTCCTAGTGCCTCGATTCTATCGAATTGATGCCAAGATAGCGGTGGGAGCCGGTTCAAATCGATAGCAAAGGCGGGAGTTTCGGGGCCCTCGCCCCCGCCGGTGCACGCGAAATTCCCATCGCTTCACTGGAACCGGCGTACTAGTAAGCCGGGCATGCCGGACGAACTCTCCTCGCAGCTTGCGTCGTTGCGCATCGATCGCGCGACGAAGCCCTCCTCGGGAGCGCCCTGGCGATGGATCATCGGCCTCGCCGTGCTCGGCGCGGCGGGCTTCGGCATCTACGCCTTCGTGCTGCCTCGGCTGGAGGGCGAGCTCTTCAAGACGAGCGTCAGTTTCACGGAGATCTCCAGCGTTTCGCCCGCGGAGGCTTCAGTGCAGCTGACTTCTGCCGGTTACGTGGTGCCGCAGCGCGTGTCGCGAGTGGCCCCCAAGATTCCGGGCAAGGTCGCGGAGGTGTTTGTCACGCAAGGGCAACGCGTAGCCCCCGGTGACATGTTGCTCCGGCTCGACGCGGCTGACGACCAGGCCAATGTGGCTGCCATGAAGAGCCGCGTGGCGGCCGTGTACGCTCGCGCCGAGAGCGCCAAGGCCATGGTGGCGACTCTGCAGGCGGAGGTCGCCGAGGGGCGCCAGCAGTTCGAGCGCCAGCAGCGGCTCGCCAAGGAAGGCGTCACGGCGACGGGCGTTGCCGAAGATTTGGAGGCGCGTGTGGCCTCCTTGGGGCGCCGTGCGGCCGGAGCAGAGGCGGACGCTCGGGCCGCCACGGCGGAGGCGCGCGCCCAGAGCTCGGAGCTCGCCGCGATGGAATTGCGGCTCGAGAACTTGAACTTGCGCGCACCCATCTCAGGGGTGGTCGTGACAAAGCCGCCGCAGATGGGTGAGGTGGTGAGCCCGCAACCGCCCGGCGTGAGCGTCGACATGGGCAGCGTCGAGATCGCCGACTTCGACACGTTGATGGTCGAGACGGACGTCCCCGAGCAACGGTTGCACATGGTGGTGCTGGGTTCTCCCACCGAAATCGTGCTCGATGCATTTCCTGCCCGCCGCTACCGCGGGCAGACCGCCGAGATCACTCCTCAGGTCAATCGTTCGAAGGCCACGGTCATCGTGCGGGTGGCGTTCGTCGACGAGAAGGACGGCCGGAAAGTCTGACCGGAATTTTGATCACACACGAACATTCCGACCACATCCAGGGACTCGACGGCATCGCCGCGAAACTGAAAATACCCGTCTATGGCAACCGCGCCACGCTTGAAGCCGCCGAATATTCGCTCAAAACAAAATTCGATTCCCGCATCTTCACCACCGGCGCGAGTTTTGAGATCGGCGACGTGACCGTGGACACCTTTGCCGTTCCGCACGACGCGCAAGACCCGGTTGGATTTCTTCTTCACACCGTCGCGGGCAACATCGGCGTCGTCACCGACCTCGGCCACATGACCAAACTCGTCATCGAGCGCGTCCGCACCGCGAACGTCCTCGTCCTCGAATCCAATCATGACGTGAAAATGCTTCAGGACTGCCCGCGCCGCCCGTGGGAATTGAAGCAACGAATCCTGGGCCGCCACGGACATCTTTCCAACGCCGACGCCGCCGACGCCGCCGAGAAAATAGTTTCCGCCGACTTGCGCCATTTGTATCTCGGCCACTTGAGCCGAGAGTGCAACAAGCCTGAACTCGCGCACAGCGTCATGAGCCAGCGCTTGCAGGCGATTGGCGCGAACCACGTCGCCCTTCAACTCACGGCGCAAAACGTCCCCTGCCCGACTTTGCAGTTTTAATGAGATTCACGGCACCATCTTGAAAGCCGGATCACTCCACGGGCCGGGACCGGCGGTGCCGATGGCGCGCACGCGAAAGGTCAATCGCGTTCCTGAAACCAATCCGCTCAATATCGCGCTGGCGCGGGTGACCATTGTGACGGTTTTCCAACTCTTGCCGTCTTCCGGGCTGACTTGCACTTCATAAACCCGCGCGCCGCGCACTTTCGCCCAGCTCACCACAATGCTTCCTTCACGGTCGCCCGCTTCGGCGATGAAGCTCAACGGCTGGCTTAGTTTTCCGATGGGCGAACCCGCCGCGCGCGGTTGCATTCCCGCGCTCAGAATCTTTGCCTCATCGCCGCCGGCGATACTGCTAACATAACCGGCAAGGCGCGTTGTCCCTGC
>JAYWEH010000500.1:0-3585 GCA_043780025.1 Deltaproteobacteria bacterium
CCGATTCCTGGGCAACGTCGCCGCAGTGCACCTGTACCAGAAGAAGGCCTTCTACCCGCACAGCGGGTCGGCGTGCCTCGTCGAGTGCGTAGTCAAGGACAGCCGCGACACCGACGTGCTGCGCGAGGGCCGCGCCCGCGTGACGCTGGTGCGCACGCCGATCGGCAAGGTCACCGGCGACGGGCGCGGGATCGCGGTGGAGGAGGATGTTCCCGCGGACTGGCGCGAGCTGCTGCGGTTGAAGATCGAGCGCTGAGCTTTTCCTTCCGCGGTTCTTCGCGCGGCGCGCCAGGTCAGCGCTGCGCCGACGCCAGCGCGTCTGAGTGAATGTCATCGAAGATGAGCTTGACAAACGAGCCACCCGAAGCCCATCGTGCGTAGCGTCGTGAGTTGGTGAGCAGCGGAGTCGTTGAACTCACGTGGTCAGAGTCCCGTTGGTTGGAGTGACGGTGATGAAGATGCGAGTCCTTCCCTTCCCTTCCCTTCCCTTCCCTTCCCTTCCCTTCCCTTCTTAGCACTCTCGTCGCGGCCCTGATCGCGGCGTCGGCAAGTAGCTCCGGCTCACTGGGGGCGCAGAGCACCTCGGGCGGCAACCCCAGCTCGATGCCCGGGCCAAGCGGCGACGGCGGCGGATTTGGCGGGGCGCCGCCCTCGGGATCGCCGACCTTCGGCGATGCTGGTGACGCCGGCGTCTCTGGCAACGACGCGGTGAACGCTGGCGCCAGCGGTTCGGACACGGGCGGCAACGCCGACGGTCAGGATGGGCAGATCTGCTGCACGCTGACCGAGTGCTTGGGGTCGGGGACACAGAGCCAGCTGCAGTTTCCCGATGGCCTGCCGCCGGTTGCCAACTACTCGCTGATCGGCGTGCGTCCGCACGACCTCGGCGCGATGCTGCGCGCTGGCGGGCGCGTGCCGACGCCCGGGTTCGACGAGGGAGGCGCGCTGCAATTCATGGCACTCGCCGAGACGCCGATGACGCACCGGCACGGCTACGGAGCGTCGTTCGCGGTGGGCTACGGCGGCACGGTAGCGCCGAGTTCGGGCGCGTTCGTTCACCCGTTCACGCTGCTCACGTTGCCGGCGGCCGCGCGGCGCATGGGCTTGGCGCTGGAACTGCAGTACCTCAGCAATGCCCAGCACGCGACCGGCGACGCGCTGCCGTTTGGTCCGGGGTACGTGCTCTCGGGGCACGATCTGCTCCTCGAGACGGTCCCCGGCACAAGCACGCTTTGCGCCGACGTGGTGACCATCGCCCGCGGTGATGGATTGCCGGCCAAGTACACGCTGGTTGCTGGCCCTGGCCCGGTGTGGAGCTACAGCGCGCCGTTTGGCATCTACGACTTCCTGACCGCAGAGATCATCAACACCAAGCTGACCTACACGCGCACCCTGCGCGACGGGCGCAAGATCGTGTACGACGAGCACGTCGCGCTGGCCGGCAGCAATCGCTACGTGCGCAGCCGCGTGCAAGACGACTACGGCAACCAGATTCAGTACGCGTGGCAGAAGACCAACGGCATCGCCTACCTGCAGACGATCACCGACACGCGCGGCGTGCAGGTGGTGTTTTCCTGGGACACGCAGACGCCGAAGCGCGTGATCAAGGTCGCGATCAACCCCGCCACTGTGCAGCTTGTCCCGGCGGTCGCCGCGAGCGACCTCGCGGTCGACCTCGCCTACACCGCAGACGGCGCGCGGCTCCTGCAGCGGATCCAGTGGTTCACGACGCGCGTCGTGGCCGACGCGGATGCCGACGGCAGCATCGATCCGGGCGAGAACAGTCTGCTACGCCCCACGATCGATCTGGTGTACGAAGCGTACGGCAAGCTCGGCGAGGTCTGGAACAGCACGCGCGTGCCGTCGACGCGGCAAATCCAGAACGTCTATCAGCTGCACAGCGGCTACGGCGTGCGTGTGGTGACGCAGCGCGAGGGTGGCAGCGGCACGGCGGGCCTCGCGACCCACACCTACAGCTATCCCGACCCAACCCAGCGTCTGTACGTCGATCCCCGCGGCACTCTTGTGAACCTTGCGCTCGATGGCGAACGTCGTGTGCGCCAGGTCATCATGGTTGCGCAAGCAGGCGGCATGCCGCGCAATGAAGAGCAGCCAGTGCCAGTCACACCCGCCGACCACGCCCAACTGGGATGGACGGTTGCCTATGGCTGCTGCGGCTTGCCGGAGTACATCCGAGAGGACTCTTCAGGCCGCGTCTGGACCTTCCAATGGAGCCAGAACTTCCTGCTGGAGGTGAAGGTCAACGGCACGTGGCTACACGGGTTCGACCAGACGCACGGCCGCTTGACCTCCTGGAAGGTTTGCGACGACACGACTGATCGCCTAACGGTTGCCTACAGCGCCTACGGTCCGTCGTCGTTGGCGTACTCGTCGGTGACCCTGACGACGCCGGGGTACACCGACGCGCGGGGAGTGTCACGCGGCCCCGCCACGGCGACGCTGACCTTCGGCCCCCAAGGACACCTCACGCAGACGCAGCGCTCCGGGCTGGGCACCTCGCTGTTCTCGTATGTGGCAACGGGCGCGGGTCATGGCCTGTTGCAGACGATCACTGGCCCCGCCGCGGGCGCGGCCTTGGCTGTCACCTACACCTGCGACGACCTGGGCCGCCTATCAGCTATGCATCGCGGCTTGGCTGGCGGAGTGCGCACCACGAACGTCGTGGTCGACACCCATGATCGCGTGCAGTCCGTGAATGCTCAGGCGACCACCGGAGGACCGTTCCTCGTGTCGGAGACTTCCTACGACGAGTTCGGCGACGTGTCGTGGACGCGATCCGAGAACCGCGACGAGGCCGGCAACCTGCGTACTCGGCCGTGGATTCAATCGATCGCCAAGCGCGACGAGCTGGGCCGCGTGGTCAAGCGCTACCGCGACAGCGCGCTGGTGACGGCGCCGCAGGAGGAACTGCTCTTGACGCAGATGACCTGGGCGGCCGACCACCGTTTGGCTTCCGTGCAGGGACATAACGGCGCCATCACGAGCTACGTCTTCGACGGCTACGGCTTTCTCTACCGCACGATCGTCGACTCGGGTGGCTTGGGGCTCGAAACGCCCCGCTACTTCTACGACACCAACGGGCTGGTCGTGCTCGCGCGCAACAAGCTGAATCACGAACTGTTGATTGAACGGCACGGTGCGACCACCCTGCATGCGGGGCTCGTGCACAAAGTCTTCGACCCCGCGAACCTCAACCAACTCTGGCTCACGTACGACACGCACCGCCGACTGCACCAAACGTCGCTGGCGACACGGATCACGGAGCTGCGCTACGACGGGATCGGCCAGCTCGACCGCGTGGGCGTGCGCGCGCTAGGCAGTGCGCTCGAGAGCAGCCGCATTCACGTCTACGATGACGTGGGGCGCTTGACCGAGCTGGGCCAGCAAGCCGATTCTGCAGACATCGATCCGGCGTCTGGCTACAAGCGCGGCTTCATCCGCGCGTTCGATGGATACGGCCGCATGACGTATCAGCGCGACCGCCTGTCGGATCACACGGGCCAGCCCGGCGGTCTCTGGAACCAGGTCTCGTTTGCCTACCACGCGCTGACCGGTCTGCCGCTG
>JAYWEH010000501.1:0-8494 GCA_043780025.1 Deltaproteobacteria bacterium
CCGAACGCCGCTTTTGATTGGGAATACGCGATTTCATTGACACTTCTCCTCGACGCTCGGGCGGAGTCGCTCCTCGACCCACGCTCGCGCAGACTCCGCGAGTCATACGGCGATCCGGGTCAGCTGTCGAAGGTCTCGGGCCGAGGACCCGTCAAAGGCTCGGAAAAAGGCGCGTCCTTCCGCACCCAACCCGAGCCTCCCGGAGTGAAGGCTGCTTTCGCCGTCAGGCACGTTTCGAGCCCCGCGTTTCGGTGCGCTGGCACAGCCTGACAACGCCCGCCAACGAAGTGATGCTCCCGGCAGCTCCGCTGCGACAAAGGGCTGCAGCCATCCCGGCTGCCATGGCACGCTCCGGCGTCATGAGGACGCTGTCGAGTGTTGGGGCGGCGGTTCTGAGGAGCGCAGGCTGGCTCGCGGGGTTGGGCGCGGCTGCCTGTATATCTGGCGCTCAGATCGTCGACCACCCGCTGTATCCCGAGAGCGCAGGCCAGCTCCCGCCGGAACGCGTCGCGCGTCTGGCTGGATATGTTCGGATGGTCGACGGGCGAGACGTCAGTCATCTGGATGGTGGGTACCTGCTCCTAGCGGGCTGCCACATCGTCGTGACTCCGAACGAGTGGGGCAGGGGAGACATGAATAGCGGCGCCGTGACGGTGCGAACAGGGCCTGTTACCTTCGCCATCCCGATGCGAGCGGGGCACCAATATACCGTCGAAGTAGACCCGGGTGTGATGACTGGCCCCACCGGGCGTGTCACGCTGAAAGCCACCGAGACAGACGCCGCCGGCAATTTCGTATGGCAGTTCGCGCCTGCGCGAAGCGAAGCTGAAGTCGCGGAGTGTATGGCGAAGAGCGCGAGCTAGGTCAGGCCGATTTTTCGATCGAAGTTGCCCTGGGCGGCCATGGCGTAGTGCGTGTGGTCGAGGAGCGGCACCGTTCGAGTCCGGGCCCGCGGATTGCTGGCTCTCGCGCTCGTTTTGAGCTGTAGCGGGGCAACCCGACCAGCGCCACGTACCTCTCAGGTCCAGCCGGCAGACCGCTCGGCGGCCTGCCGCGAAACGTCGGCTGAAGCCGCGCCGGTGGCGCCTCGGCGGCTGAGCATCCGGCAATACTCGAACACCCTGCGCGATCTGTTCGAGGCGAAGGTGTTCCAACCGCTGCTCGTGGACCTGGAGCGCACCTTGAGGCAGCTCCCTCGTGACGGCGAGGCGGGCGCGAGCTTTCCGGAGATGGACGCGCGAGTTGGAAAACGCCACCTCGGCACATACTTGCAAGTCGCCGACGAAGTCGCCTCCGGCGTCACGAGTGACGGGCCGCGGCTGTCGGCGCTGGCAGGAAATTGCGCCCAGGCTGAAGCGCTGGACCGTGCTTGCGTCCAGAGCTTCGCTCGCACCTTCGGAGCCCGTGTCTTCAGGCGGCCGCTCGCGGAGGCGGAGCTCGAAGTGTGGACTGCGCGCGCGCTCCGGTCCGGCGACCACCGTGGCGCCTATCGGACACTGGTCGCCGGGTTTCTTGCTTCCTCCGAGTTTTGGCTGCGGAGCTCAGAGGCCCGCGACATGTCCGCCGAGGGCCTCACAGGTCATGAGCTCGCCGCGCGCCTGGCGGTCCATTTTTGGCGCAGCGCGCCGGACGCTCGCCTGAGCGAGGCCGCAGCGAGCGGTGAGCTCGCCCGAGAGTCCGGCTACCGTGCACAGGTGGAGCGGCTGAGCCGCCACCAGCGGGCGCGAGCGACCTGGTATTCGTTTTTCCGGCAATGGCTCAGGCTGGACGACTTCGACGGTTTTGCGAAGGACCCGGCCTTCGAGCGAGCGGCAGAGGGCCTCGAGATCACGCCTGAGCTCTATGCCGACGCCGTGTGGGAGATCGAAGAGCTGGTCGGCTATCACACGTTTGATACCGCCGGCGGTTACCGGGAGCTGCTCACGAGTGACGAGATCATCACGCGCTCCCGCCGGCTCGCGGCCTTGTATGGCGTGCAGATGTGGGACGGGCATTCGCCTCCCCTAGAGTTCCCGTATCGAGAACGCAGCGGCCTGCTGACGCGCGCGGCGTTGCTGATTTCCGGTGACCACGCCACCAATCCTTTCGCTCGTGGGGCGTTCATTCGCCGCCAGCTCCTGTGTGAACCGATCGAGCCGCCAGCGCAGCGCCCGCCGGATGCCTTCGTGGTGCCGCCCTTTGACCCGCGCGCGACCACGCGAGCGCGCCTCGAAAGCAAGGTGAGCCCGGTGGGGTGCAAGAGCTGTCACGATCTCTTCACGCCTTATGGCTACGTGCTCGAAGCCTACGACGCGCTCGGTCGTTATCGCACGAAGGAGCGCATGATCGACGACGGCGGATCGGTGCTGGGCGAGTTGCCCCTGGATGTCGGCGCTCGCGTTGCCTTCGATGCGGGCCGCTACGCTGACGTTCGCGGACCCGTGGAGCTCAGCGAGGCCATCGCCGGCAGCCCAATCGCGGAAAAATGCCTGGCTCGCCAATACTTTCGGTTCACATTTCAGCGTCGCGAGGCTTCGAATGACGCCTGCACGATCGAAAAGCTTTCCGCGGTGCTACACGAACGGGGACTGCACGCCTTGTTTCGTGACATCGCTTTCACGGATGCGTTCACGCGAGGGGCGGTCACGCCATGAAGACGGGCCGGCGCCAGTTCTTGCGCGGTGCATCCGGCGCGCTCCTGGCGTTGCCCGCTCTGCCGTCGCTCTGGTCCACGCCCGCTGCTGCAGCCCGTGCCGAGTTGCCGCTGCGTTTCTTGGCCATCAAGAGCTACAGCACGCAGCGCGTGATCGACTGGTATCCGCGTTTTTCGGGAAACGGCTACGTGGCGAGGCCGTTCTCGCCGGGCAATGGCAAGGCGGACGGCAGCACGATCTGTCCGAGGCAGGTGGCTGAGCCACACGCGCGCAAGAGCGACGGGCGCCTGGCCCATGCTGGCCGTGCACCGCTCCGGGAGATCCTGAGTCACGGGCGCCTTTCCCGGGTACTCGGGCCCCGGCTGCATCGTCACCTCGGCGACCTCACGCTGCTGCGCGGCCTCGATTTCATGCCGGACATCAGCCACAACGACGGCGGTATGTTGGGCAACTACGCCGGGGCCAGCGTGCGTCACCCCGACGTGGAGCCGTGGCCCACCATCGATCAGGTGCTCGCCTTCTCGCCTCGTATCTACCCGCACGCGCCGCCGGGGCCGCGCAGCCTGCACCTCTCGCTCGGCCAGACGAATACTTGCTCGTTCACGCACAACGGCGCAGCCGACGGGCAGATCGTGCAAGTTCAGGCCCATACCGATCCGAGGACAGCATTTGACGAAGTGTTCGGTCAGGCCGAGCCCGCCGCGCGCCAGCGCAAACGAACGCTCGTCGACCAGGTGCTCGAGGATCTGCGCCGCACGGAACGAGATCCGCGGCTCGGCAGTGTGGATCTCCGCGCACTGCAGCAACATGTCCACCTACTACAAGAACTCGAGGTGAGCCTCAGCTCACCGCTGCCCGCGTGCCAAAGCCCGACACCGGGGGAGGCCCCAGGGCTGCTGGATCCGGGGTCGCTGCGCCGCACCTCGGCAGCCATGATGGGCATCGCTCTCGGCGCTTTTCGCTGCGACCTCACCCGCATCGTGACCTTTGACGTGTGGCAAGCAGTGGGCCCCGGTCAGGGCCCCAATGGCGAAGATCTGGCGTATGCGCACAACTCCGCCAAGGGCTCCCGTGACTGGCATGAACGGGTCCACGAGTTCGGTCGCCCGGAGGCGGATCGGCAGGTGCTGGCCATCAATCAGTGGATCGCGGACGAGGTCTTCGCCGCATTTCTGGACGGCCTGGCGAGCATCGAGACCGAGGGGCCGCGGCTACTGGATCGCTCGCTGGTGTTCTGGGGGAACGAGCTTGGCATGAATCATCAAAATTACAGCGTACCGGCGCTGCTTGCGGGCAGGGCTGGAGGCCGGATCGCCGCGGGCCAATATCTGGACTACGTCGATTGGGACGCGCCGCTCCGCGGCACGCAGGAGAACGCGCCGATCATCGAGGGCGTGCCGCATAATCGCCTGCTCGTGACGTTGCTGCGGGCGTTCGGGCTCGCTCCGGAGGAGTACGAGCGGCTGGATCGCCCTGGTTACGGTTGTTATGCGACCGCGGGCAAACGGGCGCGAGAATTCCCCATCGACTATGACGCGAGTCGCCACGGCGACCCTCTACCGGGGCTGTGGGCCTCGTGACGGCCAAGACATGCAACGGAGCGCGTCGAGGTGCTCGGGCAGCGCTGGCTGCCATGGCGGCGCTCGAGTCCGCTTGTCTCGAGCCGCCGCTGCCGGCCACTTCGAGCGCGCCGGCGGTCGTTCACTCGCCGGCGTCCGCGGAGCTCATCGTCTGGAACGGTGAACGTCCACATGACACGGGCTCGGGCTGGGCCTCGTGTGAAGACGAGCGCCCCGGTGCGTGCGAAGCGCGGCTCGAGGCCAAGGCGGGTGCAGGTACGGATGGCGGCGTCGCGCTACATTTTGCAGCCCGCGGTAGCGAGTGGCTGGGGTTTGGGTGGAACTGGTTTGGCTGGTGGCCAGCGGATGCGGGTACAGACATTGCCAATCGCAAGAGCCTCGCGTTCGCCATCAAGGTGGTGGGCGCCCCCGGCAAGGGGCCCGAGCCCTTCACGTTGCGTGCGGCGCTCGGGGGCTCGGCACGGGACGGCCAGGACAGCACCGAATCGATCCCGATCGTCGACTACGCCGCGGGCTTCGCCGATGGTCGATGGCACGAGGTCGTGTTGCCGATGAGCGCGATGCTGCGCGGAAAGGGCGAGCAATTCGACACTTATCGCGCCTGGTCCTTCACCGTGGGCGCGTGGAATCAGGGTGAACGAACGTACGAGGTCTTCGTGGACGATGTACGATTTCGTTGAAGAGTGCCCGGTGTTGCCTCTCGCAAGACGACATCGAACGCGCTCGGCAGAGGCGGTCCTATCGGGTATGATCCGGGTCGAGCAGACCGTGGGCCGCCATCCTCCTCCGAGCGCGTCAGAGCAGGTCGCTCGCGGCGCGCGGTTGCGGCGCCTCGTCGATCGGAACTTCGACTTCGTGTGGCGGTCGGCGCGGCGGCTGGGGTACGGCGCCGCGGACGCCGACGATGTGACCCAGGAGGTGTTCATCGTGGCGGCGCGGCGGCTGGACGAGATCGAGCCCGATAGCGAGCGTTCATTTCTCTTCGGCGCGATGCTGCGGGTCGCCGCGACGCGGCGCCGCGCCGATCGGCGGCGCCGCGGTGAGTTGGGCGGCGACGTGGAACTCCAGCGCGACGCCGGTCTCGATCCGGAGCAGCAGAGCCAGCTCGCGAGCGTGAGGCCGCTGCTGCAGGAGATCCTCGACGGCTTGCCTCCATCGCAACACGCCGTCTTCGTGTTGTACGAGCTCGAGGAGCTGAGCCTGCCGGAAGTCGCGGACCTGCTCGGCATCCCGGTCGGAACGGCCACTTCCCGACTCAAGGCCGCCCGTGATGCGTTTCGAGCCGCAGCGGACCGGTTCCAGGTACGCGAGCAGGCCGGGCTCAGGCTTTCTCGCGGACCCAAACGCTGACACGGTGTATCGCAATGCCTCCTGATGAGCAGCGCCCTGCGTCTGATACCGCCGAACATGGCGACGAGGATCTCGCTCAACCGCCGCGGCTGAAGGATATGGGCAGCGGCTTCGAACGCCGGTTGCTCGCCTCCGATGCCGCCGATGTCGCCCGCGCGGGCGCGCGCGAACTTACACACGAGGCGGCGCAGCGCGCCCTGGGGATGGTTCGAGCGCGACCTCGGCAGAGGCCATCGGCGGGGCTGCTCGTCGCGGCCGCGGTGGTCGTGCTCCTCGGGGGCACGGGGGTGTGGGTCAGCCGTCGCGCGCCGCTCGCGCTGGTTCCTCAACCCGAGCGCCCCGCGCCAGCTCGTGAGCGGGCACCGGAGCCAGTCGCATCATTGTCCTCTCTTCCTGCTTGCCCCAAGATTGCTTCGGGAACGGGTAGCGACCCCCTCATCGACAACTTTGAAGACGACAATGCGCGCCTGTCCATTCGCGACGGCCGCTTTGGCGCCTGGACCACGGAGGGCGATCGAACGGGCAAACAAACCCCCCCGGCAGGTCAGACCGCCTTTCCGACGCGTGCTGCCGGTGGCGGGCACTCTGGCAAATTTGCGCTCCATTTGCGCACCGAGCGCCTGACAGGTACCGGAGCGGGCTTACACGCCGAGCTCGCTCCGGCGCATTGCTACGACGCTGCCGCGTACGCCGGCGTCGCGTTCTGGGCCAAGGGTACGGGTCGCATCTCGGTGGGCTTCACGATGATGGACGTGATCGAAACGAAGTGGGGCGGACTGTGCGAAAAGGACTGCTACGATCGGCACCTCGCCGCGGTGAACCTGACGGCGGAGTGGCGGCGCTACACGGCGCGCTGGGAGGAGCTCGCGCAGGCGGGCTGGGGCCATCGAATCGCGTTTGATCCCAAGCGGTTGTATTCGATCGACTTCGCGGTGGAGGTGCCCGACACACCCATCGAGCTCTGGATCGACGACGTCGAATTTCTGGAACGCTGATCTCCGCGCAGGCAGCGCGCTCGGGTTCGCCGCGACCCCCCGCGGGGCTGCGCGTCGGCATCCGAATTGAGTTGCGCTGAAATGCACGTTTGCGTCACGGCGCGCTGAGCGGTGTGCGTGAATGCGTCGCTTTGATGCGCGTCTGAGTCGTGTCTCATCGGTGCAGCGAGGCAAACCGAGAAAGGGAACGTTTCCAGGCGTTTTTCGCAGGTCGACCGCGTTGTGTTCGGGTTTTGATCGGTTACAGTCAGCATCGCGGCCGCTCCCCGCCGCTCCTATCGTTCCCCGTGAGGGCGTGATTGTGCGCTTGCTCACCGGGCGAGTTGCTGTCGTCTATGCGTCAAATACCCGCGGTCCATGTTGGCTCTGCACTCGTTGTCGCCGCGTTCGCGCTCTGCTGCGGTTCCAGAGAGGCGGGCCCTCCACCTGATCTGCTGCCCACGTTCGCTGGCAGTACCGGAATCGAGTCGCCCGGAGGCGCGCCCAGCCCCGGACCTGCCGACGACGAGACGCTCGGCGTGGGCGGTAGCGGCAGCGAAGCCATCAATCCCGACACACCGCTGGCGCCCCCAGCAATAGAGCCGCCGGTGACGCCTGCGCCCGCGACGCCGCCCCCCGCCATGGAGCCCCCGCCAGCTCCCAGCCTCCTGCGCGAGGCGGCGGCGGAGAGCGGCCGCCTCATCGGTGTCGCGCTGCAAGCGCGATTGCTCGGCGACGCGAGCTACACGAGCGCCTCGAGAGAGTTCGGCTCGGTCACCGCCGAGAACGAGATGAAGTGGCAGAGCCTGGAGCCGCAGCCGAACCAGTTCAACTTTGGCGGCGCGGATCGCATCGTGGCCTTCGCCGAGGAGAACGCCATGCTCGTCCGTGGCCACACGCTGGTCTGGCACTCGCAGCTGCCCGGCTGGGTGTCGCAGCTCACCACCCCGGAGGCCGTGCGCGCCGCAATGCTCAATCACATCGAAACCGTGGTGGCTCGCTATCGAGGCCGCGTGTTCGCGTGGGATGTCGTCAACGAGGCCTGGGAAGACGGCGGAGCCGCGCTGCGCACGTCCGTGTTTCAGCAGCAGCTGGGTGACCGCTTCATCGACGAAGCGTTCGTCGCAGCGCGTGCCGCCGATCCGGACGCGAAGCTCTACTACAATGACTACGGTACGGAGGGCACCGGCCGCAAGGCGAACTCGGTGTTCGCCATGGTGCAGGGCATGCTCGAACGTGGAGTACCCATTGACGGGGTCGGGATGCAGATGCACGTGAACAACAATGACGGCGGGCCGTCGGTACAACAGTTCGCGGCGAACATGCAGCGGCTCGTCGATTTGGGGCTCCAGGTCAACGTCAGTGAGCTCGACATCTCGACCTGTGGCGGCGGCACGGTGGACGAGCGGCTCGCGGCGCAGCGGCAGCGCGCCCACAGCCTCGTCCAGGCGTGTATGGAACAGCCCGGCTGCGACTTCATCACGGTGTGGGGCGTCGCCGACCCATACTCCTGGCGCCGGCGCTGCGAGGACGGTAGCGACGGGCTGCCGCTGTTGTTCAACAGCGATTACGAGAAGAAGCCGGCCTACTCCGGCGTGTTTGATGCGCTGATGGGGCAGTGACTCTGCATCCGCATCGCGCTCTGATTCGAGGCGCAGCGCTCTCGCTCTGGCCGCGGGAGCGCTGCTTGCCGTTGTGCTCACGCGGGGTCGTAGTCGACCACGAGTGAGCCGTTTTCGTACCAGGCGCGATAGATGCGTTTGAAGCCGTTCCACGTGGTGTGGTTCTGCTTGGCCATCTCGCCGACGAGGCCGGTGATGGCCTTGTTCAGAGCCGTGCGGCTTTCGTCCTTGGTGAGCGCGCTCTCGAGGCGTCGTTCGACGGCGTTACGCAAGATCTGGTCCACGTCCACGAACGCGGTGAGCAGGGCGTCGGGGATGTTGTTGAGGTTGCGGTT
>JAYWEH010000502.1:0-19847 GCA_043780025.1 Deltaproteobacteria bacterium
CCGATTTCGCCGCGGAGCTCCACGCATTCGTTCTCGTTGCCCGTGAGCTGTCCGGGATCACCCGCGAGCACGCTCTGATCGCAGACCAGCGCCGTTTCGTCGCTGCCGACGGAGCCGTCCGGCGGCGCCCCCTCACCGGACGCTGCGCCCTGTTGCAGCAAGAAGCCGGAATTGTCAGGAAAGAACGTGGCGTCGTAAGCGAAGTTCGCGTCGATGCTGACGTTCTCGGCCAGATCCAGGATCTGTCCGGAAAAACCCGAGTTGTTGACGTCGAGGAGGCCCGAGCCAATGAAGCGGCCGTCTGCCGAGGAGCGAGACCAGTAGGTGCTGAGGCTGTCACTGTTGTCGTGCAAGAGCACGGTGCGCGTGCCGGGCACTGCATCCCAGTTCATGTTTGCGCCCTCGTCACGGGCGAGCGGCAGATCGGTCAAACAGGCGGCGCCGCGCTGAGCACCTTCACAGCCGTACATGAGCAGCGGCACTTCCTCATTTTTCGCCCGCCAGCCGTTCACCGCCATGTCCGCGACGTGGGTGGCCAGCGCAGGATCGAGCCCCGCCGTGCAGTCCTCGCCCGCGTCCTCTGGCACCAGCTCGAACAACTGTGGGGTGCCCCGGGCAAACCACTCGGCGACAGTGTCGAATTGAGCCTGAGTCCAGCGCTGGCCGGTCCGTGGCATCCCCACGCGAGCCACGAAACGCTCGAGCTCAGCGGCGCGATCAGCCGGCAAGGTGGAGGCGTGTTCAAATAGGTAGGTGAACCAGGGCAAGTGCGCGGCGGCCGCGTAGATGCCGAAATCCGCAGCTTCGAAAGCCGTGCTCTCGGTCGCATGTCGCTCGATACAACTATAAGCTGCGTCGATACGCGCCTGGCTCGATAGCGTCGGATCCGTCAAGCAATCGGTAACGAAGTCGCGCGTCAGCTGTGACCACCGCGTCAGCGTCGGGCGCCCGATCGAGTGGCATGTTCTGCAGCTGCCGCTCGCGCCCACGGCCGCACTGCCGAGCAGCGCCAGCGCCTCTCGAGCCAGTGCGTCATCCTCGAGCGTGACGGCTGCCCGTAACCCAGGTGCAGGCGCATCGGGATCGACCCCGGCTCCAGCGGCGCCCGCATCCAGCCCGCTCCCGGCCGTGCCCTCCTCGCCAGCCGAGCCGCCGTTTGCGTTGACGTCGACGACCGGCGGATCGTCGTCCGAGCAGGCCCAGCTCGAGATGACCACGGGTAGCCAGAGCCAGGTCGCGGAGCGGGAGGCCCAGCGCCGTGCAACACGCGCGGCGCGGGGCAATGCGTCGATTCGCGCAGTATCCATTCCAAGAACTCGGTGAGACGGGCTCGACAAAGAAAAGGCCTCATTTACTTTTGGCAGGTGCCCGCGGGGGAAGCAACTGGCTCGCGAGCCCCGGAGTCGACGCTGGAACCAATGTTTCCCGAGACTTCCGCGCTGCCGAACCGGGCCGGCACGTTTTTTTCGAGCGACTTTTGGCGTGTGCGTAGGTCCATCCGACTAAGCTCGAAGGAGAGGGTGAATGGACACGTCAAATCGAAAGCGGAGCCGCGAGGTCCGCATCGGGCTCGTCATGTACGGCGGCGTATCGCTCGCCATCTACATGAACGGCGTCGCCAATGAGTTGTTCCGGGCCGTGCGCGGTCGCGGAGTATATAAGTTGTTCAAAGCATTGACGGATTCCGACGTGGTCGTCGACGTCGTGAGCGGCGCTTCTGCCGGCGGCATCAATGGCATGTTCCTGGCGTACGCGTTGTGCAACGACCGAGAATTCGGCACATGCGCCGAGCTCTGGCGCAAGCAGGGAGACATCGGAGAGTTGTTGCGCAAGACGGATTCACCGCGCGATACTCAAACGTCCCTGCTCGACAGTGAGGGCTATTACGAGCCGCAGCTCTGCGCCGCGTTTCGTGAAATCTGGAGCCGTCGGTCCAAGCCCGAAAGCGGTCAGAGCGCGATCAGGGAGCTTGATCTGTTCGTGAGCGGAACAGACTTCAACGGCCGCCGCAGCACCGCCGTTGACGCGGCGGGGCATGTGATCGACGTCAAGGACCACCGCACCACGTTCTGGCTCAAGCATCGGACCGATCGCAAAGAGCAGCTTCACCCCGCGGCAAAGCCGGACGGGACGGGCGCGCCGCCTGGCCGAGAGTACGCGCCGACGCTCAATCCAGAACTGCGCGACCGGCTCGAGGTGGGCTTCGCGTCGTTCGCGAAGCTTGCTCGGATTACATCCTGCTTTCCCGCCGCTTTTGCGCCCGTATTCCTGGATGTGCCGGCCGAGGCGGAGAGTCCGAAGGAGCCGGCGGAGCTCGCGGTCGCTCGCCGGCTGGGGCTTTGGGGCAACCTTCCCGCGGGAGGCTACCACTTCCTCGACGGTGGGATTCTCGATAACAAGCCATTTACCAGCACGATCCAGACGATCTTCTATCGCATGGCGAATCGTCCGGTGCAGCGCCATCTGCTCTACGTCGAACCCGATCCCGAGCGTTTTCGCAATGACGTGCCGCGGGCACCGACGTTCATCAGTTCGGCGTTGGATTCGCTCACCCGCTTGCCATCCTACGAGAGCATCGCGGGCGATTTGCAGCAGATCGCCAAACACAACGACGCGGTGGAGCGTTACACGCGAACCTGTTCGGAGCTGCGGGACTGGGTCATGATGGAACCCGACTCCGCGCGCGCTCGGGCCCCGGCAGGGGCTGCGCAGGCCATCTACCAGCGGGCTCGCCATCAAGCGCTGGGAGAGCTCGCCGTCCAACGCCTGCTCAAGACCGCGTCGGCGCCGGCTGCCAACGACGCCCGCTCAGGCGATCGCATCGCGATCCTGCGGCGCGCCTTCGATGCGGCGATGAAGCGCGATACCGGGGGTGCGATAACGAAGATGTTCGAGGCGCTGGACGTCGAATTTCGGCTGCGCCGGCTGTTGCACCTCACGTACATGCTGTTGCCGCCGACCGAGAGTGGCGACGTTCACGTGCCGCGGCGCTCCGAGCGCCCTGAGCGCGACACGGCGCCGCGGCCCTCTCGCCTGCTAAGTGAGGCCGATGCTCGAGACTCGCTAGAGCGCATCGGCTTGCGCGTGGAGCTGCTAGAGATTGTGCGCTCTCAGATGCTGCGCGCGATCGAGCGCCGTGCCGAAGCGCTGTGCTCTGGCGATCCCAGCGAGATCTGGGCCGAAGTGGGCCAATGCTTAAACGAGCTGCTCGATATCGACGGGCTCGATGCGGCCCTATGCGAACGCATCGCCAGCGACTCGATCGACGAAGCGGATCTGGCTGCCCTGCGTGAGGCGCTAGACAACCGTTCGAAGGGCGAGCATGCGGCGGCGTCGCCGGGTCGGCCTCCCGCGCAGAGCGGATCATTGCTGCTCTCGAGCGACCGGGGAGAACGGGCAGTGGTGAAGCGCTACGTCGCTCGCGCTGACGTGCCGTTGCCCGTGCCGCTCGAACGCAGGCCGTTTCTTCCGATCCAGCACGAATACGAGCGATTTGAGGCGTTGGACTCGATCTTGTTTCCAATGCAATTTGTCGGCGACCTGCACGAGCAGGACGTGATTCGTACGGTGCGGGTGAGCCCGCTCGATGCTCAGCGAGGGCTCTCGCACGGCCACTACGCGGACAAGGTGACGGGCGAGACGCTGGCTCACTTCGGCGCGTTCCTCAAACGATCGTGGCGATCCAACGACATCTTCTGCGGGCGTCTGGACGGCGCTTGCCAGTTGCTCGAAACCCTCCTGAACGTCAGCTGGCTCCGCACCACACTGGGAAAACCCCAGCAACGAAACCGAGCGCTCGCCCTTTTGGGGGTCGCAGGCGACGCGCGCACCGACGCCACGCGACGGGCCGCCGGAATTCAGGCTTACCTGAGCAAGGAAGAGATATTTCCGCGCGCCCATGCCGCCGCGCTCGAGCGGGTGGGGTCGGCGCTGGCCGCGCTGCTCGACCCGGCAGCGTCACCGGCATTCGAGGTGCGCCTCGGGGGTCAGGGGTACGAGGAGCTGCTCGACGCGTTGGTGGAGGGGACGCACCTTTCGATCTTGGCGGACGAGTATCACAAGTTGATCGAGGACTCGATTGACGAACAGCTTCGCTGGCGGGCAGGTCCCATCCAGGGCGACCGAGCCAGTTCGGCTGTCGCCGCGCAGAGCGCCGCGGGGCAGAGCCGTAACTTGCCCCGCTTTGACCCGAACATGCGCGCCTTCGATACCGAGCTCGACGGCCTCGCCCTGGTGTCAGCTGCACGTGAGTTTTCGGAGCGGGTGCAATTGAGCCGTGTCGATCTCGCGGCCATCCGGCAGCTGCATCGCGATTACCCGGTGGGGGCGGAATCACTGGAACGCCATGTGCCGCGCACGGTGCTGCTCGAGCTGGTGGCCCACGCCCTCCTGATCGCGAGAAATTGCATGCTGAACAGCCTGGGCCCCGAACGAGCCAACGCGGTTCGAAAAAACGGTGCCTATCGCCTGTTTGTCGACTGGCCGCTGCGCGTGTTCCACGTTCTGGCACGCCAGCTTCGAGAACGCCCTGCACACGCCGGGATCTTGCTCGCGCTGCTCGCCTACGTGCTGATGGCCGTGATCGTGAACGTGCTCTTTCCCGACGCGTTGTGGGAGCTCACAGGCTGGCGCAGCGTGGTCCTCGAGTTTGGCTTCGTGGCGGTGCCGCTGGCATGTCTGGCCTTTCTCGCTGCGCTGCTTGCGGGCAGCGAATACGGGCGCAGGGGCCACGGCGCCTGGTTTGCCAGCGTGTTGCGCGGCGTGTTCCGGTGGATTGGGGTGGTCGGCGGATTGTTTGCGCTGGGCGCCCCCCTGTATTGGCTCAATGCTCGCGCCGAGCCCGTGCTGAGTGAGTGGTTCGAGCCTTTTGCATGTTGGCTCAAACCCGTGATTGGCACCGCTTGCGAACACACCGGCAGGGCCTTGCTGCTCGGTTTCTCAGTGGCGCTGGGCATCGGCATCGGCGCGCTCGGGATGCACTTCTACAAAGGCAGTTTGCCGGGCCGCCTCGCCAAGGCGCTCGCTCATCCGGCGGTCGATGCGGCTACCGTGCGGCTGTTGTTCATGCGCATCCTCGATCGTCCGTTGCCGGAGCGGGGCGGTCTGGATGAGCACAAGCGGGAGCTGCTTCGGCGCACGGTCGAAGCCGAACGCCTGGGAGCCCTCAAACGCCAGCTTTCGATGCTCGTTCCGAGAGCGTTCGACGACTCAGTGTCTGGGCTGCCCGCCGAGGCAGGCCACCGCCCGTTGCCCGTTGACGCGCCATGATGGGTCGGCTCGATCGAGCGCGGCCATCGCACTCGCCGAAAGGCCGACAATGGCGTGCCGGCACCCGAGATCACGGAAAAAAGGGTGCCCCGAAGGAAGCGCGATCCGGTATCGTGGCGGCCGATGACCCAGCTCAACTCAAGGTCCGCTCTGCTTGCCCTGGCCATTGGCGTCGCGTCCGTCGCGGGGTGCCAGAAGAAGCAAGAGCCAGAAGCCAAAGCAGCCGCGGAGGGCAGCGCAGGCGCCACCTCCGTCACGACCGCGTGCGATCAGTTTGCGACCCAACTGTGTGCCACGAGCGGCGAAAAATCGGCCATGTGCGAGTCTGCCAAGTCCGTCGGCAAGATCCTGCCTCCGAAGGCGTGCCAGGCCGCGCTGGAAGACTTCTCGTCAGTCGAAAAGCAGATCGGCGCGGAACGCAGCATTTGCGCGGCGCTCGCCGAGAGGCTTTGTAACGACGTCGGGCCGGCTACGGAGAGCTGCGCCATGGTCAAGGAGCAGACCCCGCAGTTTCCGCGCGAGCAGTGCGAGCAGTTCACCCAGAACTATGCAAAGGTCGTGGGCGAGCTAAAGCAACGCGAAGCACAGAACGCACCTCTCTCCGCGACAGCGCAAGCCAAGATCGCCGCCACGGGGGCACCCAGCTTCGGACCTGAAAACGCCAAGGTCACCGTCGTCGAATTCTCGGACTTCGAGTGCCCGTTCTGCTCTCGAGCCGCCAACGTCGTGCACGAGATTCGCAAGAAGTACGGCGATCGCGTCCGGTTCGTGTTCCGGCAGTTCCCGCTGCCCATGCATCCTCAAGCGCATCTAGCTGCCCAGGCGTCGTTGGCCGCAGCGGAGCAGGGCAAATTCTGGGAGTTCCACGATTTGTTATTCCAGAACCAGCGGGCGCTCACTCGCGAGTCCCTGGAGACCTATGCGCAACAGCTCGCGTTGAACGTACCCAAGCTGAAACAAGCATTGGACGGTCAAACGCAGAAAACCAAGGTCGACGCCGACGTCGCCTTGGGTGAGGAAGTTTTCGTCAACGGCACGCCGACCTTGTTCATCAACGGCAAGCGAGCGGCGAATCCGACTGAGTTCGAGCCGGTGGCGAAGATGATCGACGAAGCGCTGAAGAGCTGAGTCGTCGGGCGAGCGGCGCGGGATTGACGGAGCGCATCGACGCGCCAAAAGAAAAAGTAGGACACCCCAAACACCAAGGAAATTTGGGGTGCCCTACCAACCTCTTTCTTGCACTCCGAACTAACTACTCATGCGCTGTTCTCTGCTCTAGCCTTCCTCTGTGGGTTGTGTGTCGGGTTGTGGTTTCATTGGTCGAGTTCCAACTCGGCAGCGGCGCAAGCCGCGGCGTCGGGTTGGTTTTTCAGGGTCCCGGACAGAGCGCAGAGGCTCACGACGTAAAGAGCGGTGAAGTCATCGCGATCGAGGGTGCCGCCTTTCGTCCCGCCCCTGGGGATCCGCAGGATGCCGAGCTCAGTGTCCAGCAGGTCGATGTCGTCGTTGAGCTCATCAGCGCTGAGCCCAAGGTCCCCGGCTGCGTCCGCCAGATCCATGTCATCGTCAAAACGGGTGAACACGCTCGATACCGGGTCGCTACCGGTGGTCGGGAGGTTCGCCTGTTCGAGCGCCCTCAGGTAGAAGGAGCTGTCTGCCTTGACCCGGCTTTCGAACTCCTTGGCTGGCTTGTAGATCGCCTTCACCTGATCGAGCTGCTCCTCGTCGAGCGTGCCATTGGCGATGAGCACGCGCGCGTTGGCGATGACGGAGTCGCGGACTTCGTCGACCACCGAGATAAAACCGCCGAAGTGGCAGCTGGAGCAAGACGTGGCCGTCAAGGCGAGATAGTTGTCCTGGCGGGTGTCGAGTAGGATGTTGGACTCCTCGACCAGATTGCCGTCTGCGTCGGCGATCAGGTAGGCGAGCAAACCATTCGGCAGCGTGAAGATCGCCTCACGCCCACCTTCGTTGAATCCGAAGGGATCCTCGAAGATGCTGTCGTTCGCAGCATCGGCGGCGAAATCAAAGCTTTGGTAGAACGCGCCGGGCCGGACTCCGATCTCGTGGCCCTCGACCAAGCGGTCCTGCTTCGAAACGCGCGTGCGGGTAGTGCCCGCCCGAACGACCTCCTCCTGGTCTATGTTGGCGGCGACGTCGATCTCGAGGACGTCGCTGATGAACGTGTCCAGCGGCTGGTTCACGTCCACGTCGATGATCGCATAGTAGAGGTTGCCGATGATGGCCGTGTCCAGCATCGAATCGAGGAACATGACGGGCACGTCGGTGAGCGCGTCCTCCCGGGCGGAGTCTGCGTCGTCACCCACGAAAGGTACGGCGTAGTCATTGCCGTCAATGATGGCCTCCCAGACATCGGCAAACGCTTCCCCATCGACGACGATCTCGCGGTTCCACTCGTATTCCCGCAGGTCGATGCGATAGAGCGTCTTCTCCTCGTCGACGAACTCCGGCTCGGTGATGCCCGAGTCGATGGACAACATGTTGACCATTTTGATGAGCGCGTGGCGGTCCCGATCCAAAGCCGTATTCGAGCACACGCCGGCCGTGACGCGATTGGTCAGCGAGATGTAGCGGAAGAACTCGCGCTCGTCCGCTTCCTGGCGTGCTAGGTCGCGCGCCACGTCCTCATACAAATTGTCGAAGGTAATCACTGGAGTTTCGTCACACACCGGTGGCTCGACGTCCCAGATGTCGGGGTCGTCGATGAAATTGGCTACGAAATCGATATCCGTGTCGGTGACGGTGAAGCCACTGCCGGCGGGTGGCATGGTCTTGTCGCGCATGCGCTGGATGATGAACGAGTCGCGCGAATTCAAAGGAATTATCTTGTCGTTGTCGACCAGCGCATCAATGTCGTTGATGTAGTTCATGCGCCCTTCAGAATCTTCGAGCGCGAGCTGCGAGCCATGACAAGAGCCGCAGTTGATTTTCAGGATATTCTCCACTTGCGCCGTCACGAGGTCCCCAGGGCTCGGCGGGCCCGGCACCCCCGGAGGAGGCTCCCCGTCGATCACCGGCGGCGGTTCCGCTGGTGTTATTGGCGGACATTCGGCGAGGTACGGGTTCGTCTCGCAATTTTCGCGGACCGGCCCGATGTCGACGGGTTCGTTCGCGTCTTTTTCACCGCAGGCTGCCAAGAGCCAGCTGGCGCCACAGCTCAGGCCGAGAATGCCGAAGCGCGACAATACAGATTTTCTTTTGATCACAGAGTCCTCCAAATAGTTCTCCGCCGTCTCGTTTCGAGCGCCGGCTACGGCACGCTTCTTGAGCGAAGGCCAAAAATTCGCGAAATTTACGCGGTTTTGGCCACCTCTCGATACACGTGATCCATATCCGTGCGCGCTGGACGAGCGCCGCGGAGCGGGTGTGGCCGCAAGTCCTTCCGAGGTCACAGGAAGGGTTGCTGCCGATAATCGAGCACTAAGAGTCGAGCACTAAGAATCGAGCACTAAGAGTCCAGTGGTGAGCAACCACCTTCAAAAGCGGAGTGTAAGATTCAGAGCAGATCTGGTCAGCGTTAAATCACTTTTTTCGTTGACACCGGGACAAGCGCGCGTGGCACGAGCCGTGCCGTGCAGCGCGCGACGGCCATTCGAGTGTCGCACGCGGCGCCCAAATCGAGCCGTTTCTAACGGCGAACGCCCGCTGAATGCTGGATCCGTGCGTCGCTGAATCCTGAAGCTGTCGAGCTCGAGTTGCGCTGGCACACTCTTCCGAAGCGAGCTTCGATACGTCGGGCGATGCGGTCTCGCGTGGCAGGCGTTAAATGCTGGCGCGTGTTTCTTCGCGTGCTAAGGCACGCTTCGTGCGCTCGTGCTCAGCGGTCCGTGAGTCGATAGGCTCATCGAGCCTCGACTCATCAAACGCTGCATGTCAAAGGCTGTCTCATCAAACTCGCCTTCATCAAACTCGGCCTCGTCCGTCGACGCCACCGTTGCGGCTGGCTGCGACTCGTTTCCACGTCCTGACCTCGCCCTCAACGGCTGCCGGTCGCATCGGGTGGGTATCAGCCGAGGCGCAATGGCCGAGCCCGCCTCTCGCTGCGGCGAGCCACCAAGGGAAGCCCTTAGCGCGGAAGTCTCACAAGCAGCGTCTCGGCGTAGCGACGGCCGAGCGCGCGCTGCCCTGCCAGGTCGAAATGATAGTCGTCCATGCCGGCGAGGCCGCTCGCGCCGACCACGAGGCTGTTTGGCACGTGGTTGGGCAGTTCGTTGACGAGCGAGTTGTGACCGGCGCAACGACCCGAATGCAATAGCTCTCCAGCGAGAAAAGGCGCGTCTTCGATCTGCAAATCCGCACGCAGGTTGGCGACGAGCTCCGCAACCTTGCCGATCCAGGCCGCGTTGCCGCTGTCCGATTCACCCTGGTGAAACAGAATTCCGCGAATGACGCCGAAGCGTTGTGCGAGGCGAGCTCGCTCGACCACCGCGTCGTACGCGGATGACCAATGATTGTCGGGCGCGATCTCGAACTCTCCCCGCCGCGCAGAAACGATCCCTTTGCGGAAGAAATCGACGTCGACGCCGTTGATCGCGCTAGGCACGAGCCCGATGGTGGCGTTGGGCAAGGCGTCGGCCAGTGCCTTGCCGAACGTGTCCCCGGGGCCCACGCCGCCTCCGCAGGAGTGCAGCGGCGGCGTGGCGGGGTACCAGTGGTTGTAGCTCCGGTCGAGCGCCTCGCAGTTGTCGTAGGCGAGTACCTTCACTCTCGGGTGGCCGATCCGATCTTCGGCCTCCGGTGCCGGGGCACCCTCCATGTTGGACTGCCCGAGCAGAAGGAAGATGAGAAGGTTGGGATCCGGAGAGCTCGGCGCCTCTTCTGCCGCGGCTGCGCTGCTGCTCGCCGCGGACGGCCCCTTTGAACCGCCGATGCAGCCTGAGCCCAGCTGCAGCCCGGCGAGGGCAACAGCCAGCTGCCAACGTTTCAAGGAGCGTGTCCGCCGGGGAGGCTCCGGCGCCGTGCGCCGGCAGCAATTGGGCCGGTGTTGACAAAGATGATGACTCACGATGATTAACCCATGGAAAAGCGAAGGGCCCCGATTCTATCGAATCGAGGCCCGGTCAAGGAAGAAAGAATTCAGCGCCTAAGTTGCGATGCGGTGGTCCTTCGTTTCCTTGATGTACAGGCTGCCGACCACGATCGTGATCAGACATACGCCAATCGGATAGATGAGGCCGCCGTAGATGGCATTCGGGCCGAATGTCTCCTTTGCCCAATCGGACGTCGTGACCGCGGTCGCGATGAGCGGCAAGAAGCCACCAAACCAGCCGTTGCCGAGGTGGTAGGGCAGGGACATCGAGCTGTAGCGGATGCGTGTGGGGAACAGCTCGACCAGGAACGCGGCGATCGGGCCGTACACCATGCACACGTAGACCATCATGACCGCCACGATCGCAATCAGCGCCGGGACGTTGATGGTCGCAGGATCCGCCTTGGGCAAACCGAGCGGGTTGCCGAAGTGCTTCATCGCCATGAACAAGGGCACGTAGGTCAATGCGGCGAGCGCGCACCCAGCGAGCATGATCTTCTTGCGACCAATGCGATCTGAGAGACGGCCGAAGAAGATGAACAACGGCGTGGTGAGGAGCAGCGCGATCGCCATCACCCAATACGCGGTCTTCCAGTCGAGCTTCAGCGTGGCCTGCAAGAAGGTGAGCGCGTAAAACTGACCCGTGTACCAGACGACGCCCTGGCCGGCGGTAGCACCGAACAACGCGATCAACACGTAGCGCAGGTTCTCCTTGTTGCCGAAGCTCTCCTTGAACGGGTTGCGCGAGGTCTTGCCTTCCTTCTTGAGCTTGGTGAAGAGCGGCGACTCTTTCATCTGCACGCGGATGTACAGCGAGACAGCGAGCAGGACGAACGAGAGCAGGAACGGAATGCGCCAACCGAAGCTCGTGAAATCTTCTTCGCCGAATACGGTTCGCGTGGTCCCGATCACCAACATACTGAGGAAGAAGCCCACGGTCGCAGTGGTCTGGATGTAGCTCGTGTAGTAGCCGCGCTTGCTGTCAGGCACGTGTTCGGCAACGTACGTCGCCGCGCCACCGTATTCACCGCCGAGTGCCAGGCCCTGGAGCAGCCGCAGCAACACGAGGAGTGCCGTGGCACCGAGCCCCAGCGTCGCGTAACTGGGCAGGACACCGATCAACGCCGTGCTCAGACCCATTGTCGCCATCGTGATGAGGAAGGTGTACTTGCGTCCGATCAGGTCACCGATGTGACCGAACACCAACGCTCCGAGCGGCCGCACGCCGAAGCCGGCTCCGAAGGTCGCGAGGCTGGCCAGGAGCTGCGCCGTTTCATTACCTTCCGGAAAAAACTTCTTTCCGAAGAACACGGCGAGGCTGCCGTAGAGATAAAAATCGTACCACTCGAACAGTGTCCCGATTGACGATGCGACGATGACTCGACGCAATGTCGACGCGTCTGTGGCGGGATCCGCCGCAGTAGAACCGAACCCGTCGGCTCCGATGCCATGAGTTTGCATGCTGCCTCTCCGTGAGGACCGCAGGCTGGAATCGGTTCCGTTCCGATCCGCCAACGGTCTGCAGTTTCATTCGAATAATTTGCGACCGTTTCGTGGGAAACGTTTTCACGGTATGCCGTGCCCGCCGCTGACAATCAAGAGGGCCAAGTGGCAGATCAAGATGGGGCGCTCACGCGCAGCCCGTTTCCCATGCCTTTACGGGGATGTTCTCGTGGACGCATGCTCGATCAATGCACTCGTCTGCTCGAACAATGCAATGCGTAACGGGCACGTTGCCACGCTTCGGGGCCGCGTCGCACCGGTACACGGAGGGCGCGCGGGTCGCGGTGGCGCGGGGTTCGGTGCGAGCCAGCGAATCTGATGGACGCTTGTCGCGATGAGGCCGGATTTTTCCGGCGTCCTGGCCGTCGCACGCCGTGCTAGGTTGACCCTATGCCCGCCAAGCCGCGCCGGTCTCGCATCGAGGCCAGCGAAAACGGCAAATCATCTCCCCGCAGGTCCGGTGACGTTCCGCTCAAGCCGACTATCCGTCTGGTAGCAGAACGAGCTGAGGTGGCGATCAGCACCGTCTCCCGAGTCGTCAATGGCGGCCGGGCGAGTGAGGTGGTGCGGCGTCGGGTGCAGCGCGTCATCGACGAACTCGGCTACTCCCCCTCCATTGCGGCGCAGAGTCTGGTGCATCGCCGGACAGGGTGCATCGGGCTGGCGGTCAATTCCAGCCAGAGCCCGTGGTTCTCGCAGATTCTCGCGGGGGTCGAGGAGGCCTTGGCGCCAAGCCGCAAGAGCGTGCTCTTGGCGAGCCTCATGCTCGAGGGCGACTATGATCCTGAGGCCGTGTTGGCCTGGCTCGCTGAAGGGCGCGTCGATGGCCTGATCTTGGTGCGGCATTCGCGCCGAGATCGGCCGCTGCTCGACGCTGCGGCGAAAATGGGCGTGCCCGTGGTGTTGATCGCCCCCGACGTAGCCGCGCCTGCGGATTTTAGCGTTCGGTGTGACAACGTGCAGGCGGGGCGGCTGGTGGCGCAGCACCTGAACGACCTGGGCCACACCCGGATTGCGTTTGCCGGCGGGCCCAAGGAATCCCTGGACACTCGGCAACGCCTGGACGGCTTGCGTGACGGCTTGCTGGAGCATCAGATTGAGCTAGCCAACGAGCGGATCTGGTTTGGGTCCGGCTATTCGCGGCGCGGGGGCGTGGAATACGCCGATGTATTTCTGGCGTGGCCGGCCAGAGAGCGGCCGACAGCTGTCGTGCTCGGGAACGATCCCATGGCCCTCGCGTTCATGCGTACAATACTGAAGTACGGCTTGCAGGTACCCGCCGACGTCTCCGTGGTCGGCTTTGATGGCACGCCCGACGGCGAGCAATGTTGGCCGGGTCTCACTACCGTGATGCAGCCCACGTCGCGCATGGCCGTCGCTGCCTGCCAGGCGCTGCTCGACAGCGTTGAGCGCCGCCAAGGCGATCGCTCGACGTCAGTGGACTTTGCGGTCGAGATGTTGGTGCGAGAAAGCACCGCCGCACCCGCGCGCTGAAGCGACGTTTCGCGCGCCTGCCGCCACTTCCACGGGACCGCTGGCCCAGGGGGGCCCCGCCTTGCGCCGAATCGAGACGCCAATTCTCGCCATCGCGCAGCTTTACAGACAAGCGGCACTGATTGCCCCAGAAGGTGTACTGCCGAACGGGATTGTCGACTCCAACTCCTGGAAAGCATTGCTCTTCGAGCGGCCGCGTTTAGACTGATTTCCGGAAACGCTACCATGTTTCGAATCCCTGCTTATTCTCGGAGAGAAGGTCGTCGGCCCATGTCAGTCCAGCCCCGTCTCACGGCTCCAGCACTGTGGTTGCTCGCGATCTCGGCCAGCGCCTGCGGGCCCGATTTGCCCGACGGAGCTCCGTTTCGCTCTCCTGGTGATGGGAGCACAGCCGGTGATGGTGCCGTGCCGTTTGGTTCGGGCGGCGGCACGGCGGTACCGCCGCTGAATGGAAGCGGCGGATCGACAAATGAAGGTTCGCCGGAGCTCCCCTTGGACGCCGATGGTAATCCCATCGACCCTGACTCGAGCGATCCTCTGGTGCAGCCCGGGGACATTCCCGACGCACCGGCGGGAGGTACGGCCAACCTCTTCACGGAGCTGCTCGGTATTCCCGAGGCCGAGGTGGACGAAAAGGTGGTGGTCGCGGTCAATCGCTTCTTCGGCATCGGCACGGGGGAGTCCACTACGCCCAACCGAAATCAGGGTTACCGCGTCTACTACGAGCTGCCGCAGGATCCGAGCCTGGCATTCATCTGGGCAGCGGACACCAACGACATTCGCAGCGAGGGCATGTCGTACGGGATGATGATCGCGGTGCAGATGGACATGCAGGAGCAGTTCGATCGATTGTGGAAGTTCGCGCGCACGTACATGCAGTTTCCCGGCGACGCGCAGGGCAACGTGGCGGCGTGGCGCTACTATTTCAAATGGCAGGGCTCCGTGAACACGTCGAACGCCTCCAATTGGACGGTGAGCTACGCTGGACAAACCGGACCGGCTCCGGATGGTGAGGAATACTTCGCCGCGGCTTTGTATCTCGCCGATCGGCGCTGGGGTAGCGCTGGCGGCGTCAACTATCAGGCGGATGCGGACAATCTGTCGCACGCCATGATAGCCAACGTTTCGGCGTCGGGGCGCACGGCGGTGATTAACGCCGGGCAGAACCTGATCGTGTTTTACCCCCAAGGCAACACGGCCAATTTCAGCGACCCGAGCTACAACCTGCCGGCGTTCTACGATCTCTTCGCGCTCGATGGCCCTACGGCTGACGCCGAACGGTGGCGAGCGATCGCCGAAAGCAGCCGTCAATTCCTGGTGCGCTCGGCGCACCCCACGACCGGCCTGCATCCCGACTACGCGAACTTCAATGGCACGCCGAACAGCGGTGGATCCGGTCACGATCGTTTCATGTTCGATGCCTGGCGCGTGGTCATGAACATGGCCGTCGACTTCGCGTGGTTCAGTGGCGATATGCGCATGAAGGCGCAAGTGGAGAAGTATCTCGCGTTTTTCGGCAGCCGCCTCACCGAGGACAACGTCCAAAATCAGATCTTCGACTTGGATGGCAGCAACGGCTCGGATGGCGGTTCCACGGCGCTCACCGCGACATTGGCCTCGGGCGCACTGGCGTCCAGCGCGGCGAACCGCGCCGAATTTGTCGACAATCTCTGGCGCGTCCGGCAGCAGCAGGGCGAGTACCGCTACTATCAGGAGTCGGTGTACCTGCTCGGCTTGCTGAGCACCGCGGGGCGGTTCGGCTACGAGTGGTCCGCGCCGTGAGCGGGGGCAGGGGTCGAGGCCGCCCGCTAGCGCACCGCCGAGTCTCACGGGAACGGGGACAGGACGCCGCCGAGTCGCGTACCCTCGAGGGATGGCGAGCCCCTACGACGACGCGGTCGAGGCGATCTATCGAAGTCCGCTCGATCAGTTTGTTTCCGAGCGGAAGCGCCTCGCCGCCGAGCTAAAGGCCAGCGGCGACAAAGCCGCAGCGACTCGCCTGTCCGCGCTGAAGCGCCCCGTCGTGTCCGCGTGGGCCGTGAACCAACTGTGGTGGCAAGCTCGGCCGGCCTTCGATGCCCTCCTGGCGGCCGCGGCACAGCTCCGCGCGGGGGATCGTGCCGGGAGTCTGCAGCACCGCGAAGCCCTCGCCCAATTGCGCACCAACGCGACCGTGTTGCTCACTGGAGCGAACCACGCTCCGAACGACGCGACCTTGCGCAGGATCAATGCGACACTGCTGGCACTGGCGGCGCGAGGAGGATTCGATCCGGAGCCGGCCGGAGCCCTAGCTGCCGATCTCGATCCACCGGGATTTGACGCATTGGGTGGCGGCCTCGCGGAGCCGGACGCGCAGGCGAGCCTTGTGCGGGAGCCCGCGCCAGTGCCCGAGCCGGAGCACGACCACCGGGCGGTCGAGCGCGAGCGAGCCGTGGCCGCGCAGCTCGAACGGGACCGCCGCGAACAGCAGAGGTTGGCCGAGCAGGCTGAACGCGAACGGCTCCAGAACGCATTGGCGGCAGCAGACCTGCACGCCCACGTAGCGGCGGCCGAGGTGGAGCGTCTCGGCGCCGAACTCGCGCGCGCCGAGCGTGCGTTGGCCAGAGCGCGCGATGAAGCCGCACTGCTCGCGTCACAGCTGCAAGCGCTCGGCGATTGACCTGCGCGGGCGCTGTTCGCCGGAAATGACGGCGAAGCGGGGAGCGTTCAGCGCGGCCCGAAGGCATCGACGAATTTTGCGAAACCCGCCAAATACGCGGTCAAGAGCTCGGTGATCTTTGCATCGACGAGCTTGCCCTCCGCGTCGAAGGTCTGCCCCGCGTTCGCGACATAGAGCTGTTTGCCGAACCACGGCTCGCAACCGAGCGCGCGCAAGACGGGCAGCCACGCGGTTTGAGCGAGCCGTGTTCCAGCGGGCCCGGGTGTCGCTCCGATGATGCCCACCGGCTTGCCTCCAAATACCCGCGCAATATCTTGACCCGGTCGCGACAACCAATCGATTGCATTCTTGAACACCCCGGGGATCGATTGATTGTACTCGGGCGTCACCAGCAACAGGCCGCTCGCCTGTGCGATTCGGTCCTTGAGCGCCGCCACGCTGGGGGGGATCCCGGAAGCCGTCTCCACGTCGCCGTCGTAGAGCGGTATTCCCGCAATCGATTCCACGTCGATGCTCAGCTCGGCGGGCGCGAGCTCCGTGGCCGTACGCAAGAGGGAACTATTGAAAGACCCCTTGCGCAGGCTACCCGCAATTCCGACGATTCTTGGCACAGCCGCTATTTCTCACAGATCGGTTCGCGAGGGAACTTTCGTCAGCGCAGCTCCGTCGCACAGCCGAATTGCAGGGTCAGATTGCCTTCGAGCGCCTGAACGCGATCGCAAGTGCTGCCACACAGGCGAATTTGGGTTTGGCCTTCCGCGTATTGCCAGCCGTCGGAGCACGCCGGGTCGAGGCTCTGCCCGATCAGCTCTTGAGACCCATCAGGCGGTGTGAACAAAACGTTGACCTTGTTCGCGTCGAGCAGCGCGCCGTCCGAAGACTGTGGCACCGCATAGCGGCAGCCAAGCGCTATGCCCGAGATGAAGCCGAGCGCACTCTCGAGCCCGGCGCCCAGATCGTCTTGGCTCGTCATATCGAAATGGCAGTAGTTGGGCCCTGTGTGCGAACACCCAGCGAGCGCGGTCCCGCCTGCTTCAGCCATCCGCGATAGGCTCTCGCGGGCGTCTTCGCTACCCGGCGACCCGATTACGAACGTTCGAACTCCGCGCGAGCTGGCCCGAGTGGCTTCGCCGATCAACGGCGTTGGATCGACCGCGTCTTCGGCCTGGCCGGTACCCTCGCAGCCCAGTGAATAAGTGGGGATACCATCCGTGATCAGCACCACGAAGCGAGGGCCGATGGCGGATGTTTCTCCGACCTGCGACAACGCGTATTGATAAGCGTCATGCGTCGGGGTTCCTCCGAGCGGCCTCTGGCGCTGGAAAGCGCGCTGGATGCCCTGGCGCTGGGCACCGCCGGCATCGCCGAGCGGCGCAATACCGACAGCGGTCTGGCGATCGATACACGGCCTTTGGTCGTTTGGCACGTTGGGGTAAAAAATCAGTCCAACCGCGCTTTCCGCGGGCATGCTGTTGACTGCTTCCAGCATTGCTCGGCGCGTCACTGTCCACTTGGAGCCGCGGTCGCCCGGTGCGTCTTGATCCATCGATCCACTCGTGTCGACGAGTAGCTGCAGCACCGAGGGGAGCAACTCAGCGCCGGCCGTTTGAGTGGCGCAAGTCTGACCGTCGAAATACCCCGGAACGTCGGCTTCGCCGCTGCCGTCGTCGAAGATGGGTACATCGAGACCGGAGCCGGCGTTGAGGTTGGCTCCGTCCTCGGGGTCTTCGCTCGAGCAGCCAGCGAACAACACGATCAACGCGGCGAGGCCCGAGCGGCTGCGAGGACCAGGTCGTCGTGAAATGGACGGCGAACGATGTGGGAGCGCGTCGATAGTCAACATGAGCTCGTACTCCTCGGGTCGATGCTCGCCGGTAGATTACCCGCGATCGAACCGCCCGCCTCCGATGATCTACGGGCGTACGTCGGCGCCGTCAACGCGCCTTCAGCGTTTGCGTGGCGATCAAATCATTGATCGCTCCAACGCTCGAGCGTCATACAAGGGGTTTTTTGGCGTTCTCCGCGACCCGCGCGGCCCGCGTCAGCAGATAATTCTGCTCCGGCAGGCTCGTCGTGCGCGCCGCTGCCTCTCGATAGTGCACGACCGCCTCAGTGTGATCGCCTGCCATATCCAGCAAGTGGGCGCGGACCGCGTGCAGTCGGTGATGTTGTCCCAGGCGTCCGTCGGCGTCGATTGCGTCGATCTCCGTGAGCCCGCTTTGCGGTCCGTGCACCATGGCGGTCGCGATGGCGCGGTTGAGCGAGACCATGGGGTTGTCGGACATGCGCTCGAGCAGGCGATAGAGCGCGAGGATCTGTGGCCAATCGGTGTCCTCGGCGCGAGGTGCTTCGTCATGCACGGCGGCGATCGCCGCCTGCAGCTGGTATGAGCCGATCGAGCCGCGAGAGAGTGCGCCGCTCACGAGTTCGACGCCGAGGGTGATGGCTTCGCGGTCCCACAAGCTGCGATCTTGTTCAAACAATGGGATGAGCTCGCCTTCTGGACCGGTGCGAGCGTCGCGCCGGGCATCGGTCAGCAACATCAGGGCGAGCAGACCTGCGACTTCGCCATCGCGAGGCCGCAGTTGCTGCACCGCACGGGTCAGTCGAATCGCCTCGCGCGCGAGGTCGCCGCGCTGCAGGCAGGGGCCGCTGCTCGCCGTGTAGCCTTCATTGAAAATCAGATACAGCACGTGAAGGACGGCGCGGAGCCGCTCCGCGCGCTCTCGTTCGGTGGGCAGTTTAAACGGTACACCGGAGGCTTTGATACTGGACTTGGCGCGGCTGATTCGCTGCGCCATAGTCGCTTCCGGTACCAGGAACGCGCTGGCGATTTCCCCGGTGGTCAGCCCGCCCACCGCGCGTAACGTGAGGGCGATCGACGAGGCCTGCGAGAGCGCGGGGTGGCAACACATGAACAAGAGGACCAGCGGATCTTCCGCGTCGCCCTCGTCCGAAATCTCCGGAGCCGCAACGAGCAGCTCGTCGGGGTCCTGCTCGTGGACCTTGATCTCGCGGCGCCGCCGGGCAATTTCGGTGCGCACGTGATCGGTCAGCCGCCGCGTGGCGACTTGGATCAGCCAGCCGCGCGGGTTGTCGGGTACACCGTCGTCGGGCCAACGCAACACCGCCGCCACGAGCGCCTCCTGCACGGCGTCTTCGGCGGCTGAAAAGTCGCCGAAGCGTCGCACCAGAACGCCGAGAACCTGCGGCGCAAGGTCGCGCAACAGGTTCTCGCCAGCCGCGTAGCTGCTCCCGTTCACACCTCGACCGGGGGCCCGCTCATGACTTGCCGCACTTCGACCGCCATGTTCATCGGTGCACCACCGCGCCCTGGCGCCGCGGAAACACGCGCCGCGAGCTCGTACGCTCGCTTTGGGGTCTCCACGTCGACGATCCAATACCCGGCCAGAAACTCCTTCGATTCGGGGAATGGCCCGTCCGAGACGATGGGCGTGCCCGTCTTGCTGGCGCGCACCTCTTTGGCCTGGTTCGGCATGTCCAGCCCCTCTGCACTCACCAGCTCGCCTGAACCTTTCAACTCGCCTGCGAATCGGATCATGAAGCGTATGTGCTCCTTGATGTCCTCCTCCGGCCAGGTGCCGATCCCCGTCTCCCAGCCCTTCTGGCTTCCGCTCATCATCAGCATGAATTTCATCGTCTTACTCCTCGTTGATCGTCGCGCCCGCTTGGCGCCTCTTCTCTGGGTCGGAGCCCGCGGGGGAGATTCGACATCAAGTCGACGATTTCTGCGATGCACGAGAACGATATCGACAGCGGTATCGGTCCATTGGCCGACTCCGCGCCTCGGATCGGTCCTCGAGGGCAGGCCTCAGAAGCTTGCTTTGAGGCCGAGCTGGATCCAGCGCGGGG
>JAYWEH010000503.1:0-8485 GCA_043780025.1 Deltaproteobacteria bacterium
CCGCCTTCGCGGCCGAGGCGGCCGCGGGGCTTCCCGCGCAGAACTGGCGCGACTACGTCTGGTACCTCGTCGTAACGGAGTGGATCATGTTGTCTCAACCGTCCATTCACCTGGACGTCGAGAGCGATATCCGCAATGGGGACATCGCCTATCAACTCGGCCGCCCCATCTCCTATGCCGGCAGCAAACTGGCGGCGGGGGCGGGAGACCTGGCTGTGCGTCTGGTGGTGCTCGGGGCTTCCGGGCTCGTACTGGGCCGCATTTTTAGCGGTACTTGGCCGAGCTGGGGCGGCCTCTTGGGTGCAGCCTTGGTGGGCGTGCTGGCGAGCGGGCTCATGTTGATGTGCTTGCTGGCCATCGGCCTGTGCTCGTTCTGGCTCCACGATTGCATGCCCGTATACCTGATCTGGCAGAAGTTGATGTTCGTGCTCGGGGGCTTGCTGCTGCCTCTGACCCTCTACCCCGACTGGTTGCAAGCGCTGGCCAAGGCCTCTCCATTTGCGGCGATGTTATATGGCCCGGGCCAGCTGGTGATGACTGGCTCGCTCGGAATGGCGGTCGAGCTGGCACTCGAGGTGCTCGGTTGGATGCTGCCCGTGGCGCTCGGCCTGGTCTGGCTGGAGCGCGTGGGGCGCCGGCGCCTAGAAATGGAAGGAGGCTGAGTGATGTCACGCGGGATGCAAGGATTTCGGGCCAGTGTTCGACATGCCGCCATGTTGATCGGTACCACCGTGCGCGCGAGCTTCGCGCTGCGCGGCGCGTTCTGGGTCTCTGCCGTGTTCATGGCCCTCAACAACGCGCTATTTTTCATGACCTGGTGGATCCTGATGGGTCGCTTCGGGCGCATCGGCGGCTGGCGGCTCGAGGACGTGATGTGCCTGTTCGGGATCTCGGCGAGCGGCTTCGGCCTGGCCGTGATCTTCGCGGGCGGGAGCCTCGACCTGGCTCAGAAGGTGTACGACGGCGAGCTCGACGGCTGGCTCACGCAGCCGAAGAGCGTGCTGGTCCAGGCGCTCGGGAGCCGTACACAAACGTCCGGCTGGGGAGACGTGGCGAGCGGCGGCGTGCTGATCGCCATGTCGGAGTGCGTGAGCTGGCAGACGCTGCCCCTGGCCCTGGTGGGCATACTGTGCGCGTTTTCGACGTTGGTGGCCTGCGGCGTGGTGGCGCACAGCCTGGCGTTTTGGCTTGGCCAGACGCAATCGCTGTCGAGGTCCATCTTCGAGTTCACGGTCACGTTCAGCGTGTACCCGCCGAGCTTGTTTGATGCGCGGCTGAAGCTCTTGCTCTTTACGCTGCTGCCGGCAGGCTTCATCTCGTATCTGCCGATGGAGCTGCTGCGCGCGCCGCACCCGCTGACGCTGCTGGCTTGTGTGGGTGGCAGCGCGCTGTACGCGACCGCGTCGGTCGCACTGTTCAACCGCGGCCTACGCCGCTACGCGAGCGGTAGCCGCTTCGGCGTGCGGGCATAGCCCGAGCGGTATCGCCGTACGGCGCTCAACCGCGCCGCGCGGCGATGCGCGCGGCCGCGCCGAGCCAACCGGCGTCGAAGGGCTGCCCCGCTACGTCGATGTCGACGACGACCGGCGCGTGGTCGGACGGGATCGGCTTGCCCTTGCGAGCCTCGCGGTCGATCTCCGAGCTGACCACGCGCGCCGCCACCGGAGCGCTGGCCAGCAAGAGATCGATGCGCATGCCCAGGTTCTTGTGGAACGCGCCGAAGCGATAGTCCCACCACGAGTAGCGCTGCGGCTCCGGGTGGAGGCTCCGATAGACGTCGGACAGGCCCCAGCGCTCGAGCAGCGCCAATGCCGTGCGCTCCTCCGCCGAGACATGGGTCCCGCCGTGGCATGCTTTGGGATCCCACACGTCCTTGTCTGTCGGTGCCACGTTGAAATCGCCACCGAGCAAGAGCGCTTCGTCCGGCTTGCGCGTCTCTCGGAACCAACGCTCGAGCCGCGCAAACCAGGCCAGCTTGGCCTGATAAGATGGCGAGCCCAGCGAACGGCCGTTGGGGGCGTAAATGCTGATCACGCGCACGTCGCCGCACACCGCGGAGATCATCCGTGCTTCTGCCAGCGGCTCGTCGTCTCCGGTGTCGGCCGTGCGCGCGGGCGCGAGCGGTTCACCGAAGTTTTGGATCACGTCCTGGATGCCAACTCGGCTGGCGATGGCGACGCCGTTCCAGCGGCCCTCGCCGTGATGCGCGAGTTCATAGCCGCGCCGCGTGAACTCGTCGGTGGGCACGGCCTCGTTCGTCAGCTTTGTCTCCTGCATCAGGAGCACGTCCGGGGCAGCCCGCTCCAGCCACCAGCTGACCTTTTCGAGCCGCGCTTTGAGCGAGTTGACGTTCCAGGTGGCGATCCGCATGGGGCGTTTATCTCAGGGGTGACTGGGGCTGTCTAGTCGCGCAGTGCAAGAACGCGACGCTGATGTGAATCACCCCGTGGCGCTTTCGTCGCCTCGCTTCGTAGCCTGGACACACGTCGACTGAGCCTTATTCACATTGTATATGGCTCATGCCTCGGCCGGCCTCGATAGGTCGCGCGGAATGAATCGGAGGTAGCCCTCATGGCATCGATGCAACAGATCTCACCGTGCCTCTGGTTTGACAACCAGGCGGAAGACGCCGCGAAATTTTACGTCTCCATCTTCGAAGGCTCGAGTATCGATGCGATCTCGCGCTATGGCAAAGCCGGCTTCGAGATTCACGGGCGCCCAGCGGGCTCCGTGATGACGGTGGCGTTCCGCCTGCAAGGGCGCGAGTTTACCGCGCTCAATGGCGGGCCTCAGTTCAAGTTCAGTGAAGCCATCTCGCTGCAGGTGTTCTGCGACACCCAGAAGGAGATCGACTACTTCTGGAGCAAATTGGGCGCAGGGGGCGAGGAGGGGCCATGCGGTTGGTTGAAGGACAAGTTCGGCCTGTCCTGGCAGATCATCCCCACCAGCCTACCCGCGATGTTGCGCGACTCGGACACAAAGAGGTCAGAGCGCGTCATGCAAACGTTCCTGAAGATGAAAAAATTCCACCTCGCCGCGCTGGAGCGCGCGTACTCAGACACCGAAGCGCTCTAACCCTGCTTTTGCTCGAGCGAGCGTGCACGGCTGTGTGCCGTGTACGCGGCGATCAAATGGCAGACCCAGCCGAGCATTCCGCCGGAGCCGATCCAGAAGCCTGGCGTGATGATCAGCCAGAATATGCCGCGCCAGAATTCGCCATTATAGATCTGGCCAACGCCCGGTAAGATGAGTGAAAGGACGGCTGCGTTTCCCGGTCGGCTCACCCGGGGAGCTTAGCCTCAAACGCGAAGCCCCGCGCCCGAAAAAGGCCTTGGCGGGGGCCGCTCGAGCGCCGTGAGCGCGGTTTTGGTGCGGCCAACGCTGACGCCGGTGGGCGGTCAGAAAAGCTGAAAGCTATGCGAATTGTCGGGGAAGCCCGGGGAGGACATTCTCAGTCGAGCTTTTGCGCTTCGATTGAGAGGTTTTCATGCACCCGCGACACGCTTCGGACTACCGCACCCTGTTTTGGGCGTTCGCCCTATTTCCAGCGGCACCCGGCCTGGCCTACGCCTTTCCCGCTACCCTGCCGTGGCTCTGGCCGCTCAATTTTTACCTGAGCTACTGCGCCGGCGTGCTCACGCACTATCACACGCACGTGCCGGTGTTTCGTGGTGCGCGTCAGAATCGCCTGTACTCCGCGTGGCTCTCGATCTTTTACGGCACTCCGGTCGCGTTCTGGATCCCCACTCATCAGCTCAATCACCATCGCCACGAAAACGGGCCGGCGGACGTCACGCGCACCCATCGGCGTGCAGCAAGCGATGGGATTTTTCAGCTGGTCCACTACGTTCTATCGTGCGGCCGTTGGCAGCTGCCGCTCGTCATCGCCTATGCGCGGCGCGTCTACGCGCAGCGCGGGTGGCGTTGGCTCGATCTGCGCGCGCAGCTTGTGGCAATTGGCCTAGCTCATTCGGTGCTGGCCGGGCTGGCCGTTGCGCTGCATGGCCCGGGTCTGGGCCTCGCGGTGTACGGCTTTGGCTTTGCGCTACCGGCATTGTTAGCCTCCTCGTTCATGTTCTTCACCAACTACATCCAGCACGTGGGTTGCCAGCCGGGTCCGCACGATCACTCGCGCAACTTCACCGGCCCACTCTCGAACTGGTTCGTGTTTGATGCGGGGTTCCATACGGTGCACCACGAACACCCGAGCGTGCATTGGAGCCAATACGCCGCCATGCACCGCGCCCGCGCCGCGACGATGGACCCCGCACTCGACCAGGCGTCGGTGTTGTGGTTCTGCGTGGAGCGATACCTGCTGGCGCCGTTGCGTCAGCTCTGCACCTCGCGGGCCGATCGAGCCGCCCTCACATCTCCGCGTGAAATCGATTGCTGACGAGGTACCGCGTGTCGGGGTTGTCGCGGCGCCAGATCACGTAGTCCATCAAGTAGTGGTGGATGTTGATGACCACGAAGAAGGCCGCTAAAAATGGCGTAGCGCCCAGCTCTCCCAGGGCGGGCACCCCGCGCGCCTCCGGTACGAATAGCTCGTCGAGAAGAGTTGGTATGCCTCTGAAACCGAGCCAGCCCAGGGCGAGAGCGGACAGCGCGAGCACGCCTAGGCGCAGCGCCGCGGGGCGGCCAAAGGCCGGTGGACCCTCCTCGGCGCGCGCCTGATTGCGCTGCATCAACCAGACGAAATACAAGTACTGAATCGAATGGAGCGCCGGGATCGCGTAGCGGATCAGTGGATCGGCACTCGAGTAGATCGTCCAGGCCCAGATCGTGATCAAGAAGCCGAGCAGCGGTGCCATGGGCAGAATACGGCGGTCCCGGCGCCACTTGGCGACCAACATCGCGGCCAGGGCGAACGAGCTCACGATGAGCACCAGACCTGCCAGTTGCTCGAGCTCGAGTGCGCGCGGTACCGCCCAATACACCACGCCCTTCTCTTCATACTGCCCCGCCGGCACGGCGGGGTTGGCCCAGGCGTACGCCCAGGCGGCGTAGCAGTGAAATTCGCAGATCCGCCGCTCGCGGGGCGAAAGCGCCTCGCCTCGCCGCCGCGAAAGCACCGTCAACACGCCGAACCCTTGCTTGACGTAGTGCCACCCCACCAACAAGAACATCAATTGAATGAGCCAGCCGAGCCCCGGCGCGGAGCCTCGCCAGAGCGCCGCCAGAGCCCAGGCGGCCAACCCGAGCGGGGCCACAAAACCAGCGAAGCAATAGCGCAGTCGTTGCCGGCGGCCATACGCGGCACCGAAGGCGCGAGCTTTTACGTCTCGGTAGAACAGCAGGTATGTGACCGAAAAATGCGGATCATTGATCACGTAGGCGGCGTGAAATGTCAGAAAGCCCGCAGCGAGCTCCGCCGCGTCCAGGCCGACTTGGTGCTGTAGCCACCACGACAGTGGGAACAGCGCGAGCGTGGCTCCGCCCACCAGCAGAAACTCCAACAACCGCCCGCCGAACGAAGGTCGCTCGGCAAGCGGAACCGGAAGGTCATGCAGGATCGATTGCACGCGCCTTCAGTGGCGATCGAAGGCGTCTAGCTGGCCGTCGCGATCCCGATCGACGCCCGACCGCCGCCCTTCCCCGGGGGGCACCGCCGTGAACGTCACGGGCTGGTTGCCGCCCGAGAGCGCGGCGAGCGACACGGTCGCCCCGTTGTCGCGCAAGAAGCCGCTACCGGTATACACGGCGCCTCGATCGCCCGCGTGCGCGATGACGTCGCAGTGACCGAGATCGGCCTGGCTCAAGAGCAGCGTGAGACGGCTGTTCGCTAGAGCCGGCGCCCCTGTGCGCAGCGTCACCTGCTGGCCGACGATCGGCTTCAGATTGCTGTCGAAGGCCAGGATGAAATCCTCGACCTCGCGCCGCTCCTCTAGCCCCGCGCCCTCGCACAAGGCAGTGCCGCTGCCGAGCAGTTGCTCCAGCGTGGAGCCCCAGGCAGCACAATTACGCACCGTGAAGAAGGACTGGAAACAAGCGGGCGAGAATCCGAGCTCGAAGCACCCGAGTGATTCGAGGGTGGCCGCGTCCGGCAGCGCCGGGCAGTCGAGCAAGGGCAGGCTGAGCTGCGCGATCGGCAAGCGCTGAAACACCGAGCCAGGATTGCTCGTGGGCAACCCCGCGACGAACTGAGTCAGCGCTGCCGTGGTGGCTGCGATTTGGTCCGGTGTGGAAAACGGATTGCTCAGCACGCTGGCCTGCTCGCGCAGCAGTGCCACGGTTTCGGGCGGTCCGAGCGCGCTCGTGAAGCTCTCATTGAGGGCGCGCAGCTGGCCGTCGAAACAGCCCGGCTTATCCCGGGGCAAAAATAGCTCGAAGCCGCCGAGGTTGTCCGCGATGAAAGGGGGGCCGAAGCTCACACCTCGAATGAACGCGAACGACGCGATGAAATGGAAGATCGTGTCCTCTTCGCCAGCGTGCGTATACCCGAAGCCCCTGATCTGGTCGCCGGTGAACGCATTGGCGAGCGAAAAGAGGCCACCGTTTCTCGGCCCGAACACCGAATCTGGCAAATCGCTGAGCCCGACACCGAACGGGGTCTGCACGGTGCCGAACATGCCGACCTTTTGATACATGTTGCGGAAGTGGGGCACCTTCATCACGTGCACGACGCCGTCTGACGAATACGAGCCGTTCGAGCCGAACAGGCCGGGCTTGTCGACGCCGAACTCCGCGTTGGCATCCGGAGCGAGCTGATGGCAACCGTTGCAGGTCTGGAAGTTGTCGCTCAGGTTGAGCGTGCACACCGGGTCTGGCGGGCAGAAGTCCGGCACGGGCTCGAGCCCGAGTACGAAGCGCGGGGTCACGGCGCAGAAACAGTTCAGCGTTTCCGCGTCGATGTCGCGGCCATCGAGGCACTCGCCGCGCGCCACGGACTCTTGTGTGGCGTCACACCCCATGTACGTATCGAGCGCTCGCTCCTGGCGCTGTGTCAAACGGTCGTCGAGATTGCGGATGGGGTTCGGCGGATACGTCATGTCGAGGGTGAAATCCGTGAACGCCTGCATCTGCGCATCGGAGAGCGGAGCCGACCGGCCGTTGAGGCCCGGGAACGCCACGTTGAAGGCCTTGAAGGCCGCCTGCTCGTCGAACGCCCCCGTGTCCGGTTGCTCGTGAAGGGTCGAGCCGTTGCCGCC
Source organism: Deltaproteobacteria bacterium (assembly GCA_043780025.1). Taxonomy (GTDB): domain Bacteria; phylum Myxococcota_A; class Polyangia; order Polyangiales; family Polyangiaceae; genus SZUA-265. The sequence continues at coordinate 7,149 of JAYWEH010000503.1, forward strand.
CCGGCGATCACCGCGCCAGTGCATGCTGCCGTGGTTGGCGAGGCCGCGCAGGGACTGCGTATTCATCGGGCCTTTGACCGCGAGAAAATGTGAGGTCAGGGGGTCCGCGAGCGTCTCGAGTTTCTCCATGAACGGGCCGGTATTGAGCGCCGTGCTTTCGTTGGGCGCACCGAGATCCCAGGACAGCCCGTCGAAGTCGCCGAACACGTGGCAACTGGCGCACGCTGTATCGCCGTGGCTCGAGGTGGTGCGCGCGTCATACAGGAAGCGCCGGCCCTCGATCACGCGGTCCGGCTCGGGGCTGTAGAGCGAGTGCCTTTGAATCACGCGCCGCGAACGCGTGTCGATGACGCTGAGGCCGTTGTCAAAGCGCGTCAAGACGTACAGGCGATCACGGCGCTCGTCGAGCGCGAGCCCCGCCGGGCCGCCTGGAACCTCGATGTGGTCGCGCTGATCTTGAAACGGAACGCCCACAGTCGCATTCTCGAGGTCGGCCGTGCTCAAGACTGCGACCTTGTCAGAGCCAAAGGCGGCGACGTACAGATCTTGATCGTCGAGCAGCCGCCCGTGACGGCGCTTGTTGGAGATGGCTAGACCGAGCGGGAAGGCCAGGCTCCGTTCTGTCTCGGCGTTTGGCTCGGGTGCGCAACACGCGCCGCGGTCGATGTGATCGTTCAGGTGCACCGGCTGGACCGCGCCGCTCTCTGGATCGATCACGGTGATGCGGTTCTCGGCGGTGTGCCCGCGCACGCTGGTGTTGGCGAAGCGCTCGTCCTCGGATTCGCCGCTGCCGGGGCCTTCAAAGCGCACCAAATTACGCGCTTCGAGGTTGCTGACGAAGACTTTCCCCGTCTTGGGGTGGACGGCCATGTTGAACAGCGTGGTGCCGACGCCGCTGAAGGACCCCGCAGGCACGAGCCGGGGAGGCGTGGCTGATAGATCGATGCTGAACACGTCCTGGTCCGGCAAGCTGAACGCGATCTGGTCGTTCCAGGCCTGCGCGATGGGGGTTGCGCTGCTCTCGATGGATGTGCCGCTATCAGGCGGTGGTTCGAGCCAGCAGCCGCCTCGTGTGGCGTCAAAGTGAGCGCCGCAAGCCGCTTCAGAGTCAAAGAAGCGCACGATGAGCGGTGGTGTCGGCTGGAGCTCGCCGTGAGCACTGGTACAAGCGCACTCGGGCGTGACAGCCCCTTCGACCTGGGGGACTATCGACAAGGCTCGTGTCGGATCGAGCGGATCGGTCTGCACGCACACGTCCATCAGGAAGTCGAAGCCGAGCGGCGGGGAGCCCGGTGGAGCGCCGGGCGCTGTTGCCACGCCACGTGAAATGCAGCGCC
>JAYWEH010000504.1:0-19819 GCA_043780025.1 Deltaproteobacteria bacterium
GCAAACGTGCAGCGGAAATCTACGTGCAGTCGCGCGCCCGTGCGAGCCAGACCAAGTTTGTGACCGTGCGTTTCGGCAACGTGCTCGGCTCCGCCGGCAGCGTCGTGCCGATCTTCAAGCGACAGATCGCGGCGGGGGGCCCTGTCACGGTCACACACCCGGACATGCAGCGCTATTTCATGACGATTCCGGAAGCCACGCAGCTCGTGCTGCAGGCCGGTACCATGGGCGCAGGAGGCGAAATCTTCGTCCTGGACATGGGAGAGCCGGTCAAGATCGTCGACCTGGCTCGCGATCTGATTCGTCTGTCCGGCTTCAGCGAGGAAGAGATCCGCATCGAATACAGCGGCGTCCGCCCCGGCGAGAAGCTGTTCGAGGAGCTCTCCACGGAGGAGGAACGAGCGGACAAGACGCGCCACCCCAAGATCCTCGTCGGGCGGACCAACGCCAACACGGCGTTCGACATCGAAGCGTGCCTCGATGAGCTGCTCGACGCCGCCCGCCGAGGGGACGACGGCGAAGTGCGTGACGGGCTCCAGCGCTTGGTGACCGACTACACGCCCGAGCGGCAAGGCACGCCGGCAACGGATCTGGCGGCGATCGAGGCCGAACAAACCAACGAGTCCGAGCCCGCTGCGGCATCCAGTACGACGAGAGTGGACGCGGCGCGAAAAGCGAAAATCCGCGCGGCCCGTGGCGCCGGCTCGGCAGCAGTCGGCTCCTGACGCCCCCCTGTCCCGGCTCGAGCCGTCATGGATGCTCGCCAGCGCGTCGCCGACTGGTTCGCTGCGGTGCACCTCGGCTGCCCTGTTAATTCGCTCTCGCTCGCTGTCGGAACAGGGAAGGCACTGTCCGCGCTGTCGGGTCACTCACGCCCCGGGCCCGGAACAGAGCGATGGCAGGGCGGATGCGTATCAGTGCTGAGCGTTCTGCACCAATCGCGAACGAGATACATGTCGCACCCCTTGCTACTTGCACAGTGCACCACGCAAATTCCCCGAGATTCTCCCATCGAATTCTTAAGTGCCGCTCCGTTTTTAATTATTAACACGAGCGCATGACGCGGCGCTGATTCAGACTCAACGAACCGTAATGCTGGCTCTGAGACAATTGCCGAACGAGACCGAAGAAAGGCGTCCCCCCTCTTCGTCCTCGGCTCGCGCGAGTTCGCCCGTCACGCAAGCTTCGCCCCCTCCCTCAGAAACGAGCGGGGTGCAGCGCGAAGCGCGGGTGCACAAGACCGGCGATGTACTCGATGGCCGTTACGTACTGATCGAGCAACTCGGCAGGGGCGGCATGGGCGTGGTCTGGAAAGCTCGCTCGACCGCGCTCGAGGTCGAGGTCGCGGTCAAGCTCGTTCGCGGCGCCGCTCCGAGCGCCGAATCGTTCAAGCGCATGGCGCGCGAGGCGCACGCCGCTGCACGCCTCGGACACCCCGCGATGGCAACGGTCCTGGACTTCGGAGCGACCGTCGAGGGAGACCCTTACGTCGTCATGGAGCTCCTGCACGGCGAATCCCTCGGCGAGGTATTGGGGCGCGAGCGCCGGGTCGATCCGGTCCGAGCGGTCAGCACGTTGTTGCCGATCATGGACGGGCTGAAGGAAGCTCACGACAAGGGCATCGTCCACCGCGATCTGAAACCTGAGAACCTCTTCATCTCAAAAGGCGCGCGGGGCCGGTTGCAGCCCAAGGTGCTCGACTTCGGCATCGCCAAGCTCGAGCACCACACGGACTCCAGCAACACCCGGTTGACCCAGGACGGCGCAGTCCTCGGTAGCCCTGGTTACTTTTCGCCCGAGCAGGCCCGCGGCCAAGCCGACATCGACTTCCGTACCGACATCTGGTCGATCAGCGTCGTCTTGTACGAGCTGATCACGGGGGAGCTGCCGTTTTCCGGCGCGAACTACAACGCGCTGCTCATGTCGATTCTGAAGGATGCGCCGGCCTCCATCATGTCCCATGGCTATGGGGATGACGCGCTGTGGCGGATCGTGCAACGCGGGTTGCATCGTGACCGCAACAAGCGCTGGGGGTCCATGTGGGAACTCGGCCGCGCGCTCGCCAGCTGGCTCTACGACAAGGGCGTACGCGCCGACATCTCTTCGCGATCTTTGAAAGAAGGTTGGCTCGATCCCAAGAGCCAGAGCGAGCAAGCACCCGCCCTGGAAGGTCCAGCCCCCGAGGGTGGCCGTGGTCGCGTGCTCAGTACGTTGATCAAACGTCGCGTGGCCGATACGTTGGCGGGTGAGACGTTGTCCGCGTTCATGGGCCAGCATCGCTTGCCCACGAAGCTCATGGGCTGGGGCGCCATGGCCGCCGGTATTGCCGCCATCAGCTGGAGCGTGTTGGCTCAGACTGTGAGCGCCCCGAGGCTCACTGCTGGGGCTCAACCCAGCTCCGCGCGCGAACTCGCTTCCCCCGAGGGCCGTTCGGCTGGACCCGCCGTCGCGGCGGTGGACTTTGGGGAGAGGCGCGACGGCGCCGAAACCAGACTCGCAGCTCAGCGCAACGACGTCACAGCGAAGGTGGCTACCACCACTGTGACGTCGGCACGCTCGCTGGCGCCCAAAGCGACCGAGCGGACTCTGAGCAAATCCAGCGACGTTGCCGCCAAGGCACGTCGCGTGGCGGCCAGCGCCCCCGCTCGACCCAAGACGGCGAAAGCCGCTCCGCGCAAACGCATCGATCAAGAATTCGGCTTCTGAAGCGAGCCGACCGACGGGCAACACCGGCTCTCCAAGCACGGGTGCGTGCTCGTGGTGGGGCGTGGTGAGACACGCGCCGCGCCCGATCCGTCCTCTGCGCGCCAAATTATGACGTTGCGACCCTACAAGGCGGGCGCGACGGGCCGTTCCGATCCGAGGATGTGCAGATGTCCCAACTCGTGACGGCGCCCGCTCTGAGGCGGATCCGCTCTTCCGGCCGTGTCTCGCTGATCGCCTTTGCCTTGATCGCGCTCGCCTGGCCGGCCACCGCCGATGATTCCGCGGGCAGCGGGTCGAGCGAATCCACAAACGCCAACATGGACCTCGCACGCAGCGTGGCCGTGACCGGGCGTGAAGCATTCAACGCTGGGGACTACGACACGGCGTTGACGCTGTTCCGGCGCGCCTACACGCTGTTTCCGGCGCCCACCGTGGTACTTTATGAGGCGCGTTCGCTGGAGAAACTCGGCTTGTTGGTGGAGGCCCTCGAGGCCTACGGCCGGACCACGCAGATCCCCATGGAGTCCAGTGGTCCTGCGCAGTTCGGAGAAGCGATTGCGGCCGCCCGAGAGGAAGGTCGCGCGCTCAGGGGGCGCATCCCCACGCTGACCTTGCGACTCGAAGGGGTGAGCGGCAACGACCCCAACCTGGCTGTCTCAATCAATGGCCGCGCCATTGGCGCCGCCCAACTCGGTCAAGCTCAGAGCCTCAACCCGGGGACGTACCGCATCAAGGGCTCCGTGGGTACCGATCGCTCCGACATTTCGGAGGTCGTGCTCGAGCCCGGGCACAATGCGACCGTGGTGCTGCGCCTGCAGGCGCCGTCATTGTCGCCGCCGGCGCCGCGCACCGATGGCGAAAGCACGGACGACACCGCCGCGGGCACTGGTTCGTTGTCGACCTGGACGCTCGTCGCCGCAGGCGTCGGCGTGGTGGGGCTCGGCACCGGCGTCGTCACCGGCCTGATGGCGAGCTCCAAACATTCAGAGGCGGAGTCGACGTGTGTCGAGCGGCGCTGCGCTCCTGACACCAACGGCATCGCGCTCGTCGAAGATTTCCGGTCCATGCGTACGATCAGCACCATCGGCTACGGCGTGGGCGCGGCCGGCGCCGCAGTGGCCGTCGTGTTGTGGCTCACCACCTCCGAACCCTCCCCGGCGTCGCAGGCGAGCGCGCTCGAACCCTGGTGGGACGCCCACGCGGCCGGCGTGCGCGGCCACTTCTAGATAATTCGCCTGTCTATTTCTCGGGTGGACGCTACAACCCAGCGGTGCGGACCCTGCGTTACGCCTTGTGCGACGTCTTCACGGATCGCCCCCTCGAGGGCAATCCGCTCGCCGTGTTCACCGACGGGCGGTCTCTCGACACGCGCACGATGCAGGCGCTGGCGCGCGAGCTCAATCTCTCGGAGACGACCTTCGTATTGCCGCCCGAGCGCGGCGGCCACGCCAAAGTCAGGATCTTCACCCCCTACCGAGAGCTGCCGTTTGCCGGGCATCCGACGCTCGGGACCGCGTTCGTTCTAGGTGGGGCGCTCGAACTCCCGGAGCTCCGGCTCGAGCTGGAAGCGGGCATCGTGCCGGTGCGGCTCGAGCGCGAGGGCGCACGCGTCGCCTTCGGCTGGATGACGCAGCCAGACCCGCGACCCTTGCAATTTGACGAGGGGGCCGCCGTCCTCGACGCGCTCGGTGTGAGCCGCACTCAGCTGCCCCTCGTCGCGTATGAGAACGGGCCAGAGCATGTACTCGTGATGCTGGATTCGGCTGAGGCCGTGGCCTCGCTGCAACCCAACTTCTCGGCGCTCGCTCGCGCGGCTCGCTTCGGCGTCAGCGTCTTTCACGCCGAGGGGCGGAGCTCGAGGGCGCGCTATTTCGCTCCCAGCGCGGGCATCTCCGAAGACCCTGCCACTGGATCGGCGGCGGGTCCGATTGCCGTCTTCCTGCACGAGCACGGTCTGCTAGCGCCCAACGAGACGCTGACCATCAGCCAAGGCACCGAAGTCGGCAGGCCTTCGACGCTGTACGCTCGGTTGGTCTGCGCAGACCCCGGCTCGAGCCCCGCCTTACGCGTCGAGGTCGGGGGCTGTGCGCGCGTCGTGGCGCGCGGGCAGTTCACCTTTTGATCTGCGTCAGCGCTGGGCTGCGGCGAGCGCCGCCTGGTGCTCCGCGCTGAAATCCAGCCGGTGAGCGTCCACGGCCGAGGCCTCGAGGGCCGCGGCTCCCCCCGACGCGATGATCTTGGCGTACCAGTGGAACGAGTCCTTGGGGATGCGCTCGCCGCTCGCATAGTCGACATAGATCAAGCCAAACCGCTCCTTGTAGCCGTCGGCCCATTCAAAGTTGTCGAGCGCGGACCAGTGAAAATAGCCCTCGATCGGCACGCCTTCACGGATCCCCCGATGCAGCTCACGCAGGTGGCGGGTGAGGAAGTCGATCCGCTGGGCGTCGTGCACGCGCCCGTCGAGCGAAGGCCAATCCCGACATGAAAGCCCGTTCTCGGTGATGAAGATGGGCTTCTGGTAACGCTCGTACGCGAACTTGGGCCCCCAATACAGCGCCTCCGGCGTGACCGGCCAATTGAAACCGGTGATTGGAAAGCCTGGCGGAGTCGGCACGACCTCGGGCTGCCCCGCGGCGCCTTTGCGAATGCGCACGCCCTGGTAGATGTTCAGGCCCAAAAAGTCCGTGGGAGCGGAGATCAGCTCCAGGTCCCCGGCGCTCACGGCGGGCGCATCTTTGCCAAACAGCCGCAAACCGTCCTCGGGATAGGCCCCGAACATCACCGGGTCTGTCCACCAGGTAAGATTCCAATGGTTGGGATCGACAACCGAAAACATGGCCTGGCGAGCCGCTGAGATGTCATCCGGAGCCTCGCTCGCGGGCAGCTTGGGAAAGCCCATGGGCGCAAACCCGATACGCGCAGGGCGGCGGCTCTCTGCTCGGATGGCACGCACGCTGCTGCCGTGTGCGCGCAGCGCGTTGTGTCCGCAGCGCAACATCTCCGCCAACGAAAAACGCAGCCCAGGAGCGTGCCGGCCGTCGTAGTGGCCGTGCCCCACGAAGACCTGAGGCTCGTTGAGGGTCATCCAGTGTTCGACCCGATCCCCGAGCTTGCGCGCCACCAGGGCGCTGTATTCCGCAAACCAGTCGGCCACGTCGCGATTGAGCCAGCCACCGTGGTGATATGCCGCGAGTGGCATGTCCCAATGAAACAGGGTGGCGTACGGCGTGATGCCGGCCTCGAGCAAGGCGTCCACGATCCGATCGTAAAAGGCGAGGCCCTCCAAATTGACGCGCCCCGTACCTTCCGGTAGCACGCGCGGCCAGCTGATGCTGAAGCGGTAGCCGGTGAGCCCGAGCTGCCGGAGCAGGGCAATGTCCTCCAACCAGCGGTGGTAGTGGTCGCTGGCTACGCGGCCGTCGTGGCCCCCATGAATCGCGCCCGCCTTCTCGCACAACATGTCCCAGACGGACGGCCCCTTGCCACCTTCGGCGGCACCTCCCTCAATCTGATACGCCGCCGTGGCAGCACCCCAAACGAATCGTTGCGGAAAGGAAATCGCGCTCATTGGACCCGCCGTTCGTAACACGGTTGACGACGCAAAGTCTTGATTTTGATTCCTGATTTCGCCCTTTCCAGTGATCCGGACGTGACGCGTTGCGCGCTCTCGAGCGTGCGCTAGACGTATCGCGCCAGCGCTGTGAATGACGCGCTCGCGCCGCCGCGCTCACGCGTGCGAGCCTGGGTCTAGACGCCTCGGGTGGCGACCCGATACGCTACTCCCGTGAGGCAGCAACCCTTTGGTGCGGCTGAGGCTGTGCCGGCGATCGGTCAGGGCACCTGGCATCTCGAGAACGACGTCGAGAGCGTAGCCATCGCGGCCCTGAGGCGGGGCCTCGACCTGGGCATGACGCACGTCGACACCGCCGAGCTATACGGCTCAGGGCGGGTTGAAGCCCTGGTTGGAAAAGCCATCGCAGGGCGCCGCGACGAGGTGTTTCTCGTCAGCAAGGTGGTGCCGAGCAATGCCAGCCGAGAGGGCACGCGCATCGCCTGTGAGCGCAGCCTGCGGCACCTCGGCACAGACCGCCTCGACTGCTATCTCCTGCATTGGCCTGGCTCTCACCCGCTCGAGGACACCGTGGAGGCGCTGGAACGGCTCGTCGAGCAGGGCAAGACCCGTGCTTGGGGCGTGAGCAATTTCGACGAAGACGAACTCGGGCATCTGGTCGAGCTCGCGGGCCCCGGGCGTGTGGCGTGTAATCAGGTCCTCTATCATCTCGGTGAACGCGGCATCGAACACGCGGTTCTGCCATTCTGTGAGGCGCGCGGCATCGCAGTGGTGGGCTACACGCCGTTTGGAAACGCCAGCTTTCCGCCCAAAGGTCGCGGCGGTCAGGTGCTGGCGGCACTCGCCAACCGTCACCGCGCGACACCTCGGCAAGTGGTCCTCGCGTTTCTCACGCGCAGCGCGGGGCTGTTCGCGATTCCAAAGAGCAGCCAGGTCGCCCACACGGAAGAAAACGCCGGTGCCGGCGACGTGAGCTTGAGCGCGGAGGATTGCGCGGCCCTCGATCGCGCATTCCCCCGCGGACCCCGGCGGTCCGGCGTGGCGATGCTCTGAGAGCGCCAGGGACCGGACAGGGGACCGATGCGCCGGGACTGCGATGAGCTCGCGCTGGGCCCTTGCTACTTGTCCAGTCCTACCCCTCGTGGCAGAGGAGGGCCAATGCCCGTTCCTCAGGAAACCCGCGTCTGCGTGGTCGGCCTCGGTTACATCGGCTTGCCCACCGCGGCTGTCCTGGCCTCCCGCGGCTACAGCGTGCACGGCGTCGAAGTGGACGCCCGCGCCGCCGAGATCATCAACTCGGGCCGCGCCCATATCGTCGAGCCCGACCTGGACATCCTGGTGCGGGCGGCCGTCGAAACGCGCCGGTTGCGAGCCCATTCAGTGCCGGCCGAGGCGGATATCTTCCTTGTCTGTGTGCCCACACCGGTAGCTGCCGGTCACGTGCCGGACCTTTCGTTCGTGCAGAGCGCCACCCAGTCGCTCTGCCCGTACCTGAAGCCCGGCAACCTGGTGATCCTGGAGTCGACCAGCCCGCCCGGCACCACCGAGATGATGGCCGATCTGGTCACCCAAGGGACCACGCTAACGCCGGGGCAAGTCCATTTCGCGCACGCGCCGGAGCGCGTGTTGCCGGGGCAGATCTTGCGCGAAGTCGTGCAGAACGATCGCATCGTCGGCGGGCTCGACGCGCGCTCGGGCGAGCTCTGTGCCGATTTCTATCGCACCTTCGTCTCGGGTCAGATCTTCGTGACCTCCGCGCGCATGGCGGAGACCGCTAAATTGGTCGAAAACGCCTATCGCGACGTCAACATCGCGTTTGCCAACGAGCTCTCGCTCCTGGCTGAGGCCCTGGAGCTCGATGTCTGGGACCTGATCGCGCTCGCCAACCGCCACCCGCGCGTGAACATCCTCAATCCGGGGCCTGGCGTGGGCGGCCACTGCATCGCTGTCGATCCGTGGTTCCTGGTCCACACCGCGCCCGAGGTCACCCCCCTCATCAGGAAGGCGCGCGAGGTCAACTCCGCCAAACCCGCCTGGGTGGTCGAACGCGTGCAGCGACGCGCCGATCGCCTGAAACGCGCGCGTATCGCCTGCCTCGGTCTGGCCTACAAGCCCGATATCGATGACCTGCGCGAGTCGCCCGCGGTCGAGATCGTCCACGCGCTCGCCGCCAGCGGTCGTTACGACTTGCGCGTGGTGGAGCCGAACCTCAAATCGCACCCCGACTTCCAGCTCTGTTCGCTCGAAGCCGCCCTGAATGATGCTGACATGGTCGTCGTTCTCGTGGCGCACCGCGACTTCAAGCGTATCCCGAAGCACCTTCTGGCCGAAAAGATCGTGGTCGACACCTGCGGAGCGCTGCGCGCCTGATTGCCGGCCTTGCCGAGAATGGATTCGCGATGACGAAAACGCGCGTCGCGGTCTTCATGGGCACGCGCCCGGAAGCCATCAAGCTGGCCCCGGTGATCCACGCGCTCGAGGCTGCTCCCGATTTCGATCCAATCGTGATCAACACCGGCCAGCATCGCGAAATGCTGAACCAGGTGGCGGAGCTCTTCGAGCTCACGATTGACCACGACCTGGCCGTGATGCGGCCCAATCAACAGCTCGGAGAGCTGACCGCGCGATTGCTGGCCGCGTGCGACGGGTTGCTCGCGGATCTGAAGCCGGATCTGGCGTTGGTCCAGGGCGACACCACGACGGTGCTGTCCGCGAGCCTGGCCTGTTTCTATCGGCGCATCGCTGTCGGCCACGTCGAAGCGGGGCTGCGCACGTTCGATCGCTTCTCCCCTTTCCCCGAGGAAGTGAACCGCTGCATCGCCTCGCGCTTGTGCGAGCTGCACTTCGCGCCGACGGAGCTGTCCCGGCGGAACCTGCTCGCCGAAGGCATCGCCGATGCCGCTATCACCGTCACCGGCAATACCGTCATCGACGCGTTGCTCGCGGAGGTGCAGCGCCAAGAGCAGGGCACCGTCAAAGCCGTGATCGAGCGCGAGCTCGAACGCGCGCTCGGCGGGCCGCTCTCGGATCGACCGATGGTGCTCATCACCGGCCATCGCCGGGAAAATTTTGGGCACGGGTTCGAGGAAATCTGCAGCGCCCTCGTGGAGCTCGCCGGCCGTTTCACGGACCACGACTTCGTCTACCCGGTGCATCTGAATCCCAACGTGCGCGGACCCGTGTTTCAACGCCTGGGCAACATCGGCAACATCAAGCTGATCGAGCCGCGCGCCTACAGCGAGTTCGTCGCCCTGATGCAGCGCAGCCGCTTGGTATTGACCGATTCGGGCGGCATTCAGGAGGAAGCGCCCAGCCTCGGCAAGCCCGTTCTCGTGATGCGCCACACCACCGAGCGACCCGAAGGCGTCGACGCCGGCACGGTGAAGCTGGTGGGGCCGGATGCACGAGGGCTGGTCGACGAGACCTCGCGGCTGCTCACCGATTCGGCTGCCTACGATCGCATGGCGCTCGCGGCCAATCCGTATGGCGACGGGCACGCAGCGCCACGCATCGTTCAACGCCTGCGCCAGTACGTAGCGGGCCGCCAGGCACCCTGACGCGCATGTCGAAGCCGGGTCCCGCCGTGGGTGTTGGTGCTCCGTGAAGAAGCGCGTCTTGATGGTCGCCGAGAAGTTCCCGCCCTTCAATGTGAGCGGCTCGGCCCGCCCGTTCTATTTTGCCAAGTACCTCCCCGAGTTTGGCTACCAACCGCTGGTGCTGAGCTCGAGCATCTTGCCCTCGGAGGATCGCGACGACACGCTGCTCGGAGAACTGCCGGAAAACGTGCGCGTGGTGCGCACGCCCCGGCTACTCTTTCCGCTGGCGATTCGCTTGCGGCGGCTCGGTAAGCGTCGGAGCGCCGCGAAAGCCGACTCGCCCGCCACAGCTCCGCCGCCGGAGCGCGAACCGGTGACGCTGCGGTCGCTCATACAGCAGCTCGGCTGGTGGCTGCACTGGGATGTCGATTGGAGCGCCGGAGCGATCCTCGCGGGGCGTCAGATCGGCAAGGGCAGCGCCGTCGACTTGGTCTGGGCCTCGGGGCCACACTTTCGAAATCTAGGGGCCGCCGCCCGCATCGCGTCGGCGCTCGGCAAGCCCTTGATCGTCGATCTGCGCGACCCCTGGACGTACGGCAGTTTGTGGAGTCCGAAAACAGCCCAGATTGCTCGCGCCGAACGGCGCTGGGCCGCGCGAGTCCTCGGGCAGGCAGCACGGGTCGTCTTCACCAGCCCGCTCACCCTCACCGCCATGCACTCGCGCTTCCCCAACCTCCCCCGCGAAAACTGGCGAGTCATCACGAACGGCTACGATGATGAAGTGGTCGAGCCACTGCGCGGCGTGCCCGATGAGAAGTGTCTGTTTCGCTACATCGGCTCGCTCAACGAACGGCGGTATCCGGACTCATTGATCCGCGGCTTCGAGCTTTCGTGCCGGGATCCCGCCTTCAAAGCCAAAGCCGTACTCGAGTTCATCGGAAACGCGGGCCCCCATGCGCGCAAGGCCGAACTCGCGCCGGGCTCTGCCGTCCACTTTCGTGGACCCGTCTCCCGCAGGGACAGCGTGCGCTACATGTTTGGCAGCGACGTCAACGTGCTTTTGCAGACCATCAGCGAAGGGCAGGACGTGGTTTCGGGCAAGGCGTTCGACTATCTGCACGCCGGAAAACCGATCTTGGCCGTGGTGGATTCGAGCGGCGGTGACGCCTGGCTGATGCGCGAGAGCGGGGCGGGCCGCGTCGTGGAGTGGTCCGATCCGGCGGCCATCAGCGCCGAGTTCGATGCCTGTTTTGCGGCCTTTCGTGCTGGCGCTCGAAGTCTCCCGGGCTCAGCTGCCACGCGCTACAGCCGGCGCGCGCTGACGGCGGAGCTAGCACAGTTGTTCGACGAGGTGTTGGTGGACGCTCGGAGCTAGTACGCTATTCGTCGTCAAACAACTCGTCGATCGCATTGGCCAACTCCGACGAGCCAAACGGCTTGGTCAGGAACCGGTGGCGTGCCGGGGCCCAACCGTCGGCTTCGGCCGCGCTGTAACCCGAAACGAACAGCACCTTCAGACTCGAGATTCGTTCGGACAGGGTCTTCGCCAGAACCTGACCGCCACATTCCGGCATCATGAGATCGGTGATCAGTAGATCGACTTCGAAGTCTTGCTGGTCGAACAAAGCCATCGCCTGGGTGCCGCTCGCGGCCGTGTGGACCTGGAACCCGCGCGCCGTGAGCATGCGGCTGATAACCTTTCGAACCATGTCCTCGTCTTCGACCAGGAGCACGCGCCGACGCCTCGCGGTCGCCGGCCGCGTACCACTGCTCGCCGGATTGGGCGCGACGGCTATCCCACCCGTGTTTCGCTCGGCGGCGGATGGCTCGAGCGGGCTTATCCTCTTCGACCGCATTAAGACCCTCCCAAAAACTCTTGCCCAATGGGCAAGACGGCGGTCAGGTCGACTTCTTAATCGGTGTCAAGGATTTAGCCTGCACGGTTTGCGTCCCGACACGGCACAGAATCGGGGCTTCGCGGACGGTGGCCGCCCCGGCTGCTCATGTCGAGTCGCTAGGCTACGTGCCAATGCGGGCCAACGTGACGATGACGACCACGGTCACGTGCCATGCCGGTCCGGCACGAGCCGATACGCCGTCGGAGTTACAGAGCCAGGCTAGCGCTGCTAGTGGCAGTCAGGTCGACGGGGCCTGAGCCGACCAACGCTTCCTCGCTCCACACGAAGACCTGATAGGAACCCGCCGGCAGCACCATTTCACAAGCCTCGCCCGAGCCGCACAACGTCTGGTCGATAGCGACGCGATCGGCCGTGTCGACGCCGGCCCGAAATGCCTGCACGAATAGCCGCTCGGTCGGCTCACACGCTGCGCACGTCGGAGTGATGGTCCGGCGCTCCTCGGCGGGCGCACGCAACCAATCCCAGCGCCGCTCGTCCGTGCGCGGAGGCACATGGACAATCACTGTGTTGAGCGCGCCCACACCGGTGGGTGTCGACGGTGCGTATTGCCCCATACATCGGCCATTGTTCGGTCCGGACGCCATGTACATGCCGGATGGCGGCGAGGGGCTGCTGACCCCGAAGGGGAGGGCCGGCAGGTCGATCGCGACTTGATCGATGCCGTACGGCTCGAGGCCACTAACGTCCCACACGCGGCGCGCGAGCGACGTCGTGTACGGCTCACTCTGACCCCACGGCTCCTTGAAGGACTGGAACGGCCCCGCCACCACTAAGACCCGAGCCGCTGGATCGACGCCAATGGTCTTCGCGATCAGATTCTCCGCCTGCCGATCCGCGCGCTCGTTGATGGTCTCCACGAAGCCACAAGCCTCACAGCGCTGGCCCACGTCGAAGTTCACCAGCTGGAACTCGAGCGCCAAGCCGTCCTCGATCAGGCGCGCCATTTGCGGTTCACGCAGCGCGGCGCCGCTCGTCGTCCGCGACACGTAGCCACGCGCTGTCAGCGCCGCCGCGTCTTCTTCGAGCTCCTCGATAGCCAGATAGGAATAACCCGCTTCGCGAGCGCAGCTCAGGATCTTGCGCACCATGCTGCGGTGAAATGGCGCGTGCGGCAAGGTGTTGATGAACACGATTTGCTCGCCATCCTGATCCTCGTCGTCGTCGGGATTGTCGACAATGCGCTCGCACAGCTCTTCCACCGCGTCAGGCAGATCGCTGTCGTCGCACTCCTCCTCTTGGGGCAAGAACGCATCACCGGTGGGCTGGAACGTCGTCAGCGCGGAGAAGTAGTGGCCGGCTTCCCCGAGCACCGCGCCGAGCACCTGGTTGTTGGCCGGTAACACCTGGTTCAGGTCGTTTTGCTCCACCTCGACGAGGGCCGCCAGCAGGTTGTCTCCTGGGTTCACCCACAGTTCCTTGCTGCGCTCGGATGGATCGTCGCGCCAGATGTTCGCGGGCCGGTCATCCTCGGGATCGTCTTCGACGGAGTTGGTAACGGTGCAGCCCGCAAGCGCGCCCACCAGGATCCAGGTCAAAGCGTGCGCAGGCACGATCAGAAGCCCAGGCCGGTGCTCCACGCCGGCGTCGGTTTCAGTGGAGGTATCCAGCCCGAGTTTCATCATGAGCTCCGTCGCATGGCTCCCAGTTGGAAGCCGTTGGTCCGCAGTCTAGCGCTGCACGAATCTAATGTCGCCCGCTCCCGGATCGTCAAGCTCTTCGACCACCGCCGACCGCACCGATCGGGTCTCACCACTCGACGCGAAACCGAACACCGGCTGTGCGCGGTGGGTTGAAGAAGCGTAGATTCAAGTCCGGCGTGGAAATGATGGTCGTGGCGTACGCGATGTTGAACGCGTTGTTCAGGTAGCCGTTGATGGAGAGCCTACCATCCGGGTGTGACCAACCGAGCCCCAGATCGAAACGCGTATACGCCGGCACGACGTCCGTGAGGCGTGAAGCGTCTTCCTGGAGCTGAGCAAATCGAGCATTGCCCATCG
Source organism: Deltaproteobacteria bacterium (assembly GCA_043780025.1). Taxonomy (GTDB): domain Bacteria; phylum Myxococcota_A; class Polyangia; order Polyangiales; family Polyangiaceae; genus SZUA-265. Next base: position 13,730 of record JAYWEH010000504.1, read on the forward strand.
GCTCGTTACCGTTGGCCTCCGGCAGCAGCTTGCCGTCCCCGTTGAACACGGTCATATAGTGTTTGCCCACGGTCTGGCCCTGAATGATCCAGTTGAAGGACCCCACTTCCGTGTGGATGAGCTGCGACAAGGCGTAGTTGAGCGAATAGGGAGAGGCGCGCGGCAACCAATGCCCGTCGATGTCGACCTCGTAGTTCTGAACGTTGAAGTCGATGCGCCCGTCGGTCACGAGCGTGCGCTTGCCATAGCGGGCATCCAAGAAGAGCGCGTGCAATTCGACTTCGAGCCCGAGCGGCAACGCATAGGTGACGTCCAGATCGAGCCCGTACAGGTTCGACGAAGCCGCGTTCTGCCGCTGTGACGTCACGCTGGTCATGACGTTGGCGTCCTCGTCACTCGGCGCGATTTCGACGATCTGCTGAAAAACCTGATTGCTGTAGAGGTAGAAGAACGCCGACGCGTTCAGGCGCAGGCGGCGGTCAGCCAGGACATTCTTCGAACCCAGCTCGAACGCCGTCACGTCCTCCGGATCGTAGTACTCGCTGAACAGCTCCTGCCCTCCCGGGCCGTACACGGTGTCGTTGTAACCGGCCGCCTTGTGCGCCGTGCTCACGGTCGCGTAAAGCAAGCTGTCCTTGCCGAGGTCGTATTCGGCGCCCGCTCGGTAGTCCACGAAGACGTTGATGGTCTCGGAGTTCTGCGGCGTGGTGCTGACGTTGAACCCGTTGCCCAGCGAATCGGCGACGCGCACGGAGCAGCGCAGGTTCCCCGTCTCAGAGTCCGTGATGAGGCGCGGTTGCTGCGGCTGGCCTGGCAACGCCTGCGGCGGATCTTCGCAGAGCGCCTGCGGCAACGTGTCTCGCGAGCCAAAGCTCGCGACGCCGTCCAGGAATAGATTCACCCGATCGGTGACCGAGGCGTTCGGCGGCAAGTCAAAGTCGCTGCGATCGTGGTAGGCGGGCCGAAAGCCCTCGGTGCCGAAGCGGCCGCCCTGCCCCGGAAAGTTGTTGCGCTGCATCGCCATGCCGTCACGCCGGCCTTTGACTTCACGCGTCACGCGCACGCCGCCCAACACGCGGAAGGAGTCCACCACGTCAAAGGTGGCGTCGACGTATCCAGCGTAAGAGTCGCCGTACACGTTCGGCATGTTGTATTCGGCTCCGCCATAGCCATTGGCCGGATCGTTCGTCTGATAGAGGACGATCTGCTGATCCTCGAGCAACATGAAGCCACCAACGGTCCAGCGCAGGCGCGCACTGTCCGGCGCCAACACACGGAGCTCCGCCACGGTCGACTGCGAGCGCGTATCCCAGTAGGCCGTGCCGAAGAAATCCGAGCCTTGGCCTTCGAAGTCAAATCCCGGGCGCGGCCCTCTCGGCCCCACCGTCGGGGGGTAGATGACCCCCGCACTGCTCCCGTTCACCTGTTTGTACACGAGGTCGCGATAGCTGCCGAGCGCCTCGATGATCACGGGGCCCGCGTCGTAGCTGATGTCGATCCTGCCGCCCTGGTGCTTCATGTCCACGCTCGGCTGCATGCCGAACTGGTAGATGTTGCGCGGGTCGTCGACGGCGTCCGGCGGAATCGTGTCCGGGAAATCGTCGAGGGTGTTGTTCGGCGTGCCGGCGTCATTCTGGTTGTTCAGCGGGTCGTCGAAGTTCGCGCCGATGTAGCCGGTGCCTCGTTCTGCGACGAAATCATACGAGGCGACGATGCTGAGGGGCCGAATGGGCTGCAGCTTGAACGAGCCGCGAAACGCGTACGCGTCTTCGTCCTGCGCTGCGCGCATGTCGTAGATGGGGCCGCCATTTTGCCAATGCGGATCGTGGACGCTCGAGAAACCAGCGAAACGCATGGCGAAGATGTCACCGATCGGGATGTTGACCATCCCCTGATAGCGCCGCTCCGCGAATGCACCGAAGGTGGCCTCGGCATTGGCTCCATATTCGCCGAGCTTGGGCTTGTTGGTGACGATGTTGAGGGAGCCGCCCTGGGCGTTGCGCCCGCGCAGCGTGCCCTGTGGCCCGCTGTTCACCTCGACGCGCTCGATGTCGTAGAACATCGCGCCGACGCCGCGCGGCCGTGGCAGGTAGACACCATCGAGGTGCAGCGCCACACCCATGTCGCCGTGTTCCGCATTGTTATCGTTACCGACGCCGCGGATATAGACCTCGGTGTTGCCTTCCTGCACACCAATCTGCAGCCCAGGAACCATCGTCGCGAGCCCCGAAATCTGAGTGACCCCCACCGCCTTCAGCTTCTTTTCGGAGAAAGCCATTGCCGTGCCGGAGTAGTCTTGGAGGTCTTTCTTGCGGCGATCGACCGTCACCACCACCTCGTCGAGCCCTGCCTCGGAGTCGCTCGGCTCAACACCTGCCTCCGCTTCCAGCCCGGGGGTCTCGGCGGCGGGTTCAGCAGGCGCGGCGGGCGCCGCCGGCGACGCGGCGGGTTCAGCAGGCGCGGCGGGTTGTTCGGCGGTAGGCGGTTCGGCAGCCGGGGGGTCAGGGGGTGCGGGAGCGGGCTCGGCGGGCGACGGCTCAGCGGGAGGCGGATCATCAGCGGGCGCGGGATCTTGCGCGGCGGCCGCGCCGGAGATCAGCAGCAGCCCAACTGCGCCGAGCAACGAGATAGAACGACCGCCGCGCTGCCGATTCACGCTCTCCAGATTGCCGCCCTTCATTCTTCCTCGCTGTTCCCGGATCGGTACCCACCCACGATGTTCCCATCGTGATCAGGCCGCGCCTCAAAGCCATCGCCATCGACGCGCGGCTCCCGCACACGCAGCGATGACATCGAGGCTGCAATCGGTAATGGGCAGACTCGCATACGTCAAGCACTGCTGCTCGAGCGCACATACCCCGCCCGCACTCGATCGCTCACGCGCCCAAGTGGACAATAGCTAGCAACGTCAGCTCAATGCAGCGCGGCGCGGTAGCGTTTCCAGGTCAGATCAAAAATGTGATCACTCGAACGCTCTCGACACACGATGAGGTCGAGCATCGACGCAGAACGCCTCGACGCGGTGTGTCGCAGCAGGCTCGCTCGTCACTCCGCTGCATCTGCCTAATCCCGCACGGCGGGGCCCGCTTGACGCGCTCGCTCTTCCCAGATCTTTTTCTCGCGGGCGAGCCGCTCGGGCACGATGGCCTCGCGCGGATGAGCCAATACGAACTCGTAATGATCCGTGCCGAGGGCGCGCAAGACCGCGCGCTCGACCGGTGAATGTCGCCCCGGCGCACGCGAAAAGCACATCGGCTCGTTCAACTTGACGGGCGGGTTGATGATGAACCGCGCCTGTTCGCTCGCGTTCAACGACCAGGTGTGGAGCATGAATGGATGCAACAAGAATACGTCGCCGATGGTCCCGGCGGTCTCCACGAAGTCGCTGCAGCGCGCAATGATATCGTTGCACGGCGTGCCACGCGGCAACACGCCTTCCGGATGTTCCGCGAGGAAGCGCGCGACATGCCCCACCGAGTCGCAGGCGATGAATGTGCCACCGCCGCGCTCCGCGATGTCCGAGAACACGCCGATGACCAACAGGCCTTGTTCCGGGGAGTCCAGGAAGTGACGGAAGAAATCCCCGTCCTTGTGCCAGACTTGATAGTCGTGAATCTCCTTGGAGGGCGGGTGCCACGTGAGCTCGGGTTGGCGCCCAAAGTTGATGATGAAGCCGTCTCCCCAGGTGCACGGCATCAGGATGTTTCCCTCTCCACCGACGAGCTCACACGCGGCTCTCCAAGCCTTTGGCGCCACGCTCTCGAAGCTCACCCGTTGAGATTCCGGCGGCCGCATGCGCCCGCTCGGCCACGTCGAGGGATCGTCCAGGGAACAATACAGGCGCTCGCACGCCCGCGACGTCCAATCCCGCGCCAGTTCGCGGCTGAAACAGTCCGTCACGCGCACGAAGCCGCGTTGAATGAAGTGCTCGATCTCGGAGTCGGATAGAACTCGGTCGGTCATATCGCCTCGGAGAATACCGGCCCAACGGGGAACCTGGCGAGCCGAAATCCCGCGGGCGTAGGCTCGAATTGCGGTGGGATTGCTGTTTTCAGCCGGTACCGCCACGGCCCCCGAACATTCCGGCGGGAGGCTCGTGTAGGTAACGCAGCGCTCGCCACTGGGAGCCTCGCTGCCGAGTGGTGGGCAGCAGCGAATCTGCCTATTATGGAAGCTCATGAATCCCCTGCGCGTCCACTCGGGAAATTCCAGGCTGCGCTGGTCTTGCTCGCCATTCGGCCTCGCCCTTCTGGGCATTTCTGCGCTCGCGGCCCCACCCGGTTGCGGCACCTCAGAAGATCCGCTGCCCCCCGTCACGGTGGTGAGCTCCGGGGAGCCGGACGACGACCCCGATCCCGTGGATGACCCGGCACGCCCGATCAACGCCCCCACCCCCAGCGACGAAATCCTCGTGGAAGAGGACCCGCCCCCGTATTGCGGCGACGGCGCTCTGAACGACGACGAACAATGCGACGACGCCAATCGGGAGGCACAGGACGGCTGCTCCGCGAACTGCCTCGTGGTCGAGCAGGGCTTCGCTTGTCCGACCCCCGGTTCGCGCTGTGAGCTAGCCGCCATCTGCGGTGACCGCCTGCAGCTCGCGGGTGAGCAGTGTGACGACGGCAACCTCGACGGCGAAGACGGCTGCGCCGCCAACTGTCAGATCGAGCGCGATTTCGTGTGCCCGACTCCGGGGCAGCCGTGTGTTTCTTCGGTGGAATGCGGCGATGGCGTGATCTCCGGGGACGAGACCTGCGACGACGGCAACGCCGCGGAGGGGGATGGTTGCGGTGTCACCTGCCTGCTCGAGACGGGCTGGGCGTGCCCCATCGTCAACGCGCGCTGTCTGGCGGTCTGCGGTGATGGGCTATTGCTCGGGCTCGAGCAGTGTGACGACGGGGAAACGACGTCGGGCGACGGCTGTAGCGCCACCTGCGGCAACCAGGACGGTTTCGTGTGTGCGGTGCCGGGCGAAGCTTGCGTGAGAGCCGTGTGCGGCAACCGCGAACCGGAGAGCAATGAAGGCTGCGACGACGGCCCGAATGACGTGCCGTTCGACGGCTGCTTCAACTGCGTGCGCGAGCCGACGTGTACCGGTGGAGCCTGTGGCGCGGTGTGCGGAGACGGGCTGCTCTTCGACTCGGAGGACTGCGACGACGGCAACCGGATCGTGGGTGACGGCTGCTCTGACGAGTGCGTGGAGGAGCTGGGCTTCGAATGTGTCGCCCAGGGTGGCACGGGTGCGCTCGGCGACACGTTCGTGCTGCCAGTGATCTACCGGGACTTCATCGGACTGGATACGTCCGGGGATCCTGGCGCCGCGGCGCGGGCAACGGCGCGAGCGGCCGCGGGCATGAGCATCCATCCCGACTTCAATGGCGAAGCGGCACAAGGCAGCGTGGTGTTTCAGGGCGACGGTGTGCTCGGCGCAGTGCAGAACCAGCTCGACGCCAACCGCCGGCCCGTTTTCGCGTGTGCCAATCCGGCCGCGGCGGCCTGCCGGGACAGCGATAACAACCAGGCCTTCTCGTTGGCGGCCAACTTCAACCAGTGGTACCGCGATGACAATCCGCGCGTTAACGTACGAGTGGTGGGCGAGCTCGAACTTGCTTCGCTCGGCAACGGCTCGTTCCTGTTCGATTCAGCGACGGACTCGCTCAACGGTCAGTTCGATCCACTGCTAGAATTGGGTTGGCATGACCCGCAGGTCGTCGCGGCGCGCCAGCCGACGGTGTACGAAAGCCCCGAATTTTGCGTGGTTGATCAAGTACCGAATCCTGACCTACCCACCACTGCCGGCGCCACACCGCGCAACCTGAGCTTCACCACTGAGACCCGCTTCGTGTTCGAATACGCAGGCGGCGAGAGCTTCGAGTTCTCCGGAGACGACGATGTGTGGGTGTTCGTCAATAACCGCCTGGTTGTCGACCTCGGCGGCCTGCACAACATTGCCACGGGTGAATTCACGTTGTCGGCGCCACCTGCCGCGCCGGGTATTGCGCTCGTCGATCAACAGGGACCGCCTTCGCCCCCCACCTTTCTAGACCTCGCAGCTCCGGTTCCGATCGACACGCAGATGAACTACGGCGG
>JAYWEH010000505.1:0-3578 GCA_043780025.1 Deltaproteobacteria bacterium
GTGGTCCGCGCGCAGCGCGTGTTGCGCGGTTGCTGAAGGACCGCGAACGAGTCGAGCTCGTGTCGCTGGATGAAACCGAGGCCTATGCCCTCGGGGAGCCGCCCGCTACAGCGGCCACGCGGACGTGGTGGACCTGCACGTCGCGCTCTGCGCCCGGCGCAGGCGCAGCCACGTCGTGACTTCGGATCCCTCAGACATCGCTAGAGTGGATCCGACGTTGACCTTGATTTCGCTCTGAGATGTCAGCTGCCTTCGACGCGCTGGCGCTGCATCCAGCCGCCGCATTGTCGATCACGAAACTCCTGGCGGTATTCGCTGCGCGCGTCCCGGAGATCACACCCCGAAAGGGGCTCGAGTATCGTCTCTGCCGGAGCAGGGGGCCGGCCGCACGTAATAATTGTCCCATTCGCCGACCTCCATGAAGACGAAGCCGTGACGGACGTAGAAGGTGTTCGACTCGCTTTCACGCAACGCGCCAACGCGCAGGGGCAGCCCGGCCGCGTCGGCTTCCTCGAAGACCTTGGCGAGCACGGCAGCGCCGACGCCTTTCCGCTGGTCCCGAGGGCGCACGTACAGGTGCTCCAACATGAGCCCCGCGGGTGTGGGCCGCACACTGACGAAGCCCACGCGGGTCCCGCCCAGAACGACGTGGCGTGTGTGCTCTGGTGCGAAGCTCGCACGGAAGCGCTCGCGCGCTCGACGTCAAAGCGATCGATGCGTTCCAGGCTTTCGCGCATCGCCTCGATGCGCAGCGCCAACAGCTCCTCGAACTCGTCGGCGAGAGTTGGGCTGAAGCGGACGGGTGGAGAGAGCATTGGACGGCGACTAGGAACAGCGCTCAGCGGCCACCCGTTGCGAACCACACCAACAGGAACGCGACGATGGAAAATAGCCAGCCCAGGATGAGATAGCCTCGTACGCCCGTTTCGCCGCCGCGAGAGCGCCTGCGGGCGCGTGCCGCATGAATCACCGCCGGAATCGACAACATGGACGTGACGAGCGAGTAGTCACGTAGGCCCGCTAGAGCAAGCAGTACTGCCAGTAGCCACAGCAATGCGGAGACGGCTGCGAGAACCCAGAAGGGCGCGTTGATCAGGTCGATCGCAACCGGGAGCTTCGCCACGAGGATCGCGGTGCTATCACGGCGACCGCCGAGTCCCAAGCAACGCGAGGTACCGGGGCTCATCCCGCAGGTGATGGCATATCCCCGGCGTTCCGGACCCCGACATGCCCGCCCGCGAACCGGAGGACATTCACTTGAGGCTCGCGATCTCAACATCGGTTGAGCTCTATTCCGGCGGCGACGGGAGCTGTATCGTGTCCGGCAGCAATTCCCCCAAACACAAGCGGTGGCCATCGGGATCGGCGATCTCGAACTCGACGTCGCAGTAGACCTTGCGCCAGGGGCCCGCGAGCACTGCTGTCTCGCCTTTTACCCGCTCGTGAACCTCGAGAATTCGCTCGCCCGACAGGCGCAGGTAGACCGACCACGATTCGCGGCTCGGCGGAACCGCCTGTTCCGTGGGTGATACGCGCTGCAACATGATCTCGGCGCCGTCTCGTTTCACGATCGCGAACACATACGGTGGGTCGTCCGGAAAGCAGTCTGCCTCGAAGCCCAACACGCGCTCGTACCAGGCAACGCTGCGGCCCACGTCAGCCACCCTCAACACGGGAAGGGCCTTGTCGATTCGCGTCATGTGCAACTCCGGGAAGCCAGCGCGCATTATGCGGTGTCGCAGCGTGAGCGCAACGGGTGCACCGCCGGCCATGAATCAACGCGATCCCCGACAATTGTCACCCCAATTTACTCCGCGGATACGTCGACCGGCTCGTCCCTCACGCTATCAATCTCCAGCACCACGGGCTCTGCGTTGGGGATCGCCGACACCACCTGGAGGCCGATTTGAATCACTTGCGCGGAGTCAAAGCGCTCGTACTGACGGGGGGTCAGGCGGAGCCCGAGCTTCGTCCACTCGGCGGGCACAAGGTTTTCTGACTCGACGTACAGACCTTGGTAGATGTATTCCGATGAGCTGCTGACGCAAAAGTTGACGATGGCGTCCACGAACTGCCCGGGTTCCGTGAAGGCGGCGGTCATGACCAGCGCGCCGAGCGAGTGGCTGCCGGTAGTGGCGCTGAACTCGAGCGACGGCAGCGGGGCCGCCTCGGGTGAAAACACCATCAGATCGAGGGACTCGGGATCGGCCCAGGTGTTGAGCCACCAGCCTTCGACGCTGTCGCTGAAGGTAGTGCCAAGGCCCAACAGGCTATGAGCAGTGGGCCGAGGGAGAATCTATTCCTAAACGCTGTTCCAGCCATGGGGCTACCTCTGCCTTGGTCCATCTGCGATGCATTTGGCACGAGGACGGTTTCCGTCGTCGAGGAAGCGACGTGCCATGGCTGCTTTCGGCTCGGAAGGGGGTGCAGCGCCCAGCACACGTCCGGGGTGTCGCGCTTGCGAGTCGCAGGTGTGCAGCAATCCGTACAGAGCTTGCTGCCGAGCGTCCCGCCTTGACAGCGCTCGACCCTCTCGCAACAGTCGCCGAGATGACGAGGGTGGGCCAGGGGTTCGGGGTTTTGCTGTTGCTGCTGTCCGCTCCCGCCTGCCTCCGAAGGCCGCCGCCGTCGCTGCCACCGCCGCCCGAGGTGGCGCGCCCTGCTACAACGGAACCGGCACCGGTCGTTCCGGTGGCTCGAGTCGCCGCGGCGCCGGTCGTCCTGGATGACCCGATGACCTGCGTGGATCCCGCGCCGGAGATTGACGCCCGGGAGGACGATCGCAAGGCGGTTACCATCGAGGTGGAGCGCCGCGTCGCCGAGTTGTCCGCCGAGCTGCGGGCTTGCCCGTCGCTGAAGGGTGGCGCAGAGCTGCACGTCGATGTCGTTGTCAATGAGGCGGGGACCACGTCCGTTGCCATCACCGGGGCGACGGTGTCCGAATGTTCGCTCGTCGATTGTGTCCGGCGGCTGCTGAACGGGCTCCAGGTCGCTCCGCCAGTGCCGGGGCGCGACGTTTCATTCAGTCGCCTTCTCAGCCTCGAGCTGGACGCGCCAGTCGCGTTTCGAGACAACGGCCCGCGCGTCTTCCTCTTGGGCCAGCCTCCCGAGAGGAGGGTGGCTTGTTTTGATCCCGACGCCGAGCCACGCGTACCGCCGGAGGTCATTCGCCAGACTGTGCGAGCGCAATACGGGCGCTTCCGCAGCTGTTATGAGGGAGGCCTCGCGCGCAATCGTGGCCTTCAGGGTAGAATCACCTTGCGATTCGTGATCGAGAGGGACGGCAAGGTATCCACCCCGACCGTCGCGGGCAATGACCTCCCGGATTGCCAGGTGGCTCACTGCGTTCGAGACGCCTTCTTGATGCTCGAGTTCCCGCCGCCGAAAGGTGGCATCGTCACCGTGCAATATCCGATCATTCTCCAGCCGGGGTAGCGGTCGCGCACGAAGCCGGGTCAGGCACTCAGGGGCGTGCTACTTCGAAGATCGATTCGATCACCAGCGGCACGCCGGCGCGCAATGACACCGCGCCGAGCACCGAGCGGGCGTGGACGCCGCGATCGCCAAACACCTCGACC
>JAYWEH010000506.1:0-3575 GCA_043780025.1 Deltaproteobacteria bacterium
CGCTGGAAGCGCCGGGCAACAGAGGCGAGCGGCCGAAGCCACTGCCCTCTGCTAGGCGTTGACGTCAGTCAGCGTTGCAGCTGTCGTAGCCCGCTGCGACGTCGGTATCACCCTCGCCGAAGACGATGTCATCGCCAGTGTCGACCACGATGCTCTGGCCCGAGCTCCACAACCCCTGGTTGTCCGCACGATCCTCGAGGCTGCCGGGCGTGCCCGCGTCACCCGTGCCGACCGGGGGCGCAAGCGAGGTGAAGGTACCCCAGGTGACATAAGCGAACAGGAAGCTGTTGTTGTCGGTCGGCACGTCGCTGATCAGGCCCAGCTCACCACCAGCTGACGCAACGCCGCTGATGAAGATGGTTTCCTCTTCACCCACCGTGAGAGCATCCACAGGACCGTCATCATCGAGTGCGGAGACATCAACGCAGTTGGCCGTGTTGGAGTTCCTGCACAGGAGTATCGGGGGAGCGAAGTTGAAGACGCCGAGATTCGTTCCTCGGAACGTGACGGTGGCGCCGCCGTTCTCGAACACGACTCGCGAGATGACCACGTCTTGGCCTTGCGGTGCCGCGATCCCGAGCGAGGTCGTGGTGAAGTTCGGACAGTCAGCGGTTGAACCACTGCCACCGGAACCACCCGAGCCGCCCGAGCCGCCGGAACCACCCGAGCCTGCAATCGATGCATCCGGCTCGCCGCCGTCGGGGCTGGCATCCGGGCCAGCATCTGGATCGCCTTCGCTGCCACCCGTCCCACCGTCACCACTCGAGCCGCTTTCGCCGCTTTCGCCCGCAGAGCCTGCCGCAGGCGCACCCGCCGAACCGCCGTCACCCGCGCGGCCGCCGTCACCCGCGCGGCCGCCGTCACCCGCGCGGCCGCCGCGACCACCTGACGGACTGCCGGCATTGCCGCTGCTGCCCGCTGAGCCACCCCCGCCGATCGGACCGCCACCATCATCGTCACCGCACGCTGCGGCCAATGCGACCGTGAATCCAAGTGCGAAAAAGCAGAGTGTGGTCCTCGACGACATGCTCGGTCCTCCCGGGCTCGCAGTGAGCGCAGCCCATGATCGGTAAGAACTCGGGAGATTAGCTGATGACAATTAGAAGTCCAGCGCGTGACAGGGTTTTGATCGCTCGTCACTTCAGCCAACGCCGCATGAGCTCGGTATGCTGCATCTTGCCTCGCATCGACGGCCGCGCTCGTTGCTGCCTCGTGGCAGTCCGCATCATGGAGCGGCTCCACCGCTCGAGGGCGCTGGGCTTGCTCATGGACGTCCACAGCTTCAGCCCGTACAGTTTCAGTAGAAACTAGGGTAGATCGAGCCGATGAAGGTGCTGCTGGCCGGGTGCGGTTACGTTGCCAGCGAGCTCGGGTTGCGCCTGGTCTCGCTCGGCGCAGAGGTGTGGGCATTGCGCCGAAGCGCTGCGGGGCTGCCATCAGCATTTCATGCCGTCAGCGCCGATCTGGCCATCCCCGGGCAGCTCGATCAGCTTCCCCGAGGTCTGGAGTACGTCGTCTACTCGGCGAGCGCTGGTGAGTCGTCCGATGCCGCGTACGAAAGAGCCTATGTACGGGGCCTCTCGAACCTGATCGCGGCGCTCGCAGGGCAGCCCCTGCGGCGTATCTTCTTCACCTCGAGCACTTCCGTGTATGCGCAGGCCGATGGCAGCTGGGTGGACGAAGCCTCGGAGACGTCCCCCGCCCACTTTTCCGGACAACGGACCCTCGAAGCGGAGCGCGTCCTCGAAACGAGCGGACTACCGGCAACGGTGCTGCGCTGCGCGGGGATCTATGGGCCCGGGCGAGCGCACCTGATTGAAGCCGTCCGCACCGGCACGGCAAACACGTCGGAGCGCTACGTCAACCGCATCCATCGGGACGACCTGGCCGGAGCCATCCTGCATCTCATGACCCACGACGTTGCCGAGCCGCGGCTCATTCTGAGCGACGACGAACCGGCACCCCAGCGCGACATCGCTCGTTTTCTCGCGCGAGCCCTGGGTGTACCGGAGCCGGCGGACGCGGCCTCGCCAGGGCGGGGTGGGCACAAGCGCTGCCGCAACGATCGGTTGAAAGCAACCGGTTATGCGCTCCAGTACCCAACCTACCGCGAGGGTTACGCGGCGCTGCTCCGCGCGGCGGATCCGGGAACCCCAAGCGCAGACTAGAAGCGCCCGGCCAGACCGGCGCTGCCCAGGCCCAGCATGGGATCGAGCTCAACGCCCGCCACCTTGGCAGCCGGCTTGCGCTCCAATTCTCCGCTGAGCCAGAACAGGATCCCGCCACCCACGAGGCCGGCGGCACCGACCAGCGCGCTCACTCCGGCTATCTCCGTCGCGCGGTGCGACTCGGCGATCAGTTGACGCGCTTGGTTTTGATCCGCGTTGTCAGAGAGACAGCGCGCGTCACCACAGGGCTGCCCGACCTGGTTCAACTCGTTGCGCTTGCCCTGCGCGTAGATGAGATAACCCGTCGTGAACCCGAGACCCACCGCACCGACGCCGAGGCTCACGTAAGAGGCGACGCGCAGCCGGCGCCGGTAGTCATCCGATGCAACACGATCGGGTGGGCTCCAACCCACGCGCGCGGCCGGCGGGGACGAAGCCACGGGCTCGAGCGCCGGGGCCGGTGTATCCGGGCTCGCCGCATGGCGCCGCAGTTGGTCGAGCCGCAAGACGACCGGACGCTGTTGCCCTTCTTCGAAGTGCAAGCGCTCGGCGGCCAGAACCTGACCCTGCACTTCGATCAGGAAAGTGTGCCAGCCGGGATTGACCGGGTACGGCGACCTGGCGCGCCCCGGCTCGAGCCAGAGCTCATCCACGAATACGAAGGCGCCTTCGGGAACGTCGCCCGCGAGCACAATCTGCGCCCACGGGATGCGCCGAGAAACGAGCGCCCCTTCCACATTTGCCAGGTGACGGACCTCTGGCCCTACCCCTTCGATGCCGCGCCCCGAGGGGGCTTGGTTGGAAAGCCGTTCATACAGCGCCAACGCCTCGACCAGTTGGTGTTCGCGTTCGCGCGCCCGCGCGAGATGCAACCATTGCGAAGGCGTTCGCGAGCCTTCGGGGATGCCTTCGATCAACGCGATCACGACCGCCCACTGCTCATCGGCATGAGCGCGTAGCCACGCCTGCGCCGCGCCGGTTTCCAGCCGAGCGGACTCAGCAGCGCGGCCTGATAGCGACCGAGCTCCGGGTGCCGCTGCCGCCGGTGCAATGTTCAACGCGACGAACAGAGCCCCCAGTGCGCACCTTTGCGCACCCCGGACCCACCTTGAAGAAACCAGCGACGAAACCTGCTTCAAGTGACGGCCTCCAGCGTGAATGGGGAGCGAGGGACCGCGCAGCTTAGCGCGCGGTCCCAGGCCGTGCAATCCGGGGGAGGCTACTCAGCGCCGGCGAGCGACGAGAGCTGGCTCAGCGCCGGAGCGCTGCCGGTCGAGAGCTCGCGCCGATCCTCCTCGACCATCATCTTCAGCCGGGTGTACGCCGGCAGACCCGTGCCCGCGGGGATCAGGCGACCCATGATCACGTTCTCCTTGATACCGCGCAGGTCGTCCGTCTTTCCGCAGA
>JAYWEH010000507.1:0-3573 GCA_043780025.1 Deltaproteobacteria bacterium
TGCCGTACGCGGTGAAGAAGTATTTGTGAATCGCGTCGAGCGAGAGGCCGAGGCGGTAGATCTGGTCCGGTGAGAGCACTCTGCCGCCTGCGCCGACGAGGCTGCTCTGCTGCGTGTACACGACGGGTTGCCCGGGGCTGCCGAAGTAGTGGAGATAGGCCTCGGGCAGGATGCCGCGATCGGGCGTGACGACGTCGGCGTTGCCGATCTGCCCGTTGACGTAGAAGGCGGGCTCGAGGCCGCTGGTGTCGAAGGGGTTGTTGGTGAGCGCGACACCTTGCGCCTCCTCTTCGGGAAAGTTCGCATGCACGAGCAGCGCCATGCCGACGTCGCGATGGTTCATCGAGAAGTATTCGCGTTCTTCGTAGGCGCGCGGATTGTAGACCTGTGACCAGACCTTCTTCACCGCCCATTCGACGGAGTCCTTCTGGCCGCTCGGCAGCGAGGGCACGCCCGTTTCGGAGTCGTACAGGCCCGCGCCCGTAAATGTGCCGAGGTCTTCGGAGTTGGTGCTGGAGCGGAAGCGCAGATTTTCGCCGGGGAAGAGCTCTGCCGCGCGCTCGACGATGGCGCTCACCACCTCGGCGCGCATCGACGCTGTGCGCAACTCTTGCTTGAAGAGACGCAGCGCCTCCGCGCGCTTTACCGGATCGGACCAGGCAGGGTCGGTCATGAGTTGCTCGAGCCGTTCGTACAGCCCGTTGTCCCTCATGAACTGGTCGTAATAGAACATGGGCACACCGAAGCCGGGAGCAATCGGGCCGGCGCCATCGAGCTCCGGCAGCGCCGCGAATGCCCCCGATCGTTGCGCGTGCGCCAGCGCGCCGTAGTGGGTGGCCTTGGCACCGAAGACGGGGATCGCTCGCCGGATGCTCTCGCCCAGGCTCGCTTCGCCCAGCTCCAGCATGGCGCTGGTTTCTCGCAGATCGCTCACCGACAGATCCATGGGCTGCACCACGAGTGGCAAAGGTGCGTGCTTGGCCCACCAAGACTCCGCTTCGCCCGACGAAATCTCGCGAATTTCCCAATCGAAAGCACCTACACGGAGCTCGACCCATTTGCCTTCGAGCGCGCGAAGCCCCGGGTCCTCTAGCGCGCCGCGGAGTGCCATGTTGGGCGTGCCGCGGTTGGCCGCGAGCACATTGATGTGGGCGAGTGGCGTCTGAAACTCAGCCGTGATCTGCCCGGCGACGATCGAGATGTCGTTGGGCACGGCGTCGAGCACGACGATTTCGCGATACGGCGTGTAGGCACCGTCGACCTCGGCCGCGGTGCGGAAGCGCAAGATCCCGGTGCTCGTGCCAGGATTGAGCGGCTGATAGTCAATGCCCTGGTACAGCGCGTCCGTGCTGGTGATCGGGATGTCCGCGGGCAATTGAGCAGCCGCTGTTTCCAGGCGTACGCTCGTGGGGTGGAAAGAGAGCTCCGAGTCAAGCCAGGTCTGTTCGCGCACGACGTCGAAGCCAACCTCGATCAACCCCGTATCGGCGGCGTCGTATGGAGACAGCTCGAACACCCAAAGGTCCGCTCCGTCGTAGTGCGACAGCGCGCCGAGGATGAAGCGCCGATCGGGGCTATAGTATTCCGTTTGGTTGAACTCGCGCAGCGGCTGCACGATCGGAAGCGCCCCGCCGCTCAGATGTTCGGAGGCGAAGTCCCAGTGAATACAATACCGCTTCGAATTCTGAAAATAGAGCTGGTTATGATTGGCTCGGTCGATGACGACTTTCACCGAGGTCGCGCCGGGGATGCTCGCATCGGCGGGTTTGCTAGCCAGCGCAGCGTAGTCTGCAGGACAAGCGAGCTCGGACGCGGAATCGGGATCGCTGCCCGGCTGGATGGCGCACACCCGCTCCGCCCTGTCGGGCCCCGTGGTGGCCTGCCCTGGAGCGAATTCGATGCGCGTCTCATCCCCGGCGCACGCGCTCAACGCGACCGCCGCGGCAAGTCTGACCCTGATGCGGGAGGCGGACATTCGTGGATCCATCGGCGTGTTCTTCACTCGCAGCGCTGCAGCGGGACGTTACAACTTTGCTGAGCCGGGCAATCCGCTGGTACGTTGCACGGCGTATGGCCGGCGACGGCGACGGCTACCGGGAGCGGCGAGCCCACGAGTAGCTCGACGCAGCCGACCCCGAGCTCGACGTGGTCCGCTGTGCGGCGCATGATCCGACCGTTGGGGAATCCCGACACCCCAGAGCCGATCATCTGGTCGATGAGCGACGCGGGCACCACCGCGCTGCCGCTATCCTCGAATTCACACCCGAGCGACAGCGGTGACACCCCGTGCTGATCGATCGTCAGCTCGACGGCCACCGTCGTCCCCGCGTCAGAGCCCGCTCTGGCCCAACTGAGAAGCAAATCCGCCCCGGCCTCGATGAGCCAGCGCGGCGCCTGAGCCAGTGGCTCGGAGCCGACACCGAACAGCGCGAAGGCGGGTAACTCACCCGCGCCCTCAGCCTGCAACACGATCTCGCTCAGCACCGCGAACGGCGGATTGTCCGCACCCGGTGAAAAGTAGGCATTGCCCGGCACCTGCGCAGCCATGCGCGTCTCGCGTGTGAGCCCCGAGACGTGCACGTCGCCCACGCTCAGCTGCCGCGGGTATGGGATGCACTGCCCGGCCTCGCCGCACGTCTCCGCGCCGACGCAAGGAGGCAGACACCCGAGGGTCCTGCGCTCGAGCAGCTTGCATGTCCCCTGTTCGACGACGAGCTCCGGCACCGAGGTGGGCACGACGCCTTCGGCGATCGTGCCCTGCACTACCCCGAAGTCGACTTGCCTCTCGATCGTGAAGCGACCCACGCGATCGCTGATCGCGCAAGCGCCGCGCGGAGGCGCGAACGGCACCCAGGCGATCGGCACCAGGTATGCGCCGGCATCAGGAGGCATGCGCGGAGGCTCATGGGCCTCCTTCGGAGGGGGATCGCGCTCCGGCGATGACCGATTCCCAGCGCTCGCGGGAACGTCATTCGTGCTCCCACCCGCGCTGCTGGCCTGCTCTTCCGGCAGCCCGATGGTGCGCGCTTGGCCTGAGCACGCGCCGGCGAGGGCCCAGGCGCTGAGTGCAAGCGCGACGCGAAGCGGGCTTGACTCCGTCATGGGGCGGTCGAAAAAAAATCGGGCGCGCCCGCCACCCCAACGGGAAGCGCAAACAGGCGAGCTTGATAGCGATCCGTCACGTACAATACGTGCGTCGCAAAGCCACCGAGGCCCCGGCCCCATTTCATGTTGGGGATCCAGGACGAGGGTAGCGTCACCAGCCGCTCGATCTCCCCTTCGGGCGAAATCCGCCACACGATGCCGTGCTGGAATTCGGTCGCATAGACATTGCCGCAGACGTCGACCCCGAGCCCGTCGATGCCCCCGGGCCTGGCCGATATGCATGCACCCTGATGGCAGACGCCTTCCCCCAGGAAAAATGGATCTTCGCACGGGGCTCCCTCCCCGAGCACATCACAGGTGTTCGAGATGGCGCAGACCAGCTGTTCCGCATCCGCGACGCAGCGGCCCGCAGCGCCCGACGAATCCTCACAAGGGTCCCCGGCGATGCGGCCCTCGCACGGATTGCCC
>JAYWEH010000508.1:0-8457 GCA_043780025.1 Deltaproteobacteria bacterium
CGAGGAGACGGCATTTGCTCGGGCCACGGACGCGCCGCTGTCCACGTTTTCGATCGACGTGGACACCGCGTCATACAGCAACGTGCGTCGTTTCCTGAACCAGGGCCAGTTGCCGCCCGAGGGGGCGGTGCGCGTGGAGGAGCTGATCAATTACTTCTCGTACGCCTATCCTGAGCCAACCGACGGCGCGCCGTTCAGCGTGACCACCGAGGTCTCGCAGGCGCCCTGGAGCCCACAGCATCGGCTGCTGCACGTGGGCCTGCAGAGCGAGCGGCTCGCGACTTCCGAGTTGCCGCCGCGCAATCTGGTGTTCCTGCTCGACGTCTCGGGCTCGATGGACAGCCCGAACAAGTTGCCGTTGCTCAAGCGTTCGCTCGAAAACCTCGTCGAGACGCTTGGCGAAAAGGACCGCGTCGCGATCGTGGTGTACGCGGGCGCCACGGGGCTGGTGTTGGAGCCGACACCTGGCAACCGGCACGCGCAAATCTTCGACGCCCTCGACAAGCTACAGGCGGGCGGCAGCACCAACGGCGGCGAGGGCATTCAGCTCGCTTACTCGGTGGCGGCGCGTTTGGCGCGGCCCGGCAGTACCAACCGCGTGATCCTGGCCACGGACGGCGACTTCAACGTCGGGGTGACGAGCCAGAGCGAGCTCGTGTCGATGATTGAAGAGAAGCGCAAGAGCGGCGTGTACCTGAGCGTGCTCGGCTTCGGCATGGGCAACTACAAGGACTCGACGCTCGAGCTGCTCGCCGACAAGGGCAACGGCAATTATGCCTATATCGATTCCCTGGCAGAGGCCCGCAAGGTGCTGGTGGCGCAGGCGGGGGCGACGCTCGTCACGCTAGCCAAAGACGTGAAGCTGCAGCTCGAGTTCAACCCCCAGAACGTGGCCGCGTATCGTTTGATCGGCTACGAAAACCGCCGCCTCGCCGATCGTGATTTCAACGACGACGCGAAGGACGCGGGCGAGATCGGCGCCGGCCATAGCGTCACGGCGCTGTACGAAATCGTCCCGCCGGGAGTGCCGTTCGATGGCGCCAAGATCGATCCGCTCAGGTATCAGACGCCGAGCCGTTCCGCGGGCAAGAACGCTGAGCTCTGCACGATCAAGATCCGCTACAAGGCGCCCAACGCCGAGCGCAGCCAGCTGCTCGAACGAGTGGTATCCGATCGAGGCCAAGCGATCGCCGAGACCAGCCCGGCGTTCCGCTTCTCCGCGGCCGTCGCCGTGTTTGGCATGACCCTGCGAAAGTCCGAGGCCCGCGGCAGCTCGAGCTTTGGCCTGGCACGCGAGCTGGCCAGGGGTGCCATGTCGCCCGACCCGGGCGGCTATCGCGGTGAGTTCCTGAGCTTGCTCGACACGGCTCGAGCCGTGCGCCGCTGAGAGGATCTCAGCGCTCCGGTTTCCGCGCTTCTTCGCTCGCTCGAAGGGGCGCGGTCGCCGTTTCGGGGCGGGAGCCCGCAGGCGTGCCGAGCCGCACCGGCGGCATGGGGCGAGGACAGCAATCCGGAGCACATGGGAAGGGCCGGGCGGGGAACGGCCCCACACTCGCGGGCGCCGTGCCGGCGATGCGTTCGAGCACCAGCTCGCGCAGGCACGCCACGAAGTCAGGGTGCGTTCCCACGGTGGCGGCGCGCGCCATGGGGAGCTTCAATTCCTCGCAGAGTAACCGCGCTTCGTAGTCCAGGTCATACAGGACCTCCACGTGGTCGCACAGAAACCCAATCGGCGCGATCACCACGCCAGCCGTGCCCTCTCTGGCGAGCACGCGCAGGTGATCCAGGATGTCCGGCTCGAGCCAGGGAACCTCGGGTGCGCCGCTGCGGCTCTGCCAGACCAGGTCCCAGTGCGCATGGCCGAGCCGTTCGCTGATCAGCGCGGCGTTGGCGGAGAGTTGCTTTTCATAGTCACAGCGATCCGCCATCGCCTTGGGAATGCTGTGCGCCGTATACACCAGGCGCGCCTTCGTGACGTTGCTGCCAATCACCGCTTCGAGCTCGGCCCGAGCGGCCCCCACGCGCGCCGTGCAAGCGTCTAGAAAGCCGGGGTGGTTGAAGAAGCGGCGCAGCGGCTCGATCTCGGGAGCGCCGGGATTGGCTGCGCGCGCCGCTTCGATGTCACCGAGGTATTGGCGGCAACTCGAATACGAGCTGTAGGCCGAAGTGATGAGAGCGAGCGCATTTTTGACCCCGGCACGCGTCATCTCCGCGACCGTGTCGCTCAACAGTGGTGCCCAGTTGCGGTTGCCGAAATAGATCGGCAAGTCGACACCGTGCGACTCGAGGTCCTGCGCGAGCAGAGCGATCAACGCGCGGTTCTCGTCATTGATCGGGCTCTTGCCGCCGAAGTGGTAGTAGTGTTCGGCGACGGCCTCGAGGCGCTCCTTCGGAATGCCGCGCCCTCGCGTCACGTTTTCCAGGAAAGGGATGACGTCTGACGGTTTCTCCGGGCCGCCGAAGGACACCAGCAACAATGCGTCGTAGTTTCGCATCAAGGCACCTTAGCCGCGTTGCTCCCCTGAACTAAAGTCTGGAGCAACATCTGGTAGGCGACCGAAAGCGCTTGATCGGCGCCATCCGTGGGATTGGCGGGTACGCTGCGCGCCACGCCGAGGTGTGTCGGCGCGAGCCCGATCGCGTCGCCAGAGGCTTCGCTCGGCTCGGCACCAGCACCCGTCTTCGGATCGACGGAAACATCGGCAACGGCGCTCTGCGGTGCCCCTTCCTGCCGTAGATGGTTTTCGAGATCGTGTTCCCGGAGGACCGTGATATTGCCGGCGGACAGCTCGGTGTCTACCCACACATCGGGGGTAATGCCCGCCACCTGAATCGCCCGCCCTGCCGGGGTGTAGTAACGCATGGTAGTGAGCCGCAGGCCGCCGCCACCGGGCAAGTCGATGATCGATTGCACCGAGCCTTTGCCAAAGGTGCGCCCTCCGACGATTGTCGCGCGATCGTGATCTTGCAGGGCGCCAGCGAGCAGCTCCGCGGCGCTGGCCGTGAACTCATTGACCAGCACCACCACGGGGCCCTCCTGCAGTGCACCGCTCGAGCTCGCGCTGACTTCGTCGAGCACCTTGCCGCGGTGCCGGGTCGAATACAGCGTGCCGCCCTTCAAGAACTCGTCCGCGATGGCCGACGCTGCTATGACGAGACCGCCCGGGTTGTTGCGCATGTCCAGGATGACGCCACCGATCCGGCTCATTCTGCCGCGCAGGTTGCCCACGGCCTCCAAAAACTCGCCGTGAGTCTTGGACTGGAACTGCTTGATGCGCAGATAGGCGATATCGCCCTCCAGATCCGCGCCAAGGACGCTCGACACCTCGATGACGCGGCGTAGCACCGTGAACGTCAAGAGCCCGTCGTTGCCCGTGCGTCGCACCGCCACGCGCACGCTCGTGCCGGGGGCGCCGCGCATGAGCTTCACCAGGTCACTGGCGTTCTTGCCGTCCACGGCCTGGCCGTCGATCGAAACAATGACGTCGCCTGGGCGGATACCCGCGCGCTGCGCGGGTGAGCCGTCGATGGGTGAGATCACCGTCACGCGATCGTTGCGGAAATCGACTTCGACACCGATGCCGGCGAATTGCCCGCGCGTGTCGTCCTGCAGCACCTTGAAGTCGCGCGCGGGCAAATACGAAGAGTGCGGATCGAGCTCTGCCACCATGCCCTTGATCGCGCCCGTGAGCAGGCGCTCGCGATCCACCGGGTCGACGTAGTCGTTTTCGATCAGCACCAACACGCGCGCGAGCTGGCTCAAAAGCGCGTAGGGATCGTCATCGCCGGAGGCATGACCGAGCCGAGCCACGCTGGCCCCGCCGGCGAAAGCGCCGAGCGTGAGCAGTGCCAAGCCCGCGGCTTTGGAGCGGGAGAGTTTCGGCTTGTACAAGTGCTTCGATGATGTCAGCCCCATCTTGGCCTGCGGGTCGGGTGCCTGGCTGGTGTCTCGCGCGCTCATAGTGCTCTTGGACATATTCGCGAGAGAATCGCCAGTGCCGTTTCCGTGAGATGGCGCGGACCCGGGGCCCTGAAAAGCATCTCGCTGCCGCCGTGTCCCGCATGAACACCTTGAAATTCGAGCTTTTTCCGTCTCAATACGTCCCCGCAGCTCGCGTCGCGGGAGCACGCCGATTTCCGCGCACGGCTACAGTATCTGCTCGAGCGGCTTGCTTCGCCTCGCCCAGTTCGGCATTAATTTTCGGCCACCTTTAACTTCATTGTGAAAGGTGTCGTCTTGGTCAGCACAGCCAACTATAAGAGGTCTGAGCACATGGGTGAGAACCAAAACAGCGGTAAGGGCAGCGACAAGCGCAAGCAAAGCCTCTATTTTCCAGAGTCGATGCTGCAAGAGATCAAGGATGAGGCGGCACGGCTAGACCGATCGCTCTCCTGGATCGTCCAGCGCGCGTGGAAAACTGCTCGTCTCGAAATCAGGAAGATCCCCAGTGTCAACGACATTGAGGAAGAGGAGACCATCGCCGCCAAATAGACTCGACGAACGAGTCTGGGGCGCGATGATCTGCGAGCCGCTCGCGAAGCGAGGGCGGTAACGCGGCCTTTCTTGGGAAGCTCGGCGCCGGGGCGAGGGCACTGGCGTCAAGGGTGCGAGGTTCGAGCGGATTGCCGCGCCGTCCACGCTGCTGGATCCGCTCGCTCCTCTGGGGTTCTTCCCTGCGTTGCCGCGCAGGGACGGGGAACGGACACCTCTAGCGGGTGCAGGCGGCTCCACGTCAATTTTCGGCATTACGAAAGATGTTTATGGGTGTCGCAGGCCGCACCGAAAACTCCGGCTCAGGAGTGGCTTCGGCAGAAACGATCGACTCTCAGCTGCTGGGTGAGCTGCTCGGTTTGTTGGCTCACGATCTGCGCAACCCGCTCTCGGCGTTGCACAGCAATTTGGGCTACCTCGACACGGTGCTGTCGACTCAAGACGGAGAAGCGCGCGAGGCCATCGAAGACGGAGTCGTATCGTGCGACGGGCTCTCTCACGTGATCGACAACGTGGACCTGCTCGGGCAGGTGTTGCGCGGAGGGCTCAAAGTGCAGCGCACTCCATCGCCCGTTGCCGCATTGGTCGCGGGGGCCGTCGAACGCTGCCAGCCGGCGGCGCGCAGCCACGGGCTCACCCTCGAGCTCGACCCGAAGGCGCGCCAATTGCACGCCGCCGTGGATGTAGGGCGGGACCTGGCCACCCGGGCGCTGACCAACCTGATTCGCAACAGCATTCAGCACGCGCCACCGTCCACGACCGTCAGCGTGACGGCCACGGCCGAGGGGCAACGCGTGTGCATCCAAGTTCGGGATTCGGGCACATCCTTCAACGACGATAACCGTGAGGCCGCGTTTACGGCTGAAGGTCAGGTGGCTGCCAAAGCGCGCGTGAACAGCCGCTATAGCCGAGGGATGGGCTTGTATTGCGCTCGCCTTGCCGCCAGCCTGTGCGGTGCCGAGATCCGAGTGCTGAGCAGCAGCTCCGGCAACATCTTCCAGTTGAGCTTCCCGCAGCTCCAGACCGGTTGAGCTGCCGCCCGCGGGGTATGCGACCGACGCTCACGGCTTCAGGATTACGGCTGCAGGATTACGGCCTCGTCGGGTTCGCGGTACAATATCTTGCCCGTGTCACCGAGGCAGCCCCAGCATGAGCTGAAGTGCAGGCGCGGCCGAATATATCCGTTGTAGGCGAGCGCGATCGGGCCTGGCTCGTCTCGCATCACGAAGCTCCCAGCGAGCCGGTACTGTTCTGCGCCGAGCGCGTGAAACACCACGACGAATGACGTGGAGGCTCCTGATCGCGCGGCGACGACGAGAAAATCTGCGCCGGCTACGGGGTTCCACGACAACGGCAATGTCGTCAGCAAGAAGCCCTTGGTGTCCCCGGGCCCACGGGCAAACACTTCTTCTGCGCCCTTGGGGTCAGGGAAATAGCTGAGATCGCGCGCGAGCGGCCTCGTGATCGGGTCTTGCTCCAGCAGGCGAGACAACGCTTCCACCGACAGTTCGGCCTGGCCATAGGTGCGCCCGAGCGCGGCTTCTGCGATGCGCGCGGCGTTACGTGGGCCGTAGCAGCAGCGAAAGCTCGCTTCGCGTCGATCGGCTTCGGTCGGTGCCGCCGAGCTGCGATGGGCACAGCGATGCCAGGCCTCGGGCTGCCCAGAGTCGGCGCCCCGGAGTGCGAAGTGCAGGCCGTCCTCACGGCGAACCTCGCTCGATGTCCACTCGACGCGGCTGCCCATGGCGCGCACGCCAAAACCGGATACGCACGCCCCTCGTCGCTGGCAATCCGCGTCGAAGCCCGGGCCGCCTGAAAACACCTCACTGGCGGGTCCTTTGCAGGCTCGCTCCCATTCGAGCTCGGTGCACAGCCGGCCACCAGCCTGAGCACAGAGCTGCTCGGCTCGGGCGCGCGGCACCACCTCGGCACCCTCTGAGTGTGGCGCAACGTCGATCTCGAAGCTCCCGAGCGAGAGGTTGTAGAGGCGCGGCTCGGTTTCGGGGGCGCGCTCCCAGCGACCCACCTCGGTGCCGGCACGAAACTGACCTTCCGGGATCCTGGCTCGCCCGGGTGCGCTGCCGGGCGTCGGAAGAGCACGCGCGGGAACGGGCCCAGCGTCCGGGTGCGAGCGAGGAGCGGGTGCAGTGGGCTTGGAGCACGCGAGTGCCCCTAGGAGTGCCCAACACCACACCCGGCGCAGCCACGACGAACGAATCACGGGGCCCTGGTGTCTTAGGTTTTCGGGGATTTTTCAATCCGTTGCGCGACCGGTCCGGACGGGCTAGACAGCCCGCGTGGCCGAGCGCGACGCGGATCGCCAGCGAATCATCGGGCAGGCGCGTCGGGCAGCGGAGGCGTTGGCGGCGGGCAAACCGGATGCGGCAATGCTCGCACCGCCTGAAATTCGGGCCGAGCTCGTCCACTGGCAGGAGCGTGTACAGCGCTCCGGCCGGCGGTTGGATCTCGAACGATGGTTTCTCGGCTTGTTGACCCTAGTGTGTTTGCCCCGCCTCGACGAAGCGGGAGTCGCGGCGCGCGCCGGAAAGTGACAGCGGTGACGTTGACCCCCGAAGACGGTGCTCTCAAGGTCGCGCCGGGCACCGTCGTCTGCCTGGAGTACAAGCTCTTTGATGCCGAAGGTGTGCTCGTCGAGGCGCCGGGTCCAGATGAGCTGATCGAGTTTATGATCGGTTGCGGACAGGCGCCCCAGGGGTTGGAGCGCGCCGTGGAGGGTCTGGGCACCGGGGAAAGCCGGCGCGTGCAGCTCGGCCCGGACGATGCGTTTGGACCGCGGGACGAGTCGGCGTTGATCCGGGTCGAGCGCGGCGAGCTCCCGGCTGATGCGGTGCTCGGCGACGAGTTCGAGGCGGAGTCCGATGAGGGAGAGGTCGTGTTCTTGCGCGTGGTCGAGATCGATCCCGAGGGCGTCAGTCTCGACGCCAATCACCCCTTGAGCGGGCAGATGGTGGAGCTCGAGCTTCTGGTGGCTGGCGTTCGCTCGGCCACCCCCGAAGAGCTGGCGGAAGTGGCCCAGAAGCATGCTGGCTCCGCCCCAACGGTGCCGGACGTTCTGAGTTCGCGCCTGACGCAAAAACGCACCAGCAAGCGGCCGGCGCCGCGTTGATTTCAACCCGAGCTGGCGCTGCGCCAGCCCAACAGTTACGGTAGCCCAGTTTGGAGAATTGCATGAGCAAGCCTGAGGAATTCAAGTTCGACAGCCGCATCCGCGATCGATTGTTGCGGAGTCGCGTGCTTTCCAGCGCCGACGTGAAGAAGCACCTGGGGCAGCTCCCCGACCTCGAGGGCGAATACGAGGTGACCGAGACGTTGCAGCCGGCTGTGACGCCCGCACGCAGCGAGGTCCACGAAGAGCCGTTGGTGTTCGAAGGCATTCGCCGCCTGCATGCCCTCTCGGAGGCGCAAGCGTCGAGCGCACCGGTACGGCATGTTCCGGCTGGTATCAGCTCCGTTGGTAGCGCGCCGCGCGAACCCGAGCGAACGCTCGGGACGCCGTTGCGCTCCTCCATGATGGATTCGCAGATTTCGGGTGTGGGTGCTGGCGCCGTCTCGGCCGCGCTCGGGGCCATGGCAGCCGAGGCGCGCGAGGCTTCGCGGCTCGCTCCACCGGTGATTAGCCCTGCACCGGTCTCGCCCGTCGTGCAGCCCGCTTCGGAGCCGGAGCCCTCCACACCACTGACGCTGCGCTCCGAAGACGCTCCGGACCGGGCGGAAGCCACCGCGGACAGCTCTGACCTGTCACCCGCCCAGTTGGAAGCGTCGGATGAGTCGGACGCCGTTGAGTCGGATGATGCCGATGAGTCGGATGATGCCGATGAATCGGATGATGCCGATGAATCGGATGACGCCGATGAGTCGGATGACGCCGACGACGCCGCCGATGAGTCGGACGAGCCGGGCAGTGAGGATACGGCATGAGCGAAGCTTCGCGGAGTACCGGCGCT
>JAYWEH010000509.1:0-3572 GCA_043780025.1 Deltaproteobacteria bacterium
CGTTGGTCGCCTTGCTGATGTAGGAAATCTGGTGATTCACCAGCACCTGCATGATGCGGAAGTCAGAGCCCACTTCCGCCACCATGCGCGTATCGTGCAGCTCCAGAATGCTCACCTTGTCCGTCCCGGTGACGACCTCGATCTTCGACACCGGGCAGGTGTAGTCCTTGGTGATGAGCGTCCCATCGTGATCGGGGTCGAAGGCATTCTTGACGCGCAGCGGGATGCCGGCGAGCTCGAGCGGCTTGGCGGCTTTCGGATGAATGGCCTCCATGCCTACGTCAGCGAGCTGATCGGCCACGTCGAAGTTGGTGTTGCACACCGGCGACACCTTGCCCGGGCCAATGATCTTGGGATCGGCCGAGCTCAGGTGAAACTCCTTGTGAATCACGGCCTCGCTGGCGCGCACGACCACGGCGACCTTCGAGAACGTGACCTCGGAATAGCCGCGGTCGAACTCGCGCATGATGCCCTCGGTGCCCTTGCAGTAGCCGGTGACGAAAGTGATGGAGCGGCGGGTGTGCACATCGGCCAGACACAACGCCACGCGCTCGTCCATGGTCCGCGCTATGGCGTCGCCCCAACCGCTCAGGTCGATGAAGGACGACTCGTAGCCCTTCGCTTGCAGGATGATGGCGGAGTTGAATGCGCTGTGGCTCTCACCGATGCTGGCCAATAGTTCGCGCGCGGCGCTCAATATCTCCCTCCGGCTCACGTAGCCGGACGCCAGCAAATCGGCCGCGCTCCGCAAGTAGCCGAGCACGCCATCCACGCGCTCCTCGATGAACGAGTTGGCCGCCGGGACGTTCAGACCCAGGCTCGCGAACTCGGCGTTGAGCTCGAAGAACCGCGCCTTGACCGACTGGAGCGCCTGCGCGTACGCGCCCTGCTCGGCGAACGCCGTGTACACGCCCGGCTTGCCGCTCTTCTTGTGCTCGAGCAACAGGTCGGTGACGCCGGCATACGCCGACACCACGTAGATGCGGCCGTACACGTGGTCCGGATCGCGCAAGATGACGTTACTCAACACCTCGGAGAAACGGCTCATCGCCGTTCCACCGATTTTTTCGACGGTCAACTGGGGCATTGGGGACGCTGGCTTAGCGCCCCGCGGCCTCGCTCTCAAGCCCTTCGAAGGCCGTTTTTGCCGCCGGAGCCCGGCTATCCGCCTCGGACGATCACCTTTGGCTCACTCGGGAACGCCGCACGGTAGGGCCGGGGCGGCGTGTGGACCGTGCGAATGGGGGCCGCCGGGCCTGCAGGCTGCGCCGTGAGCGTGGCGGCGGTTTCGGCGAGCCGCTCCAAATCCCCTAGCACCTGGCTCGGCTGCTCGTAGTTCGTGTCCGGCAAGACGTGCAGGCAACGCTGCACGATCATCGCCAGGGCGCGGGTCAGGGCGCGATGCGAGGTCCACGGCGATCCGGCGAAATCGGAATCGAGAATGGCGGCAACGTCACCGGGTACCCACGCCGGCCGAAATCCGGTCGCCAGCTGGTACAGGGTGTTGCCGATCGCGTGGATGTCCCCGCGAAACGGGGCACGGCCGTCAAGGCCGAGCTCCACCTGGCGGCGCAGCGAACTCGGGTAAATCCCACTCGTGGAGCCGTAGAGATCGGGACCGGGCAGCTCCGAGACACCAAATCCCAGGACCTTCAGGGATCCCTCGAGCGGCGCCGAGCCTTCCAACCACAACTGATCGAGGCTGATGGCGCCGTGCACGACGCCCGCGGCGTGCGCGGCCCCGAGCGCGGAAGCGAGCCTCTGCCCGATGCGCAGCAACGGATTCAATTCGAAGGGGCCCGATTGAGCGAGCAGCGAGGCGAGGGTTCGACCGCGCCCGTCGAACGAGACCACGAAAGGCCAGCGCTCGCCCAGCAACCCGACGTCGATGGTGCGACTGACATGCGCATGCGACACCCGAGCGGCGCGCTCCGCCGCCTGCAGGGCGCGCCGGCAAGCCTCGCGGTCGAGCCCGGTGCGCCCTCCGAGCACGCGCAGCAACACCGGGCGATCGAGCGCCAGGTGGTAGGCGAAATAACTCGAACTCGCGCCGCTCTGATCGCAAAAGCTCTCGACCAGATAGCGGTTCGCGATCACGTGGCCGAGCACGTCCTGAGCGCTAGGAAGGTCCATATTTTTCCCCTCGCTGCCGGCAACGGCCCGCCGCATTGGGTGGTTTACCCATAAGCGGCCGCACGAATGGGCCATGGCGGCGAAAAAACGCGCTCAAACGTGCCACAGACCCCACAAAACACCCACATTGGGCTCGCGACGCGTGCTCCCGGCGTCGGCAATGTGGTAGCGTTTCCGGGCCGCACCTGGGGACTCGCCGCCCGTTGGGAGGCCGCGCGGCGCACTCTCTTGGAGGGCTATTTTCCGATGCGTCAGCTGACTTCTTCTCGATTCGCTCAGGCTCTGGTTTTGGCAGGCTCCGCCTGGGGGTCGAGCGCGTGCTCCGGTGGCGGTTCGAGCGCCCCCCTCCCGGAAGCTCCACCGGCCCTGGAAGAGCGTACGGGGGGCAAATACGTCGAACACGCGAGCTCGGAGGGTGCATTCACGTTGTCGAGCGGCGGTGCCGCTGCGCCCATCGTCGTCGGAGACGCGGACTTCCCGGGCGTGCACCGCGTCGCCGGGCACCTCGCGGCGGACATTGCTCGCGTATCCGGAGCCGAGCCCGGTGTCCTCCGGGACTCGGAGCTGATCAATGCCGATCAGATCGTGCTCGCCGGCACGCTCGGCAACCACTCGATCATCGACGATCTGGTGGCGAGCGGAAAGCTCGACGTCACAAACATCGCCGGGCGCTGGGAAGCCTTTGTCGTCCAGGTCGTCGAGCAACCCCTGCCCACGGTGAGCCGCGCGCTCGTGATCGCCGGCAGCGACCTGCGAGCGACGCTGTTCGGCATGTACGATCTGTCCAAACAGATCGGAGTCTCTCCCCTGCACTATTGGGCAGACGTACCGGTCGCCCCGCAGAGCGAGCTGTTCGTTCCGGCCATGCGCTATTCGCTCGGGGAGCCGGCGATCAAGTACCGCGGCATCTTCATCAACGACGAAGCGCCCGCGCTGTCGGGCTGGGCCTTGCCGGCGTTCGGCGGCCTCAACCACGAGTTCTACGAGAAGGTGTTCGAGCTGCTCCTGCGCTCCAAGGCCAACTACATGTGGCCCGCCATGTGGAACAACGCGTTCTACGCCGACGACGCCGAGAACGCCGCGCTCGCCCAGGAGTACGGCATCATCATGGGCACCTCGCACCATGAGCCGCTGACGCGCGCCCAGCAGGAGTGGACGCGCATGTGCACCACCGGCTGCGGCACGGGCACCTGGGACTACGACGCGAACCGCGATTTTTTGCACCAGTTCTGGTCGGACGCGCTCGAGGCGCGGCAGGATTTCCAGCCGCTCGTCACCATCGGCATGCGCGGGGACGGGGACGAGCCGCTCGTACCGGACGCGGACGTCGCGCTGCTCGAACGCATCGTCGCCGGCCAGCGCGACATCATCCAGCAGGTCACGGGGGACGCCGCGGGCGTGCCGCAGGTGTGGCAGCTCTATAAAGAGGTCCAGACCTA
>JAYWEH010000510.1:0-8454 GCA_043780025.1 Deltaproteobacteria bacterium
TGGAGCTCTTCGACCTGGCAGAGGACCCGGGCAAAGGCGTCTTCGCCGGAGCACCCCAGTGCGCCCAGGGGTCGCGGCCCGGCCAGTGCCAACGCTAGACATTCGAGCAGATCCGGAGGGCCTTCGAATTCGAAGGAGACGCCCGAAAAAAAGAGCTCGAGGCAGTGCCGATGCATGGAGGAATGCAAGTGAGATGCCCGCGCGCCCGCGCGCGTTCAGCGGGTCTTCGCGATGCTGGACGTGAGCGCGGGTTCCGTCAAGACCACCCTGTCGCGACTTGTCACAGCCTACGTTGTCCTACCCGCGGCTAGAGCTGGCTCTAGCTCGAGAGCCTCGGCCCCTGCAAAGCCAGAGCTGGCTCTAGCCCAAGGCGCCGCGGGGCAGGATGATTTTTCTCCGATGAAATGGACCCCGACAAACCCGCCGTTGCATATGATATGCAACGGGGTATACATATCATATGAGCGAGCGCACCACCATCGTGCTCGGGCCGAGTGAACGTCGTGCGGCCAAGCGCCTCGCCGCGCGCTGGGGGGTCACGCCCTCCGAGGCGATTCGCCGGGCGCTCATGCGCGTCGCGGGGGAGGAGCTCGCGGAGCAACGCGAACGCAAGCGGCGCCAGCGCGTGGCCGCGCTCGAGCATCTCATCCAGCTTTCGGACGGGCACGACATCGACGCTGAGCTGGCGCGCTTGGTCGAAGCTCGAGAAACCTGGTGACACGCTATCACCTGGATACGGACTTCTTGCTGAAGGCGCTCTCGGGCGCGGGCCCTGAGCGTGACCTGCTGCGGGCCATCTCCGATTCGGCGGTGGAAATCGAAATCAGTGCACTAGCCTGGTACGAGTTCTGTCGGGGCCCTCGCTCGCCGGAACAAGAAGCTGTGGCGCGCAGCTACCTGGAAGCCTCTGGGGTCATCGAGTTCGACGAACATCTGGCAGCCCAGGCTGCAGATCTCTTTCGCCGTTTGGGTTCGCCGCGTCGCCGCGCGTTTGACATCGCCATCGCAGCCACGGCGATCGCCCGAGACGCCTGGCTCTTGACGGGCAACGCCCGAGACTATTCCGGAATAGAAGGCTTACTGCAGGGCCGCGCTCCCCATGCGCCCGGCGCATAGCGCCGAAATTCCAGCGCTCGCGTATCGCCCGCCGGATCGAGCTGTCCGCCGCCGCCTCGCGCGGCTATTAGACCGCATTGATGGCCCACGCTGCTTCGAGATCGCCCAAGCGGCGTTTCGCCGTGGCCGTGCTGGCGCGGGAAATTCTGCGCGACGCGGCCCGATCGCTACGCGCGCGCTCGATACCGGTGATGCCGCTCAAGGGTGTGTTGTTGCAGCACTTGCTCTACGCTGACCCCGCGGAGCGGCTGGTTTCCGACGTCGATGTGCTCGTTCCCGAGGATCGATTCGAGGCCGCCATAGAAGCGCTGCTGGCCGACGGATTCGAGCTGCAAAAGGTGGGGCGCAGCTTGATCGAGGTCGCGCTCCGCTCGCCCAAGGGCCTCGCGGTTGACCTGCATCGCAGTCTCTTCAGCCCGGCGCGCTACAAGCTGTCGACCGCTGGCGTGTTTCGACGGTCCACGCTCGATGAGCGCTCGTTCGGCGTGCCCGTGCATGTGGCTCATCCCCACGACACCGCCGCGCACTTGCTCGGCAAGTTCGTCTCGGATCACGTGGTCGACGAGGCGGAATTTCGTCTGACCGAGCTGTTTCGTTGGGTGGAGCACACGCGCATCGAGCCCGTGGCGTTTGCCGAGCATCTGCGGGCCGCTGGGCTCGCTCGGGCAGCTCGCTACGCGCTCGCTTGTGGCCATCGCCAGCTGGGCAGCCCGTTTTTCGGGCAGGCGCTGTCGGCGTTGCCGGCCGACCCCGTCGGTGCTGCCTGCGCTCTCGTCGCTCGCGAGCTCATGCCTCGCTTGCAGGGGACGCGGTTGTCGCCCCTGCCGGCTCACCTGCTCAACAGCAGCCTGCCGCGCGCCGGTGCCTCTCTGGCGCGTTCGGCGATCAATCGCTTCCGGCATGCTCGGCGCCGGGCGGCAGTGGATGGTCGCTCGGGGGCGAAGGCTCGGTACCGCTAGGCGGGCCGGCTTTGCTGTCTGGCTTGTCGAGCAGTTCGAGTCGGCGGCGCGCATCGCGCGCGAGTACCTCGGCGCCCAGGCGGTCCGCGGCCCGCGCCAGCTCGGACAAGGTCTGGTGCGTCGGATCCTGCTCCGCGGCGCGGCGAAAATGGCTCATGGCGGTGCCGAGCTCGCCCGCGTGCGTGAAGCGCCGGCCCAGATTCAGGTGAGCTTTGCCGCAGCGCTCGCTGTTGACGCAGGCCGCAGCGACCAGCGCGTTGACGGCGTCGTTCAGCCGCGGACTCTTGTTGTCGAGCGCCAGCGAAACCAGCGTCTCGCTGCAGCTCGGATCGGAAGGAAAGCGTCCACACGCCTTGGCCACGAGCTCCTCGGCGGCGCGCGAATCGCCGCGTTCTGCCACCAGGCGGGCTTGCAGAATGTCGGAGCGGGCGCTCTTTGGATCATGGGCAAGCCGCGCGTGCTCCTCGGCGCGGGCAAAGCACGCCTCCCGGGATGCGGTGCAGGTGGGCTGCGGCACCTTGCCCGCGAGTTCGGCCCACAACTCCCCCGCGAGCTGGTAATGTGCTTCCTTTTCGTTGGGGTCTCGCTCGATGGCTTTCTGGAGCAGACGGACGCGTTCGGCTCTCACCTTGCTGCGACCCGCGAGCAGCACCAGCAGCAGTGCACCTGTCGGACCGTCCGGAACGGTCTGCTCTAGCTCCGCGTCGGACAGCTGCCACGCAGTTGCGAGCCGTGGCAGCGTTCTGGCCCGGCGAGGTTCGAGCTCGATGGCCCTGCGCAAGGCACCGAGCGCTTGGGAATCGTGATGATGGGCCCGCAGGATACGAGCCAACTGGATGTGGGCCTCTGCGCTCGTGGGGTTGCGTTCGAGCGCTCGGGAGATCCAGGGCAGGGGGTTCTTACCGGCAGCGAGAGCCGCGGACGAGGCCAGGAGCGGGAAGTACGGCTCCGCGGGATAGGCGCTCATCGCACGCTCCAGGTCGACCCAGAAGCGCGGTTTAGGCGCTTTGCTCGAGCTCGAGAGCTCGGCGTGCAAATCGTGGCGCAAGCGCGCCGGCGACTCCACTCCCCGGACCAGCACCAGGACGAGGCACACGGAACAAAGCAGGGGGGCGGCCCAGGGCCACACCGAGCGCGAACCGGGGCTCGGTTGGTCGGGTTTGGGCTTGCCCGTCCTGGTGGACGCGCCGCTGGCGCTGCCGAGCACGCAAAATAGCAGCGCGGCCACGGCCGGCACTTCGAGCCCCAAGTCGACCAGGTTCTGCAGCAGCACCACGACGCAGCCGACCAGGGCGCAGCGGCGCGACGGGCTCTGCAACGCGCGGCGCGTGAACAGCCCCGCGCACAGCGCGATCATGCCGATCAACGCGGCTATGCCCGCCGCCATGCCCCATTCGGACGCCCATTGCAGCGGAAAGTTCTCCGCGTGCTCCGACACAACGTGACCTGCGTGCCGCTCGTAGACCGGAAACACCGAGCCAAATGCGCCCCGCCCCACGCCAAACCACGGGTAGTCGAAGGCCATGCGCGCTGCAGCGGAGAGCAGGTCGAGCTTCTCCACCGAGCGATCATCCAGACCGAGCGGCGAATGGCTGGCTGTGAACGCCATGAGCACTGCGCCCACGGCGACGCTGAGCAATATCGCTCCCTGCCACCAACGACCGAGCTCCGCGCCGCCGCCCGAACTCTGACCGCCGCGCCTCACGACCACGACTGCCACCAGGCCGAGGCCGAGCGCCAGCGAACCACCGAGGGAGTGACAGAGCAAGATCTCGGCGGCGAGAAAGGCCAATGCCACACCGACCAGAGCCGCATACGGGCGCGTGCCCGCTCTGAACATCACGCCAAGGCCGCAGAAAAAACCCAGGTTCAGAAAACCGGCCCGATTGTTCGCGTTGAGCAGCGGCGCGACGCTGTAGGCGTTGAGGGGCGTGTACACGCCGTAGAGGCGTTCGGCCCCAGTGACCTGGTGAATGGCGGTCACGACGGCGACCAGCGTGGATAGCCCAAAAACCGCCGCCATCGTCCGATGTGCGCCGAACTTGCGGCTCAGCCTCGCCGACAGCGCGAAAACGAGCGCGTAGCTCGAATACTTGAGGCCCTCCACGAGGCTCCGCTGCGGCGCCAGCGACAAAGGTTCGAAGCCAGGCGGCGGTTCTTCAAACAGGCGCCGCGCACGCGCCCAGATGTCGGCGTTTCGCGGCGCCAAGGATTCCAGCCACGCTACCGGCAACGGGAGTGCCTGCAGCAAGCACAACGCGCTCATCGAAATGCATAGCCACACGCCGAGCTTCTCGGACCAATGAGCCGAAGTTTCTGCCTCCTTGGACAACGCCCCGAGCACGCCGGCGATCAGCAGCAGCCCTGCATAAGCGACGAGCACCGGCAAATGCACCGCTCCCGCCCCCAGGGCACTCATGCCCAAGGCGAATGTGAGCGTATAGGCACACGACCGCAGGGTCAGTAATTTTGACATCGGCCAGCCGAATAGTGCCATAGAGTCGGTTCCGCGACGACTTCCCGTCATGCAGGGCGAACTGGGGGTAGGGAGGTTCGCCCGCGTGAATGCCCGGCCCGTTCCCCGCAACCAAGCACAACGAACCAAGTATTTGCCGTGAATACCGACAACACCCAGAGCCCTCGTCCGGCGACCAAATCGCCATGGAAAGACGCGTCCAAGACCTTCCTCGACGCCTGGAAGACGCTGCGAAAGCGCTGGATCTGGGTCGTGACTTTCACCATCGCTGGGGTGGTCCTCGCAGCGTTTTACACGGCCGGCTCGCAGCGCATCTACAGGTCGAGCTGCGTGATCCAGATCGATCCCAAGCCACCGAAGCCGCTCGGGCAGGACGTCCAGGCGATCGTGGACGTCGGCGCCAGCTCATATTGGGCCAACACTGAGTACTACAAGACGCAGTTTCAGATCATCCAGAGCCGGGCGATTGCCGAAGAGACCGTCCGCCGTCTCGGGCTGCACCGCGATGTGGGTTTTCTCAGAGGGCTCGGGCCTAAAGACCCGATCCCGGAGGCCTCGCCGGAGGAGGCTTCCGCGAACGTGGAGGACAGCATCATCCGCGCTGCCGGCATGGTGCGCGGCCGCCTCAACGTCGAGCCGATTCGCGAGAGCCGGCTCGTGACGCTTTCGTTCACTGACCCGAGTCCAGAACGAGCGCGCCAGATTTTGGCCACGCTGGTTTCGGTCTACGTCGACCGAAACCTGGAAGTAGCGCTCGATTCCACCAATAGCGCCGCGGACTGGCTGCGCGGGCAGGTGGACAAGCTCAAGCAGGAACTCGAGGGGTCCGAGAACGCGCTGCACGACTACAAGACGGAGAACCGGATCCTGTCGGTGTCCCTCGCCGATCAGTCCAACATGCTGACGCAGGAGATGCATCAGCTCAGCACGGCCCTCACGGCAGTGCGCGTGAGAAAGACGCAGGTCGCCGCCCAAGCCGAAGAGCTCGCCAAGATCGGGGTGGGGGATCAGATTGATCTTTCGAACTACCAGCTTTTGCGTGACGCGACGTTGCAGAGTTTGCGCGCTGCGCTCGTGCTCGCGCAAGGCGATCACGACTCGGTGATTGGCGCCGGCAAGGCGGAGATGCATCCGCTCGTGGCGTCTTCAGCGGCGCGCGTCGCCGTCGCGCGCGCTGCCTTGCAGCGCGAAGTGGACAACGTGAGGCAGGCCGCGCAGCGCGAGCTCTCGATGGTGGGCAGTGAAGAGGCGAGCCTGGCTGCGCTCCTCGAGCAAGCCCACTCGCGTGCTCAAGAGCTCGGCCGGCTCGAGATCGAATACCGCCGGCTGGAACGCGGCAAGACGCAGACGGAGAAGGTCTACTCGCTGGTGATCGAGCGCAGCAAGGAGAGCGATCTGACGCGTATGCTGCGCTTCAACAACATCCAGACCATCGATCCGCCATTGGTGGCGAAGGTGCCGGTCAGCCCGCGTGTGCCGGTGAACATGGTGATCGGCCTGCTTGGGGGTCTTGCGCTCGGCCTGCTCGGCGCCTTCGCGCGCGAAACGTTCGACCAGAGCGTCAAGACTTCGACTGACATCGAGCAGGAGCTCGGCATGACGTTTCTCGGCTTGTTGCCGCTCGTGGGGCGCTCTGCCGGAGGTTATGGCGGATATGGCAGCAGCCGCACCCGATCGCGGCGGCGCGAGGCGCCCGACCGCGCCGAGTGGATCGTGCACGACGAACCGACCAGCGCCATTGCCGAGGCGGCTCGCGGCGTGCGGACCAACGTCTCGTTCATGTCTCCTGACAAGCCGTACCGCACCTTCCTGGTCACGAGCGCGGCGCCCTCTGAAGGCAAGACGACAGTGGCGTGTTGGCTCGCCACGGCCATGGCGCAGGCGGGGCACAAGGTGCTCTTGGTGGATTGCGATCTGCGGCGCCCGCGCATTCACCGTGTTTTCGACCTCGTCAACGACCGCGGGGTGACGAGCGCCCTGGTGGACCGGGCGAGCCTCAAAGACGCAATCCAGACCACGCGCGTGCCTGGGCTGAGCGTGCTCTTGTCGGGTCCTACCAGTCCGAGCCCGGCCGAGAACCTGCAGAGCAAGACGTTCGAGAGCTTGCTCGCCGAACTCGCGGGGACCTTCGATCGCATTGTCATCGACAGCCCGCCTGTGGGGCCCGTCACCGACGCGGTGGTCCTGTCCACGCGGGTCGACGCGAGCATCTTGGTGGTCCGCGCGCTGTCGTCGCATTTCGACGTGGTCCGGCACGCGGTCAGGGCGCTCTCGGACGTGCGCGCCAACCTCGCCGGCGCGGTGCTGAACGCGTCCGATCCAACGCGCCAGGGCTACTCGTATTACCACCGCTACTACGGCAAGCAGGAAGCTGAACCCAGCGCCTCGTCGTGAAGGTGCTCTTCATTGCCTGGGACAGCCCCGAGCAGAGCTACCTGGAGTCGCTGTTTTTGCCGCTGTTTGCGCGGCTCGAGCGCCGTGGCCTGAGCATCCACGTGATGCAGTTTTCGTGGGGGCCTTCGGACGCGGAGGCCGGCGCCGCTGCCGCCGCGCGCGCTCTGGGTATCCGCTACGTGCGGGAGTCGATCGTGCGGCGGCCGAAGCTGCTGGCCACGTTCGCGAGCGTCGCGCGCGGTGCGATTGCAGTACGCCGCTACGCTCTTCGCCACGGCATCGACGTGTTGATGCCGCGCAGTACGCTGCCGGCGCTCATGGTGCTCATGGCGCGCCCGGGCCTCGGGGTCCGCACGCTGTTCGACGCCGACGGCTTCATGCCGGACGAGCGCGTGGATTTTGCGGGTTGGAGCGCGTCGGGGCCGATGTATCGGCTGCTTCGCGAGGTGGAAGCCGAGATGCTGCGCGGCGCCGATAGCGTGATCACGCGCACGGCGAAGGGCAAGGCCATCCTGCTCGCGCGCGCGGGAGCAGGCACCCCCCCGAGCAAGATTTTCGTCATTCCGAACGCCAAGGACAGCGCGGAGTTCCAGCCGCTCGATCCCGCCGCGCGCGACGTGGTGCGCGCTGAGCTCGGCATCGCCCCGGGAGCGCCGCTCTGCGTGTACGTCGGCACGCTGGGGCCGCAGTATCTGCCAGACGCGATGTTCCGCTTCGTGAGCGCGGTGCTCCGGCGTCGCAGCGACACGCGCTTTCTGGTTCTGACGGGGCAAACAGAGGAAGCGGCTCGCGTCCTCGGACGCTCCGACGTACCGGCGGGCGCCGTCACGATCCGGCGCTTGCCTCCGCGGGCGGTGGCCCGCCACCTGGCGGCAGCGGATCTCGGCCTGGCGCTGCGAGAGCCGGCGTTTTCACAGCAGGGGGTCTCGCCGATCAAAGTCGCCGAATACCTGCTCTCGGGGCTGCCCGTGTTGACCTGCTCTGGCGTCGGAGATCTCGATCAACAGCTCGACGGCGGGTTAATGGGCCGCTTTGTCGAGCCTGCGAACACGACTGAGCTCGACGCCGCCGCGGATTGGTTCGTCAATGACGTGCTCGAGCGGCGAGAGGAAGCGCGGGTTTGCTGCCGCGCCCGAGGCGTCGAGCTGTTCGGCTTGGAGCACGCCACCGAGCGCTACCTCGACGCCTTGGGCCAGCCGAGATCGCTCGCAGCTCAGGCCAATCGGCCTGCGTCGGGCTCGGCTGCAGATGCTCCGGCAACTGGCTCACCCGCGCGCGTATCGATAGACTGACCCGCCAAAGGGGGGGAACGCGCAACGGCATGTCTCAACCGTCACGGCCTTGGCTCTTGATCTTCCCTGTTGTCGAACGGTTCGGCAGAGCACCAGGGGCTTTCCTGAAGTGACGGGCGGATCCGTCCTCAAGGCGCTCAGCCTCGGCATCGAGCGGGTGGATCGTTCGCGCTTCGGGCTGCCGCTCGCATTTGCCCTGCTGTTTGCGTTCATCCGG
>JAYWEH010000511.1:0-3568 GCA_043780025.1 Deltaproteobacteria bacterium
GCTCCACGGCGGCCTCACCGATCTGCTCTTCTATCGGTAGCGGGGGAAACTACGGCGCGGCGGACACGAGGTAGACTGGTTGCCGACGGTCACGCACTCGGCGCTCTGGCAATCGGTGCCGGAGGGGATCGGGAATCAATCGACTCGCAGCGTCGAGCAGCCGAGGACGAAGCCGTCGAGCCAGAACCCGGCGTGCACCTTGATCTGGGTCGTGACGCTGCCGCCCTCACAGGCGGAGCGGTACGTGGCTGCACCGCCCGCCGCGAAACTTCCAGCCTGCGAGATCACCTGATGGTCCGATTCGCTCGCCGAAACATCGATGCCACTGGGCGCGAGGATGAGCGGCGCACACTCGACGAAGAGGCTTCGAATGGCCGCCGTATCCGGCACGTCGGGTGCAACCGGATCGTACTCGCCCGACAATCCGACGACGACAGGGGCGCTTTCAGGGCAAACTGTTTCAGGCTGCAGCACCCAGATCAATCTGGGATCCGGTACTTCAGTGCTGGGAATGCCCAGGAAGCCTTCGGTTTCTGCCCACGCCACCGTAGCGTCATCACGGGTCACGCTGATTGTCCCCCCGTCATGGACTGCCTTTCCACAAATGGGCTCGAGGAACGTCAAGCGTTGTCCAAAGACCGCCGCGCTGGGGTTCGCGGTCGTACGTACGCCGATGACGACGCCTGCTTGGCACACGCCGAGACGTTGATCCCCACCTTCAACCCCGAGCCGCGGCAACTCGACTGCGGGGCCATTCACCACAACCGGGCTTGGCAGCACAGGAGCCGGGCTCGCGTCGGGCTCCGCCTCGGGCGGCCCAGCATCGGCGATGGAGGGAGGAACCGAGGGAACCGGCGGTAAGACGGCCACGGGTGTGGGAACCTCCGGGGGCGCGGTGCTGGGCGTCGGCGATGGCACCATCCCTTCCGGCGCCGTCCGCCCGGCGTCTACCACCCCCGGCAGAAGCTCCAGACGTGCCGGGAACAGCGTGGTGTCTCCCTCGCACGCGCTGGCGAGGCAGCAAATGGCCGCTATGGCCGCGCTCGCGTTCAGTCTGGCCATGATCCGCCCAGTTTTATCGTGTGCTCCCCTGAATACAAGCACGCTAAGCCGGCCCGGGCGGTACTCTCATTTCTGCTCACCCCCGCGAGCTGGTGGTCTAGGGGATGACGAGGTCGAGCCCTAGAGTATCGCGATGGAACCGCCCCGGGGCTTTCTTTTCGAGCGACAGCGGCAGCTGCTGTCCCTCCTCTCGGCCCTTGGCGGTCGCGTGAGCCGCCTCGACTTCCAGAACCTGCTGTTTCTCTACTGTCAGGAGCCGGGGGTTTCGCGTGCCTACGAGTTCGTGCCGCAGACGTTTGGCGCGTTCTCGTTCACCTTGCACGCTGATCGCCCGAAGCTCATCGAGCGCAGTCTCTTGGCGGATGATGAGCACACCTGGCAATTGACTGACGAAGGCAAAGGGAGCATCGGGCGAGCGACTGAGCTTCAACTCGCGGCCTTCGCCCATCGGCATCGCGAGCTGCGTGGCGACGCGCTGATTGCGGACACGTATCGGCGCTTTCCATACTACGCGACCCGAAGCCAAATCGCCGACAGAGTGCTGGATGGCGACGAGGCCGCACTCGAGCGCATCACGGCTGCGCGCCCGGCCCTCACAGCCGGAGCGCTCTTCACGATTGGCTATGAGGGTCGATCACTCGAGAGCTACCTCAACGAGCTGCTCGGTAGGGGTGTCACGATCCTCTGCGACGTGCGTCGAAACGCACTCAGCCGTAAGTTTGGCTTCTCCAAGAACACGCTGGCGAAGGGCTGCGAGGCTGTCGGCGTTCGTTACGAACACTTGCCTGAATTGGGGATCGCGTCGGCTGAGCGTCGAAGCTTGGAGACGCAGGCGGACTACGACGCGCTATTTGTGAACTACGAGCGCGAGAGCTTGCCGCAGCAGGGGCGTGCCCTGGAGAAGATCGGCGATTGGGTGAACTCGCGCGAACGCGTTGCCCTGACCTGCTATGAGCGACTGCCCGAGCAGTGCCACCGCCACTGCGTAGCGGCGGCTCTGGAGCGCCAGTTTGGGGGCCTCGGTCCGAAGCATTTGTGAAAGGAACGGACCGACGAGATGTAGCAGCGGTCTGATCATTTGTACAGTATATTGGGCCGGCCATGGCGCTCATGCCCCACAGCTCTGCCGATTTCTGCTTCGTTCACGCCGCCGATCTGCACCTCGGCGGGCGGCGCTGGCTCGGGTCCACGCCGGCCAACGCGGCCCTTGCCGAGCACGTTCGCGTTGCCGAGCTGCTGGCGCTGCGGCGGCTGATTGACCTTTGTCTGAATGAAGGCGCGAAGCTCTTGCTCTGCGTGGGCGACATCATCGATGGCTGGTGCCAGGACCACCGGGTGGGCTTGGTGTTGGTCCAAGAACTGCTGCGGCTCTGCGAGGCGGATTGTGAGGTGGCGCTCTTGCTCGGCAACCACGACGTGCGCACGCGCGTGATGCGTCCGCTCTTGCTGCCAGTGCATGCGCGCGTGTTGGGGCAACAGGGTCCCGAAACACGTCTGCTCGAGCCGCTGGGCGTGGCCTTGCACGCCTGGAGCTTTCCAGATCCGGATCTGCACATCGACGTGGCTAGTAGGTATCCGCCGCCGGTGGCCGGACTCGTGAACATCGGGCTATTGCACACCAGTGCTGAAGGGCGGCGGGGTCACCGCACCTATGCTCCCTGCTCGCGCCGGACGCTACGCCGTCATGGTTATGACTACTGGGCGCTCGGTCACGTCCACGCCCGTGAAGTGGTCGCGCGCCAGCCGTGGATCGTGTTCCCCGGCAATCTGCAGGCTCGGGGGCTGCGCGAGACGGGGCCGAAAGGCGCCACCCTCGTGCGAGTGCAGGGCGGGCGAATCAGCAGCGTCGAACATCGCGCACTCGACGTGGTGCGCTTCGCGAACATCATCGCGCACACCGAGTGCCTTGGACATTTCGATGATGTGTTGGCCGTCGCCCAACTCTCGCTCGATCGCGCGACTCGCGAAGCCGATGGGCGCCCGCTCATAGCCAAACTCGTGCTGTCCGGAGTCGATGGGGCGGCTTGCACCTTGGCGGTGCCGCCTTGGCAGCGGCGCGCAGCGTTCGCCGAGCTCACTCGCAATCTGCGTGGCGAAGCCTGGATCGATGAAACCTGGATCGATGTCGGTGGCGTTGGCTCGTGGCGAGTCGATTCAGCCGCGTGAGCCCACGCATTTCGCAGTAATTCGCCCGAGCCGGTATTCCTCCGTTCCGACGCCTTGGCGCGCTACCCACGCCGCCAACGCCAGCGCCAGGCCCACGACCACCCCCGCGAGGAACATCCGGACCCCGCGCGTCCGCCTCGACGCGAGAGTGCCCTGAAAGCGCACGTCCCGCAGCGTTTGCCCCTCGGCGTCGACCAGCAATACGCCCTCCACCCCGAACGCATGGCGGTACTCGAGCAGCTGACGGCGGGTCGGGCCGTGGTGCAGATCGAGGGAGCGTTCGCCCGTCTTCACCTCGGCGACCCAGCGCTGGCCGTCGCGCTCGACGATGTAGTCGGCC
>JAYWEH010000512.1:0-3563 GCA_043780025.1 Deltaproteobacteria bacterium
GTGATGCGAGTGCCTTCGGCTGCGTCGCAAGCGTCCAGCGAGCAACGCTCGGGAAAATTGCCTTTGAAATGATTCGTGTCCACTTCGATCAAACGCGGGCGGCCGCGCGCGCCGAGCTTCACGATGATCCAATCGTGGCCGGGCGCGCGCTTACGCCGTGTTTCCCAGCCACCACCCTGATTTTCCGCGCGACCCGGCAGGATCAGGTGGAACATCGGAGCAAAAAAAGCATCCGAACAGGCCAGCGTCGAGGCGCCATTGCGCAGCGCGGCCAGGTCCACCGTGCTCGGCCCGAGCGCGCCGAGCTCTGCGTCGGTGCGCGCGTCGATGTCGCGCTCGGTCCAATCCGGCAAGACGCGGCCGTACACACGCAAGCGGGCCACGCCGCCGTCCGGGAAGATGTTGAGGCGCACGTGGCTCACCGGCACAGCCGTGTTTGATACGAACAAGTTCTGTGAACCGGGTCGCAGCGCGCCTTGCGGCACGAGCTCCGTCCACGGGGCGGCTTCGAGCGCGGCGAGCGGCGCCCCGCGTGGCGCGAGCACGCCGTCGAGCGAGGCAAAAGGGGGGTGATTGCCAAGGAAATGCTGCGTGTCGATGTCCACACCGAGCACGCTGCCAGTGGCGCCGAGCTCGATGATGCAATGGTCGTGGCCGCGCGTGCGTTTGCGCCGGCTCTCCCAGCCGTCCATCCACTTGCCGCGATCGGTGAAGCGTTCGGGGATGAAGCTGGCTCGCCCCGGCAAGAGCATGTTTTCCATGCCGGCAAAAAAATCGTCGCTCGCAACGAGTGCGCGACCGCCGAAGGCCTGTGCCGCGAGGTCGCAGAGGCCGCTGAAGCTTGCTCCCGACGCCTCGCTCATTATGGCCTCCTGCCGAGCAGCAATTGCCCGTTCGGGCGGCTCGGGTGACCCGTGCCGTCGAAGACGAGCTCTCCGGCGAGCCAGGTTTGACGAACGCGACCAAACATCTCGCGATCCAGATACGGCGAGAGCTTGTGGCGAAAGAACAGCGACGACTCTTGCACGCGGTACCGCGCTTCCGGATCCCACACCACCAGATCCGCCTGCAAACCCGGCCGGATCTGACCTTTGTCGCGGCTCAGGCCGGCGAACTTCGCCGGCGCCGTGCTCATCCACTTCGATAGTTGTTCCAGCGTGGCGCCGCGGCGGCGGCCCTCTGTCCACACCGCCGACAGCCCGAGCTGCAACGAGGAAATGCCACCCCAGGCTTCGTGGAAATCTCCACCGCCGCGGCGCTTGAGGCCGGGGGTGCAGGGGCTGTGGTCGGTGATCACGAAGTCGATCAGGCCGTCGAACAAGCCTTGCC
Organism: Deltaproteobacteria bacterium; assembly: GCA_043780025.1. Taxonomy (GTDB): domain Bacteria; phylum Myxococcota_A; class Polyangia; order Polyangiales; family Polyangiaceae; genus SZUA-265. The sequence goes on from JAYWEH010000512.1 coordinate 1,330, forward strand.
AGAGCGCCTCACGGTTGGCCCGCTCGCGTATCGGGGGCGCGCATTTGAACTCCGTCGCTCCGTCGGGGATCGTTTCCGCGTCGAAGCACAGGTAGTGCGGGCACGTCTCCACGCTGATCGGTAAGCCCTCATCCTTGGCGGCGCGCAAGATCCCAAGGGAGGAGGCCGCCGACAGGTGCACGATGTGCACGTGGCATCGGGTTTGCCGGCACAGCTCGACCAGGAGCGAAATCGCGGCCTCTTCCCAGGCGGGCGGGCGCGAATCGAGGAAGCTGTGATAGGCGCGCGGGTCACTCGCGCTGGAGACCGCCGTGCCCGGCAGCGCCAACTCCGCGTGAGCGAGCAGCGGCACACCGAGATCACGGAGCACCGGCATGGCGCGCTCGAGATCCGCGCGTTCGGTGTTCGGAAATTCGTCGATGCCCGAATGGACCAGGAACGCCTTGCAGCCGAGCACCCCGCGCTCGCACAGCGCCGACAAGTCCGCGAGGTTTCCTGGAACGACTCCGCCCCAGAAGCCGACGTCGGTGAAACAAGCCCCGGCGCAAGCCGCGAGCTTCTCTTCCAGCGCTGCGCGTGTGGTGGTGACGGGCAGGCAATTGAGCGGCATGTCGACGAGCGTCGTCACCCCGCCCGCAGCGGCCGCGCGCGTCGCGGTGTCGAAGCCCTCCCATTCTGTGCGCCCCGGCTCGTTCACATGCACGTGGCAATCCACCAAGCCCGGCGCGATCACGCTGTCGCCCAGGTCGCTGACGCGCGCGCCGCTGGGCGGCACCGACAGGATGTCGGCGATGCGACCGCCGCGCAGGCCGAGCGCTGCTCGGCGCACGCCGTCCGGTAACACCACGCGTGAGCTCGTGAGCCAGAGTTCGGGCGCGTGCGGTTCAGACGCTGTCACGTCAGTCAAAACGAGCCCCTTCACTCGGTGAGAGGTCCGGCTCCGCGTCGAGCGCGGCGGCACCGGCGCTCTCGCGCAAGAGCTGCTGGAGCCGGCCATCCTCCACGGCGCGCAAGTGCCCCGTTACCTTGACAGCGTGCCGCAGGGCCATCAATTCGGCCACGATGCTGACGGCGATTTCTTCCGGAGTGATCGCGCCGAGGTCGAGCCCCACTGGAGCGTAGAGGCGCCGCAGATCGAGCGAGCCCGCACGCGCGGCCACGCGCTCGAGCAGGCGGTAGACCTTGCGCCGGCTCCCGACCAGACCGATGTAGGCCACGTCGAGCGTGAGCGCGAAGCGCAGCGCCTCCTCGTCTGCCCGATGATCCGGCGTGACGATGAGCAGCCAATCTCGACTGCTCGAGCGTTCATGACGAAGGCAGCTCACCGCGTCCATCAGCTCGCGCCGGCAGCCCGGAAAGCGCGCTTCGGTGTTCCAATCCTCGCGTTCGTCGACCACCACGACCTCGAAGCCCACGGTTTGTGCCAGGGCCGCGGTGGGTTTCGCCACGTGGCCCGCGCCGAGCACCCAGAGGCGGGGCCGCGCTGCGACCGGCTCGAGGAAAATATCCATGCTGCCGCCGCAGCACATGCCGAGCTCCTTGCCGAGGTCACAGCTCACGATGCGCGGAGCCACGTCCCGCGCAGGCGCTTCGAGCAGCCCTTGCAATAGCTCGAGCACTCGGCGCTCGATGGCGCCGCCACCCACGGTACCGACGGCGCTGCCATCCGAGCGCAAAAGCAACCGGGCGCCCGGCACCTGCGGCACCGAGCCCGAAACGCGCACCACCGTTGCCAGCGCGCCGGCGCCGCCACTCTCGATCAGCGCGAGCACAGCTTCCGTCACCTCGCGCATAAACCGCCGCTATACTCGTGGCTCTCGAGGGGCTTAAATGCTCCAAGCACGGCCGTAGTTAAAGGAACGATGACGGAGTTCGAAATCAATGGGCAGACCGTCATCGTAGAGGATGTCGACCCGCATTGCACCTTGCTCGACTGGTTGCGGGCGTCGGGCCGCACGGGCGCAAAAGAAGGTTGTGCAGAGGGTGAATGTGGTGCGTGCGCAGTTGTGTTTCTAAGCCGTGACGCGTCGGGAAATCCCCGCGCGGAAACCGTCAACAGTTGCCTCGTTTCGTTGGCCGATGTGGCAGGGCGTCGCGTCGTCAGCGTCGAAGGCGTCAGCGGCCCTCTGGAGTTGCATCCGATCCAGCAGGCGCTGGTGAGCTCGGGTGGCTCACAATGTGGGTACTGTACTCCCGGCTTCGTGATGAGCCTATTCAGTGAATACTACCGCCCC
>JAYWEH010000513.1:0-8427 GCA_043780025.1 Deltaproteobacteria bacterium
ACGTCGCTGTCGTCAACCTGCAGTTGTTCTCGCTCTCGAGCGGGCCGACCCCAGCGTGAGCCCGCTTTGGGCTCTTTCGTGGCTGCTCTCCCGGATCAGGCGTTCGAGCTCGGCGGAGTAAGCGTTCGAGTCGAGCGGTAGTGTCACGGTTTCGCCGCGCAAGCCCGAGTAGATCATCGCGTTGGCGAGCTCCACGCTGTGGATGCCTTCGGTCGCGGGGGCGATCAACGGCACGCCGTCCAGGATCGCTTCGACGAAGTTCTTCAGGATCAGCGCGTGTTGCGGGGCGCCTGCGGGCAGCGGGATCTGCACGTTCCAGACGGCTGGAGCCGAAAAGGGTTCGAGCGCGGTGCGGCTGAACTCGCTCGCGAGCTGCTCGTTGCGAGCGAAGCTGAAGGTGCCGCCCTCGATCACGATCTTGCCTCGATCGCCCGCGACCTCCAGGCGATTGGTGCCGGGTGCTTCCCCGGTGCCAGCGATGAACACCCCGGTCGCGCCGTTGTCGTATTCGAGGAAGGCGGTCACTTCGTCCTCGACCTCGATGTCGTGGAAACGTCCGAAGCTGCAGAAGGCGCGCAAGCGTTGCGGCAACCCGAAGATCCATTGCCACAGGTCGAGGTTGTGCGGGCACTGGTTGAGCAGCACGCCGCCGCCTTCACCGCGCCAGCTGGCGCGCCACTCGCTCGAACGGTAATAAGCGTGCGGCCGAAACCAGTCCGTGATGATCCAGTTGATGCGCTGCACCTGCCCGAGCTCGCCGCCTTGCACGAGCTCGCGCAGCTTCCGATAGCGCGGATCGGTGCGCTGGTTGAACATCTCGGCGAACAGCTGCTCGGGGTTGGGCCGCCGGCGGTGGGCCTCCAGCATGAGCTCGCAATCGGCCTTGTGCACGGCGAGCGGCTTTTCACACAATACATGCAGGCCGCGGCCCAGCGCTTCGACGCTGATCGGGGTATGGTCGTAGTGGGGTGTGGCGACGATCACCGCGTCCACGAGCCCCGAGTTGATGAGGGACGAGCTATCCGCAAAGCCGCGCACCCCGAAAGCGGAGCACGCCTCCGCGCTCATGTCGCACACGGCGCTGAGCTCCGCGCGGGGAATGCCGCCCTTCGCGAGCTCCTGCGCGTGGAGGCGGCCCATGTTGCCGAGGCCGATCACGCCGATTTGGACCTTCTCTTCTGCGGCGCTCATTTCGAACCTCCCAGTGCTTCGTTCAAGCGAGGCAGCAGCTGTGCCGCCGTACCCCGTAGCAAGTGCGTCGCGTGGTCACTGAGCGGCGTCGCGCTCGGATTCAGCTCCACGAGGACCGCGCCCGAGGCCCGGGCCAGCCGCGGCAATGACGCTGCGGGGTCCACCAACCCAGACGTCCCGATACACAGGAACACGTCGGCGCGCTCGCTTTCGGCGCGGGCTTCTGCGAACGCTGCGAGCGGCAGCTGCTCATTGAACCAGACCACGTTGGGGCGCAAGCGACCGCCGCAGCGCGGGCAACGCGGCGGCAGCTCGCTCGTCGTTTCCCAGCTCTCGACCGGCTCGTCGTCGTCAAAACACTTGGTGGCGAGGATGCTGCCGTGCAGCTCGATGACATTGCGGCTGCCGGCGCGTTGGTGCAGGCCATCGACGTTCTGCGTGACCAGGCAAAATTGTGGCACGCGCCGTTCGAGCTCCACCAGAGCATGGTGGCCCGCGTTCGGCTCCGCCTTCCGACACAGCTCGCGGCGCCATTCGTACCAGCTCCAGACGCGCGCCGGATCTTGCCGAAACGCCTCGGGTGTCGCCAGCTCCTCAGGTCGGAACTGCGCCCATAAACCCGTCTGAGCCTCGCGGAACGTCGGTACGCCGCTCTCCGCCGAGATGCCCGAGCCGGTGAATGCAACCACGCGCCGGGCGCTCCGCAGCTGCTCCAACAGATCGCTCGGGATGGATGGTTCGCTCGCCAATCGAGCCGGAGCTTAGCCCAGCAGCGGGCTCTGGCACCATACGATCCGCGGCGGCTGAGCTGGGATGGCTTCTCGGGGTGGCTTCTCGGGGTGGCGCTGGCGGCGCGAGCGGGCCGCCTGCTAGAAGCCGGGCATGTATCGAGTCTCGCTCGTCCAACCCGCCGCCTCGGGGCGCATCTCGGGTGGATTTCTATACAACGCGCTGATGGCCGCGCAAGGCGTGTGGGAGCTCGTCGACGTGCAACCCGATGCTCTGGAAGGCAGCACTGAGCGTTGGCCGGCGGAGGGCCTGGTGTTGATGGACAGCATCTGGCTCACGGAGCAACGTGCGTCGGCATTCTTCGCGTTGCGCGCGCGCGGGCGCCGCGTGGGGCTGATGTTGCACTCGTTCCCATCGATGATCGAGGCCACCGAGAACGGCCGGGAGCCAAGGCTCCGGCCCTCGGAGTTCGAGCTGAACGCTATCGAGCAACTCGATGTCGTCGTGGTGCCGGGCCGGCACTATGCGGACTTGCTCGCTGGTTCCAGCACGAGAATCATCATCGCTGAGCCGGGAATTGACGACGGCTGGCGAGCTCCGCCCCGGCGCCGGCGCGGCCTTTGTCGTGTTGTCTCAGTGGGGTCGGTCACGCCCCGCAAGGGCTTCCTGGATGTCGCGGAAATTTTGGCGGCCCGCGCTTCCGCTGACGTTCGCTGGACCGTGGTGGGTAGCCTGGACGCCGACCTCGACTATGCGCGAGAGCTGAGGAGCCGCGTTCGGGTGCTCAGCGATGTCGAGTTGCTCGGGCAGCAATTGCCCGCGGAGGTGCAACGCCTCGTGCGAGGTTCGGATCTTCTGGTCATGCCGAGCTACGACGAGAATCACCCGCTCGTGTTGCTCGAAGCCATGGCCGCCAGCGTACCGGCCGTTGCCTATGCCGCGGGTGCTGCTCGCCACATGGTGGAACACGGCCAAGAGGGGCTGATCGCCCCAATCGGGGACAAAACTAGGCTATCCGTTCACCTGAATCGCTTGATCGACGACGAACCGGCGCGCCTTGCCATGGCTGAGGCGTGTTGGCAGCGCCAAAACTCGCTGCCGAACTGGCAAATCGCGGGGCGTATGGCCAGGGAAGCCCTGCAAACGAACGAGTGAGAGTGGACGACCGCGGACCCCTGTGAGACGCTGGGGTTCGGTCTTAGCCTACTCTTTTGTCGAGGCGTGGCAGCGGCCCGTCTCCCGTTCTGCAATGTTTGATACCGCCAGCAATCGCGCTCGTTCCGTCTCGCGTCCCGCCTGGGGTGACGCCCATACGCTCGCCGTCGTGATCGCCACGGCCGTGGCCGTCGGTGTCAAATCGCCGGTGGTGTTGGCGTCGGTGGCCCTGTGCTCGTTCGCGATCCTCCTCGTGCAATATCGAGGTCGCTGGACACCGAATGGGGCGTTCGGGGCTGCCAATCTGCTGACCAGCGTTCGGCTCACGATGTCGCTCGCGCTGCTCGCCGCGCATGGTCTCTTGTCCAATCCCGCGCTCGCCGGTGTGGCGCTCTCGATCTTGATCCTCGATGGTGTGGATGGGTGGCTCGCTCGCCGGCTCGGATTGAGCAGTGATTTTGGCGCGCGCTACGACGTGGAGACGGACGGGTTGTTCGTGCTCGCGATGGCGATGGTGCTGCTCGCCCGGGGCATCACGGGCCCGTGGGTGCTGATCGCGGGGCTCTGGCGTTACTTCTACGTCTTGGCGCGCTTGATCGTCCCAAGCCCGATCGAGGCACCGCGCACGCTGTTTGGCCGGGTTTCCTATGCGAGCCTCTTGAGCTCGTTCGTGCTCGCGCTCTTGGTTCCCGGCACTTGGGGCGCGGCGGTGGCGGGCCTCGGAACCGTGCTCGTGAGCATCTCCTTCGTGCGCTCGTTTTATCAGTGCTACTTCCCCGCGCCGCCGAACCGAGCCTGAGCGAACCCGCGTTTTCGCCAACAATACTGGCCACGCGAGGCCTTCGGCCCATGGTCCTGCGGTGCTTCTGGATGCACGCGGCTCAGTCTCTGCGAAGAGTTCCGTGTTGTGCTACACGGGCCTTTCGATGCGATATTTCCTAGCCTTCTCTTACAACATGCACGATTCCTCGGTGAGCATCGCCGACGAAAATCGAGTGCTTTTGGTGCTCGAAGCCGAGCGTTTTTATGGCGAAAAGAAGAAGCGCTGCGACAAGCGCGAGATGGAAACGCTGATCGACGTTGCGCTCCGGCATTGCAATATCAGCATCAAGGACGTCGAAGGCGTCGCTTGCACGGCCTATCTGAACGAGCACCTGCCCGAAAATCAGCGGGACGTGGAGTGGCTCATCGAAGGCCAGGTCGAAATCGCGGGCCGCAAGTTCGACGTGCCCGTGCTCAATCATCACCTCGCCCACGCGGCGATGGCGCACGCGTTTGTCGGCCAAGCGCGCCAGGGCGCACCGTTTCGCGCTGATGACATTGCCATCGACGTGTGTGACGGCGGCGGTGACTTCGGCCACACGCACTTCGTCTACCGCTGCCGCAATAACCGCATCGAAGCGCTGCCCAGCCAACCCATCCACCAGGCGTTCTCTTCGCGCTTCTACGATGTGGTGTCGCGCTACCTGTACGGCCGCATGATGAGCGAGGGCAAGCTGATGGCGCTCGCCTCGCTCGGCGAGCCCCGCCCGGAGATGATGACGTTCATCCGCGATCATCTGCCGATGTTCCACGACCTGCGTCACGACGAGGCTTTTGCGGCACTGCGCCGTCACTATCCGGTCGACAACTATCTGAACAGCCGCACCGCCTTCGATCTCGCTGCTTCCACGCAGCGCCTGTTCGAAGATCTGCGTGTCGAAAGCGTCGCCGCGTTGCCGAAAGACGCGCCGACTGTGATGTTGGCAGGCGGTGCGACGCTCAACATCGTCGCCAACGCGCGCGTCAAGCAGCTGCTCGCGCCGAAGCGCCAGCTGCTCGTTCCACCCTGCTGCGACGACACGGGCCAGTCGCTCGGGGCGCTGCTTTACTACTGCTACGAGCGAGCCAACCTTTTCGTCACCGCGGACATGCCGTTCCTCGGCTACAGCGACCGCATCGACGAGCGTGAGCTCGGCGCCGACGAAGCGAGCGACGAGCTCGTGTCAGTCCTCGGCAGCGGCGGCATCGTGTTCCTGCACCGTGGCCAGAGCGAGATCGGCCCGCGCGCGCTCGGTCATCGCAGCATCCTGGCACTACCCACGCGCAAGAACTTCGATCTGATCAATCACGTGATCAAGCAGCGCGAGTTCTATCGCCCGCTCGCGCCCCTGGTCCCGTCCGAAAGCGCCTCCGATTGGTTCGAGTGGCAAGGCGAGTCGAAGTACATGCTGTACGCCGCCAAGGTCACCGAGAAATCGCGCCTGCTCGCGCCGGGCATCTGCCACTATGACGATTCCGCGCGCCTGCAAACCATCGACCGCGCTGAAGATCCATTCCTGCACCGGCTGCTCCAGCGCATTGGCCAGGCCACGGGTTGCCCCCTCTCCATCAACACGTCGCTGAACCCCCGTGGCGCTCCGATCCTGTCGAAAATAGAAGCCACGCGCGCCTTCGCTGCGTCGATGCGCGGTTTGAACGTGCGGGTGTTCCACGAGGGCCGATTGTTGCCGGTCGGCTGAGGCCTTTTGCCGCTCCGCGTGAGGGCATCCGCTGAAGGCCTGGCGCCCGGCGTCGGCCAATGGGCGGATCGTCCCAATTCGGCCTAAATTGGCCTTGGGCTCGATCTCGAGGCAGTTTGAAGCTACGTTCCCGCCTGCTTGGGACCCTTATTTTCGCTTAACCCGGCTCTGATCTTTCATGACGGCGGCGCTCCAATCGACCGATTCTAGTCCACCGCCCATCACGCCGAGGCGCTCGAGTCTGGGTTGGACCAGCCTCGTGCTGAGCGCTGTGTTGATGGTGGCCAGCCTGGCGCTGGTGGACTCGCGGAAGGTCCTGCGGCAGCTCGCGACGGTCGACCTGCGCTGGCTGGGGCTCGCGTTTGTTCTCGGCTTGGTGCAGCTCGCTCTGTTGGGTTGGCGCTGGTCACGCATCGCAACGGCGCTCGGGCTGCCGCTCTGCTGGCGCAAAGCGACGTCGGAGTATGCATTGTCGTTACTCGGCAACCAGGTGCTCCCTACCGGTGTTGCGGGGGACGGGTTGCGCGGGCTGCGTCATTCGAAAGACTCCAATGGGGCCGGGCTCTCGAAGGTCTTCGAGGCCCTGGCGCTCGATCGCTTGTCCGGGCAGCTCGGGCTCTGGTTGATCATCGTCGCGATCGCGCCGCTGACCATTTCGGCGGGCCTCGTGGACGGCGTGTCCGTGGTCGAGGCCACGCTGGCATGCATCGCGGTTCTGGTCGGCTTGTGGCTGGTCAGTACGCGCCTGCCATGGATCACCGCTCGCACTCAGCGGGCGCAGGGGCTCCTGCGTCGCTCGGTTCGATTTCTCCTGGCCCCGAAGAGCGCGGCGACGCACTTGCCGCCCTCCTTTGCGCTGGTCGGGTGTTTGCTGCTGCAGCTGTGGATCGCGGCGCGCGCGATCGGTGTGGAGTTGCCGCTATTGCAGCTACTCTGGCTCGGGCCATTGATCATGGTGGCGTCCTCCATCCCGAGTTTTTTCGGCGGTTGGGGCATCCGTGAAGGGGCGAGCGCGCTCTTGTTCGCCGGCGCAGGCATGGGCGAGAGCACGGGTGTCGCAGTGTCGGTGGTCTACGGCACCTTCGCGCTGGTGATCAGCTTGCCCGGCGTGTTCGTGTTGCTGCTCGACGTCGATCGCGCCGAAGCGTCTGGCGAAGATGTTTCGTCGCCGGGCGTGGCCAGCTCCGGTTCGCTAAAAGACGCAGAGTAAGCGCGCAATCGCCGCCGCGCGTCAGAGCTGCCGTACTAGGCGCCTTGAAGCCACGCCATTGCTCTGGCGAGGAGTGGACGCTGCGCGACGATTATCTTCTCTTCGGCGGCGGCTGCATCGAAGAACTCGGCCCGGTCGACTTCGGGGAAGCTCTGCAGCTTGCCGGATCCCGGCGGCCATTCGATTTCGAAGTGGCTGCTGATGATGCGGCTCGGGTTCCATTCCCCGATGAAAGCCCAGGCATGCACAATCTTGCCGCTGCCTTGCTTGATTGCTCCGAGCGAGAACAACGGGACGTCACCCGGGTCGAAGCCGAGTTCCTCCTTGAACTCGCGGCGGGCCGTGGCTTCGAGTTCTTCACCGGGTTCACCCAGCCCCTTGGGAATGCTCCACACGCCCGCGTCGCGGCGTTTGAAGAAGGGGCCGCCGGGATGCACCAATAGCACCCGGCGCTGGCGATCAATCATCAGCAGACCTGCGCTGGTTTTAGGCATGTGTCGCCTCGGGGGGCGGCTCAGAAGGTGGAACGACACCCGAGCTTCGCTCGGCCAGGACGAAGTGCTCGAGGTTGCCTTTGGGCCCCGCCAACCGGGAATCGCGGCTGCCGAGGACCTCGAAACCGGAGCGGGCGACGCCTGCGATGACGTCGCCGATGATCTGCTGGCGCAAGGTTTCATCCTTGATCACACCGCGATAGCGCGTGGCGAGCTCCGGCCCCGCTTCGAATTGGGGTTTGATCATGGCGAGCAAACGGCCTCGCACGGGCAATACGGCGGCGACTGCGCCGATCAGTTTGGATAACCCGATAAAGGAAGCGTCCAGCACGACGAGATCGATGGGGTCCGGGAAGTCCTCTCGGGTGAGGCGGCGGGCGTTGACGCCTTCGCGGTTGATCACGCGCGCGTCGAGGGTGAGCCTGTGGGCGAGCTGGCCGCGCCCCACGTCGACCGCGTAGACCCTGGCGGCGCCGTGTTGGAGCAGGCAATCGGTGAAGCCGCCAGTGGAGGCGCCGATGTCGAGGCAGGTGAGGCCCGTCACCTCGACCGACAAATCGAGCAGAGCGCCTTCCAGCTTCTGGCCACCGCGCGAGACGTACCGAGGCAGTTCGCGCACGCTGAGCGGCGTGTCGACGGCCAGGGCCAGGCCCGGCTTGTCCAGCCGCTGCTCGCCTGAAAACACGCGTCCGGCCAGGATGCACCCGGTGGCGACGCTGCGCGTGGGGGCGAGGCCCCGCTCTACGAGCAGGCGGTCGAGCCGAACCTTAGCGGGGCGCGCCACGGCGGGGGTAGGGCGGCTCTGCCGCGAGTAGACGGCGCGGCTTTGCCGCAGGTGTGGCGACGAGGGTCCGAAGGGCTCTGGACGAGCAAGATCGGGGCACGATTGTGCCCTCAGTCTGGCAGATTTCTTTGAGCTCTGGCACCCGGAGATGCCATGCTTTCGGACCCTGCCATGAAAGCCGCGGTCGTCTTCGACATCGACAACACGCTCACTCCCCCGCGCGAAGTGCTCGACGCGGACATGGCCCGGCGCCTCGGTGCGCTTTCAATCCCGTTTGCGCTGGCCGCGGGTAGCGATTGCGCGCTCTTGATGAGTCAGTTTTTTTCACCGCTGCACGGCTACGGTTACCGGGGCGAGTTCGAC
>JAYWEH010000514.1:0-19688 GCA_043780025.1 Deltaproteobacteria bacterium
GCCGACCACCACCGAGTGCGGGACCAGATTTCCAAGTTTGCCCCAGCCGAACAGGCCGAGCAGCATGAGCATGGGGCCGGAACACAAACAGATCAGCACCAAGAAGGCGTGGCCCGCGTAGGCATCAGCCGGGGTCCGATAGGCCGCCATGACGCCAGCGATCATCGGAATCAGCGCCGCCACGGGTCCGTACACATTGTACTTCGAGCCGCCAAACAGCGCTCCCACCAGCCCGGCAACGGCGCCAGCCAAGATGCCATGCTCCGGGCGCAGACCGGAAGCGATGGCAAAGCCCATCGCCATCGGGATCGCCATCATGGCCACGATCAACCCGGCGCTCACGTCGCGCCAGGCGACGAGCGGCCAGTTGCCCTTCCGCATATCCTCGTACCGGACGTCGAAGGGAGTCAGGAACAGCTTCAGTCTCGCCCACATCGCGGATTTCATCTCACGTCCTCGCATTTTAATGACAACGGGCAGCGCTCAGATCGAGCGGAAGTGGTTGTGAGGTAACGCGGCAGCGGGCAAACGCGCCTCGGCGACGGGCAAAAACTGCCGCTGCTCCGGGTCGAACCCGAACACTTCACCGGTTTCGATCTTGTAGACCCAACCGTGCAGGCGCAGCGTGCCCCCTGCTAACTTGGCTGCGACCGTCGGCAGTGTCCGCAAGTGTTCCAGCTGTACGAGCACGTTCTCCTGAACCGTCGCGGTGACGAGCGCGTTGCCCTCGAGGTGTCGGTAGTGCTCGCCAATGATCTGTCGCGTCGCCTCGGCATGTCCGAGCCAGGTCGCAACCCCGGGCAGCCCTTCGAGGTCGTGTGGATGGACGACCGCTTTCATGGCGCCACAGTGTGTGTGACCGCAGATGATGATGTCTTTGACCTTGAGCGCCGCAATGGCGTATTCGATCGTGGCGGCTTCACCCCCGACGTGTGGGCCATGGGGCGGCACGATGTTGCCGGCGTTGCGGATGATGAATAACTCACCCGGCTCTGTCTGGGTGATCAAGTTCGGATTGATGCGCGAATCCGAACAGGTGATAAACAGCGTTTCGGGGCTTTGCCCAGCCGCAAGGCTCTCGAACAGCTCGCGCTGAGGGCGGAAGATACTGCGCTGGAATTCGTGAATGCCTTGGATGAGTTTCTGCATCGCACAGAGTCATACGGCTTCTTCAGATACTTCGATAGCCAGGTAAACTGAGCTGGATAGTTCGGAATAAACGAAGTGTCTAGGTCATAGCCAAGGGCGTGCGGCGGCGCTTCAAAATGATGAGGATGCCAATGGCCGCAAGCTCTGTCTCATCCGTGAAGTTCCCTATGCAGCTCTTGGAGAGACCAGACGCGCGGACTGCCCCGGGAGTCGATTGAGCGGATCAAAGCGCGCGCGCCCGGAATGGTGGTCGAATAGGTCACCCGATGCTGCAGGGCTTCGCGCCTGATCGAAAACGAGTCGGCGATGGCCTGCCTGCCTTCAGTGGTATTGACGATATAGGTGATCCCTCCGTTCTTGATCAAATCGACGATGTGTGGGCTTCCCTCCATCACCTTGTTGATCTGCTCGCAGGGCAGGCCCTTCTCGTGAAGGAAGCGTGCGGTGCCCGCGGTGGCCACCAAGGTAAACTCACGTTCGAGCAGGTCGTGAGCCACGGGCAGCATGCGCGCCTTGTCCGGATCCCGGACGGAGATGAAGGCCTTGCCCCGCATCGGCGCCTTGATGTTGGCGGCCTCCTGGGCCCGGGCGAACGCCTCGACGAAGGTTCGGCCTACGCCCATCGCCTCGCCAGTGGAGCGCATTTCCGGCCCGAGGATCGGGTCGACGTTCTGGAACTTGGCGAACGGGAAAATTGCTTCCTTGACCGAGTAGTATCCCGGCACGATCTCGCGGGTCGCGCCCTGCTCGGCCAATGTCTTACCAGCCATGCAGCGCGCCCCGATCTTCGCCAGCGGCACACCGATGGCCTTGGACACGAACGGCACGGTGCGCGAGGCACGAGGATTGACTTCCAGCACATAGATCGTGTCGTCTTGGATGGCGAACTGGGTGTTCATCAGGCCGACCACCTTCAGCGCCTTGGCCAGCTGAGCAACCTGCGTGCGCAAGCGGTCCTGGATCTCTAGTGACAACGAGTACGGCGGCAGCGAGCAGGAGGAGTCACCCGAATGCACGCCGGCCTCCTCGATGTGCTCCATGATGCCGCCGACCAACACGTTGCCGTCCTGGTCGGCAACGATGTCGACATCAACTTCCACCGCGTGGTCTAGGAAGCGGTCCAGCAACACCGGCGAATCATCGGACACCTGCACCGCTTCACGGATGTAGCGCGACAGGTCGGCGTCCGAATACACCACCTCCATCGCCCGGCCGCCGAGGACATAGCTCGGGCGCACCACCAGCGGGTAGCCGATCTCATTGGCCAATGCGATGGCCTGCTCGCCGTTGCGGGCGGCGCGGTTGGGCGGCTGGGTCAAGCCCAGCTCCTCGACCAGTTTCTGGAACCGCTCGCGGTCCTCGGCCAGGTCGATGGACTCGGGCGAAGTACCGATGATCGGCACTCCGGCGGCCTCGAGCGCGCGCGCCAGCTTGAGCGGAGTCTGGCCGCCGTACTGCACGATCACGCCCTTGGGCTTTTCCAGATCGACGATCTCCAGAATGTCTTCCAGGGTCAGCGGCTCGAAGTACAGGCGATCGGAAATGTCGTAGTCGGTCGACACGGTCTCCGGATTGCAGTTGACCATGATGGTCTCGTAGCCGTCATCGCGCAGGGCGAGCGCGGCGTGCACGCAGCAATAGTCGAACTCGATGCCCTGGCCGATGCGATTGGGGCCACCACCCAGCACCATGATCTTGTCGCGCCCGGTCGGCGCCGCCTCGCACTCGTCCTCATAGGTCGAGTACAGATAGGCAGTCTGCGTGGCGAATTCGGCGCCACAGCTGTCGACCCGCTTGTAGACCGGCCGCACCTGAAGTGCGTGGCGCAAGGCGCGGATCGCCGACTCATCGGTGCCGGTGAGCTGTGCCAGACGCAGGTCGGAGAAACCCTTGCGCTTGAGCCGGCGCAGGCGGAAGGCGTCGAGTCCGGCCACACTCGCCACGTGGACTTCCTTTTCGATGGCGATCAACTCCTCGATCTGGTCGAGGAACCAGGGATCGATGAAACTGAGCTCGTGCACTTCTTCCACGGAAAGGCCCGCGCGGAACGCCTCCGCCACGTGAAATAGGCGCTCGGCCCTCGGCTCCTTCAGCTCGCGGCGAATGCGCCGCAGGCCTTCTTCGCCGAGGCTGGCGTCGCCTGTGGGATCGAAGCCGACCTTACCGATTTCGAGGCCGCGCAGCGCCTTCTGCAGCGATTCCTGGAAGCTGCGACCGATCGCCATCACCTCGCCTACCGACTTCATCTGCGTGGTGAGGCGCGCATCCGCCGCCGGGAACTTCTCGAAAGCAAAACGCGGGATCTTGGTGACCACGTAGTCGATGGTCGGTTCGAACGAGGCCGGCGTGGCGCCGCCGGTGATGTCGTTGCGCAGCTCGTCCAGCGTGTAGCCGACCGCCAGCTTGGCGGCGATCTTTGCGATCGGAAAGCCGGTGGCCTTGGAAGCGAGCGCAGAGGAGCGCGAAACGCGAGGGTTCATCTCGATCACCACTACGCGGCCGTCCTGGGCGTTGATGCCGAACTGCACGTTGGAGCCACCGGTATCGACGCCAATCTTGCGCAAGACCGCGATCGAGGCGTCGCGCAGGCGCTGGTATTCCTTGTCGGTGAGCGTCTGTGCCGGAGCCACGGTGATCGAATCGCCCGTGTGTACACCCATTGGATCGACGTTCTCGATCGCGCAGACGATGATGCAGTTGTCCGCGCTGTCGCGGACCACCTCCATCTCGAACTCCTTCCAGCCCAGCACCGACTCCTCGACCAACACCTCGCCCACTGGCGAGAGGTCGAGGCCGCGCTTGACTATCGCGATGAGCTCGTCGCGATTGTAGGCGATGCCACCACCGCTACCGCCGAGAGTGAAGCTGGGGCGGACCACAGTCGGATAGCCGACGGTGGCCTGGATTTGCAGGGCTCGTTCCAGCGATTCTGCGATAGCGCCCTTGGGGCATTCCAGCCCGATCTCCTTCATCGCCACGCGGAACAACTCGCGGTCCTCGGCCATGCGGATGGCTTCGCGAGAGGCGCCGATCAGCTCGACGCCGTATTTTTCCAGCACGCCAGCGTCGGCCATATCCAACGCGCAGTTGAGCGCGGTCTGGCCCCCCATGGTCGGCAGCAGGGCATCGGGCCTTTCCTTGGCGATAATGCGCTCGACCGTGGCCGGGTTGATAGGCTCGATGTAGACGGCGTCCGCCATCTCGGGATCGGTCATGATTGTGGCCGGGTTCGAGTTGACCAAGATCACCCGGTACCCTTCATCGCGAAGCGCCTTGCAGGCCTGAGTGCCGGAATAGTCGAACTCGCAGGCCTGGCCGATGACGATAGGACCGGCGCCGAGGATCATGATGCTCTGAATGTCGGTGCGCTTGGGCATGTTAGTTCTTTTCCATCAGCGCAACGAAGCGGTCGAAAAGGTGCGAGACGTCATGAGGGCCAGGCGCGGCTTCGGGGTGACCCTGGAAGCTGAACGCCGGAGCGTCGGTCAGTGCGATGCCCTGGATGGATCCGTCGAACAGCGACCGATGGGTGACGCGAACGTTGGTTGGCAAGCTGCCTTCATCCACCGCGAAGCCGTGGTTCTGCGAAGTGATCATCACCCGGCCGCTGTCGAGGTCCTGCACCGGGTGGTTGGCGCCGTGGTGACCGAACTTCATCTTGAGGGTTTGGGCCCCCCTCGCCAGCGCCAACAGCTGGTGGCCTAGGCAGATCCCGAAGACCGGGATCCGCGTGGCAATCAACTCGCGGATGGCGGTGATGGCGTAGACGCACGGGGCAGGATCGCCAGGGCCGTTGGACAGGAACACACCGTCGGGTGTCATCGCGAGCACCTCGGCGGCCGGCGTCTGGGCCGGCACCACCGTGACCTTGCAGCCACGCTCCACCAGCATGCGCAGGATATTGCGCTTGACCCCGAAGTCGTAGGCGACGACGTGGAACCTCGGCTCGGAGCGCACGACAGCGTTACGGTCGAGGTCGAGCTGACCCTCGGTCCAGACGTAGCGGACGCGGGTGCAGATCTCCTTGGCCAGGTCCAGGCCCTTCAGGCCCGGAAACGCGCGCGCGGATTCCAAAATATCGTCGATATCGGGTGAATCGTCAGCGCTCGCCGGCGCCCACAGCGCGCCGCTCTGCGCACCGCGGTCGCGCAGCAAGCGGGTGAGCTTGCGGGTGTCAACGTCGGCGATCGCGACCACGCTACGCGCTTTGAGCCAGTCCGGCAGCGCGATCTGGCTACGCCAATTGCTGGGCCGGCGCGGCACCTCGCGCACAATCAGGCCGGCGGCCACGCGCGCCGACTCGTCGTCCTGATCGGTGCAACCGGTGTTGCCGACGTGCGGATAGGTCAGGGTGACGATCTGCCGCGCGTAGGAGGGGTCGGTCAGGATTTCCTGGTAGCCGGTGATGGCGGTGTTGAACACCACCTCGCCGACGGACAAGCCAGGCGCGCCGATCGAAATGCCCGAGAACACTGTGCCGTCCTCGAGAACAAGGAGCGCTGGTAAGCTCATTGGGTATTGCCTTCTCCGCACGGGGAAACGCATGCCGCTGACGTAAGTCTCGCCTCAATATGACTGCCGCGAGGCAACGCCATCGACGAAAGAGATGGCCGTCTCATCCTGCTGCTCGCAGCGCGTCTACCACCCAGTTCGGGTGTACCGGATCCGCACAGGTGTTTTCCCTGGTGCGCCAAGGTGGATCGAGCGCCTCTGGTCGAAAGCTCCTTGCGATGATGCTGTTGGCCAGCAGAGGTCCTTCCCCTTCACGCGTCATCTTGCACTGGCTTTCCCATTACCCTTTTCTTGTAGCGAACTGCTCAATACCTGCGCGAGGTAATATACGAATATCGAGTCGTGAGTCCAGCGTCGCCTTTGAAGGGGTCTTCGGTGAGCATGTCTTTCCCGGTTCGGGCCGAAGAATCATCCCCGTCCAAGAGCCCCCTAACAACCGGAGGCGCAAGACGTTCCGCGCGTGGCGGGCAGCGTTCCCTTCGACGCCACGGAGGGCGCCCGGACGCCCGGAGGTCGGCATAGCGGCTCTTCCAATAAGGATCGAGGCGAGCGCGTGGTAGCCGTGGCCATGGCCGCCTTGAACGACGTTTGGGCTCGGCTCACTTTGGCAAGCGTTCCCCCATTGCGAGCTGCAAGCGCGCATGAGCGAAGTGGACCTCAAAGCGTGAATCGATCAGAGCGATCTGTGCATCGACTGCCGTCTGCTCGCGCAAATTGACGAACAAGACGGTGGCTTCACCGAGCTCGAAGCGCTCGCGCTCCCCATCGGCGACGCGGCCGGCGACGTCTGCTGCCTCACGCGCGACTTCGACGCGTTCGCGTGCGGCGCCGAGTTGCGACCATGCGTCCAGGACTTCCGCGCGTACCTTGTCTGCCACAAACGTAGCCTTCTGCTCGCTGGCCCGTAGCTTGGCCTCGGCTGCATCGCGCTTGCCGCGTGCTTTGCGCAACCAGACGGGAACTGACAGCATGACTCCGACTTCGACCACGGTTGGACGGAGCGTGTGAGCGATGTCGTTGGGACCTGCGCCGAGATCCTTTGAAACTTCGCCGAAAGCGTCCAGGCGTGGTGAAACCCGATTTGCGGCCAGGTCACGTTCAATGCGCGCGGCGCTGATCAACGCACGTTGCTGGGCAAGATCGGGGCGCCCCGCCACCGCACGCTCGAGGGCGTCCCTCTTCGTGCCTGGCTCCGCGTCGGGAAGCGCCCTCTCTCGAGGTAGCTCGGTCGCCCGCGGCACACGCGACGAGCCGTCATTGGTTCGCAAGAACAGGGAGAGGTCGATCGCCGCTTTCTCGAATGTCCGCTCGGCCACCACCCGCTGGCGCTTTCGCTCTAGAATCGTTCGCAGGTTGTCGAGCTGCTCGATAGGTGGAAGAGCGCCCAGCTCGACCTTCTGCGCGATCTGCCCGTCCCGCAGCTCCGCCAACGCGACCAGCTTGGCCACAACTGCGAGGCGCTGGCCTGCCGCAATCCAAGCGTAGTAGGCCTGGGCAGCGTCGCGTTCCAGGTCGAGGATGAGCTTGTCGTATCCACTTTCACTCACTGCGAGTTGGGTGCGTGCGCTTTCACGGCCTGCTCGGCGTGCGTCGATGGCTCGGTCCTGCAAGAGCGGGACTCGCACCCCTGTGCGAAGCTCGCCGCCGTCGAGTGTGCGCTGCTCGCCGTAGTAGGGAGCGACCTTGCCCATCGTTAGGCGGTAGCCCGCGTAGAGCGAAGCGCCGAGCACCGAGGTGGGCTGCTCGACCAGCACATCCAAGCGCTTGGGGCCGTAGTAACCCGTCGGCACGACACGCCCCTGCACACTCAACACGGTATCGAACTCCCCTCGCGCCGCCAGCAGCTCACCCTCGGCAGAATCGACAGAGGCGCGTTCGGAAAGCAGCAATGGGTGGTAGGTTTCGACGGAGGTGAGAAGGTGATGAAGGGCGAGCTCGCCTTCGGAGTCGGCGCGAGCGACCTCGCCACCCCATCCCGACAACAGGGCGAGCAAGGCGAAAACAGATACAGGCCAAGGTCTGCGCATCAGTTCTTCTCCTTGCTTTCGAGAACCGGCGGAAATCCATTGAAGAGGCGCCAGAGCTCAAAGCCGAGCTTGACCTGTTCCAGAAGAACCCAGCCGTTGGTTCGGACGCCCTGCCGCAAGAAACGCGGCTCAGGCCATGGTCGATCATTTGGGTCGGGCACTACGACGATACGAAAATTGCCCTTGCCGTCGTCGTGCCCATCAATGAACGACACCACGCCGCCGAATGTACCTGTCGCGATGGATGGCCAGCCCGTGAACTGCACGGCAGGCCAGCCTTCGAACTGAAGCCGAACGTGTCGCTGTTCGGTGACGATCGCCGCGTCATTGCCATCGACCCAGAGCTCGACGGCGCGATCGCGCGTGTCGGGTACCAGAATCGCGAGCGTGTCGCCCTGCTTCACCTGTTCGCCTCCCTGCACCGCGAGCACCTTCAGCACGACCCCGTCGCGTGGGGCGCGGATCAATTGCCCGGCCTGACGCGCGAGCGTGATCTCGAGCTTAGCGAGCGCCCCGCGTGCGTCCGCCGCATCCGAGCGTCCCGAACGCATCTTCGCCTCAGCCTCCTGGACTTTGCCATCGCCCTCGGCATGCGCCTTTTCCACGGAAGCACGTGCCGCGTCGACGTCGCCGATTGCTGCCATCACGTCAGCCTGTGTTCCTGCCCATTCGGTATGCGCCTTGGTGGCAGCGAGTTGCGCGAGCTCTAGATCGCGCTTGGCGGAAAGACCGCGCTCGGCGAGCGCGGTGACGCGACCGAGGTTGAGCGCTGCTGTTTTCGCTGAAGCCTCGGCGGCCGCAACCTTCTGCTCAGCCGAGCGCAATTTCTCTCTGGCTACGCGAAGCTTGGCTCCCGTACCGGTGATCTCACTGCGACGCGAGATTGCCGCCGTCGCTATCGTTTGCTCGAGCGTGAGCGCGCGTTCGGTATAGCTGCCGAGCTTGGACAAGACTGCTTCGCGCTCTTCTGCGAGACGCTCGACCAGCAAGGGGTCGTTGTCGATGACCTCGACGATCGGATCGCCCTGCTTGATCGCCGAGCCCTCGCGCACCCACCAGCGCACCACGCGTCCGCTGACGGGTGTATCGAGAGGCTGGCGCCTTTCATTCGGTGCGTAGGCGATCACGCGGCCCTTGCCTGACACACTCTGCTGCCAGGGGGAAATCGATGCGAGGAACAGGAAGCCCACGATACACAGACCCATCGCACGAGCCACACGCCGCGTTCGTAGTGCCGCAGGGACGAGTGCGTGTGCCGTGGTCAGCACGGTGTGCCGGCGAGCCCGTTTCATGAGCACCCCTCTTCATAGAACCTGCCGCCTTCGAGCCGAATCCGGCGCATACCGAGGCGAGGGGCGTCGGGTACGTCGCCCACCACCAACAAGGTCCAGGGCGCGTCGGGCCGTGCAATCGCGCTCATGACATGGGCGAGACTGTTCGCATCGATCGAGGCGAGATCGGCATCGATCGCCAACAGGCCTGGACTGCAGGCGAGTGCGCGAGCCAGGGTCAAGCGCCAGGCTTGGCTGTCTGTAAGTCGAGGGCCGCCAAGTCCGAGCTCGGTGTCGAGGCCATTCGGCAAGCGTCCGAGCTCTTCCGAAAGTCCGACCTCTTCTAGCAGCGCCCTGACCTTACCCGACGTGATCTGACTCCGGCCGAGCCGGACGTTGTCGATCACGGTGCCGGCAACGATCTCGCTGCCGCGGACGACTGCAACCCGCTCCCGAAGCGCGGGCCGCGCCAGTTCGCGGATGTCCGTTCCGTCAAGCAGGACGCGACCACGCTGGGTGCGGCGCAGCCCATAGAGCAGCTCGATCAGGGAGGTCTTTCCACTCCCTGCTGGCCCTGACAACAGAACGCGCTCACCGGGCTCGATCGTCAGCTCCGCGCCATCGAGCAGGGAGTGGGCTCCCGCAGAAAGGTGCAGGTCGCGTAGCGCGACGCGCGCCGGACCGACTGCTACGTCGTCGTCGCCAAGGTCCTCCGCTTCGCTCTCCACCGGAAGATCGAGCAGCTTGTCGAGCTTGTAGACCCCGGCGACGAGATCATAGTAGGCCTCGAGATGCTTACCGAGGTCGCTCAGCGCACTCACCACGGTGGTCACAATCAGCTCTGCCGCGACCAACTGGCCGAGCGTCAGTTCGCGCGAGATGACCAGATAGCCGCCGAGACCGAGTAGCGCAGCGCTGGCGAACGCTTGAGTCGCCAGTGCCGCGACGAACTGGCGCAGCACTACGCGGAAGTGGCGCGCTCGTGCCCCGAGATAGGTCGAAGACAGCCCGTCGAGACGCTGTTGCGTGTACTCTCGGCCGGCGCCGGAGCGGAAGGCGTAGGGTGTTGATTCGACCTCCGAAAGAAAGCTCACCACCGCGTACTTGGCCGTCGACTCGTCGACGGCGCTGGACACGCCGTGGCGGCCCAGGCCGAACACGATTACGAGCATGGCGAAAATCAATGCCACGTCGAAGGCCAACAGCATCGGATGATAGAAGGCCAACACCAACATGCCGACGAGGGCCGTGAGCACCGCGTCTACTCCACCTAGCAGCAGGGACGCCGCGGCCTTGTGTATTGAAAACAGCTCGAAGAAGCCGTGCACTGGGTGACGAACGTCGCCACGTTCCGGACTGCGGGCGTCGATTCGTGGGAGCTGGTACGCGAGGCGGGCTACCACATCCACGAAGAGGCGTCGTTGCAGCACCTCGACAGCCCATGATTTGAGCGCCTTGAGCACGCTCGCGAAGACCAGTCCGAGGAGCAGGAGCGCGACCAGCACCACCAGCGGTTGGACCAGCGTGCCGAATGCTGCTGTATTGACCAGCGCCTGTACTGCAACCGGAGTGGCCAGTGCGAACAGTCCGACGCCGGCTGCGTAGAGCACAACTGTCCACACGTAGCTTCGGTACGTGCTCAGGAACTCCGATAAGTGCGCGACGGGTCGGGAGCGCGCCTGGAACTCAGTCATCCCTTCGCAATTCGGGTTTTCCGGTGTCAACCGAGCGAGCCATGGATACTGGTTGGGTCATGGTGGGGGGTCGCTCCCTCCCACCAGAGCGATCAGTGCGGACACACGGCGATGTTGCTCGATCGGATGCCGGAGTCGAAGATGAACACGGACCTTGTATCGATTCCGACGACCGTCGCGAGTCCGTACGACATATCCCGCATCTTCCAAGTCGGCGACGATCCGTTGGACAGCGCGTTCGGTGATGCCTACGAGGTTGGCAACATCCCGCATCCGTGCCTCGGGGTCCCGGGCAATGCAAAGTAGAACATGGGCGTGGTTAGTGAGAAACGTCCAAGATGGCTCCGGTTTTTGGGCGGCTCGAGCCACCTTCTCAGCTTGCCTCTCGGCTGCTTCCTTTGGTTTTGGACCTAGGCGAGATGCAGCCAACGGGTTACCTCCTGCATGCATTGAGAGCTGGTGTCTGGGTCGTTGGTGCGGGGCGTGCATAGAATGCGGGAACAGCCCGATAGTCGAGCGATCGCGGCGGCGTTCGAACCGGTCGAAGCGTCCGGTTCATCGGGGGCGGTGAGGACTACACCCACGAGCTCCACCTGGTTCAGCTCCAGGAGTTTCAACGCCATCAAGGTGTGACTGATCGTCCCGAGTTGATCCACGGCGACGAGCAGAATGCGGGCATCGAGTGCGCGAGCCAGATCGACAGCGTTCCGCTCCCATGTAAGGGGAGAAAAAAGGCCTCCGGCACCTTCGACCAACACCATCTCTGCGCATGCGGCATACTCACGAATGCGGTGAACGAGCTCATCGAATTCAATCCGCCTGCCCTCTCGGTCGGCGGCTTCCGATGGCGCCACGGGGTCGCGAAGTCGCACCAGCGCTCGCACTGGATCCGCCTGACGCGTCGCGCGAGCAAGCGCGACCCCGTCTTCCGCCTCCGTGGGGGGCCCGGAACACCCAGTCTCCAGTGGCTTGACGGCCACGACTCGGTGGCCACTTCGGCACAGCGCCCGCGCCAGGGCACAGCCGGTCCACGTCTTGCCCACGCCGGTGTCCGTACCGGCGATCAGCACCACCGAAGGGCCCTCGCCGACGCAACCCATTTCACGCGGATCCCTGCGGTTCGAGCCTGTACCGTGGCGCGGACTGCAGGATCCGCAGGGCAGCGAACGCCGCGCCGAACCCATTGTCGATATTGCAAACGGCGACGCCGGCAGCGCAGCTCGTGAGCATGCCCGCCAAGGCCGCCAGCCCACCGACACCAACTCCGTAGCCCACCGAGGTGGGCACGGCGATCACGGGAATGGACACGAGGCCGCCCACCACGCTCGGGAGCGCTCCCTCCATACCCGCCACGACGATGGCCAATGCCGCACGGTCGAAGACCTCGCGGCGAGCCAAGAGACGGTGCAGTCCGGCGACTCCAACGTCGTAGAGGCGCTCGAAGGGAACGCCAAACATGCGCATCGTCTCGGCGCACTCCTCGGCCACGGGTAGATCCGCGGTTCCGGCACTGACCAACACCACGGGCCCACACGGGAGCGGGGTGATCGCGCGCACCTCGATGGTCGCGACACGTGCGAGCGAGACGTAGCGGGTCTGCGGGAACTCGCTCGCGAGGTGCGCGGCCTGGGCCGGGTCGATGCGCGTGACGAGCACGTTTTGCCCGGTACGAACGAGCTCTCGGGCCACTCCGGCGATCTGCTCGGAGGTTTTTCCTTGGCCGAGGATCACTTCCGGCACTCCCTGCCGCAGCGCTCTGTGATGGTCGACCGCCGCGTACTCGAGATCGGCGAAAGGGAGGTCGCGCAGTTCCGAGAGCGCCCGTTCGACGTTCACTTGACCCGCCCGCACTCCATCCAATAGCGCTCGTAGTCGAGCTACATCCATCGTACTTCTCCATCGGACAGCACGGCGTCGCCGAGCCGCGCGCGACGCACCTCGGCAACCACAGAGAAGGAGCCGGTCGCACCGGGCTCGCGTTTCGCCTCCAGCGACGTTTCTTCTTGCAGCCTACTCATTACTTGCGCGAGATTGTATACGAACTTTGAGTCGCGAGTCCAGTGTCGCATTTAAAGAGGTCTTTCGCTCGATGAGCATGTCCTGTCATTCCCGGCTCGTAGAGGCTCGGACTCGATGAACTACACCCTTTCTCATCTCGCAACACTCGAGGCTGAGGCGGTCTACATCATGCGCGAAGTCGCTGCGCAGTTCGAACGACCGGTTCTCCTTTTCTCGGGAGGGAAGGATTCGATCGTTCTCTTGCGCATCGCGGAAAAGGCCTTCCGCCCGGCGAAGTTTCCGTTTCCGGTCATGCACATCGACACGGGGCACAACTTCGAGGAGGTCATCGAATACCGTGACCGGTGCATCGAGAAGATGCGCGAGCGTCTGATTGTCGCGTCGGTCCAGCAGTCGATCGACAAAGGACGCGTGGTCGAAGAAACGGGCCTGCGCGCGTCGCGAAACCGCTTGCAGACCGTGACGCTCCTCGACGCTCTCGCAGAGCACAAGTTCGACGCGGCGTTCGGCGGCGCTCGTCGCGACGAGGAGCGCGCCCGCGCCAAGGAGCGCATTTTTTCGTTCCGGGACGAGCAGGGGCAGTGGGACCCGAAAAACCAGCGGCCGGAGCTGTGGAAACTGTACAACGGCCACATAAGGCGTGGCGAGCACGTGCGCGTCTTCCCGATCTCGAACTGGACCGAGCTCGACGTATGGGCCTACATCGAGAAGGAGAAAATCGAGCTGCCGGCACTCTACTTCGCGCACGAGCGCGAAGTCTTCCACCGTGACGGGATGCTCCTCGCCGTGGTGCCGTTTCTCGAGCGGCTCGCAGGGGAGATAGCATTCAGGGAGTGGGTTCGCTACCGCACGGTCGGCGACGCCACGTGCACGGGCGCAGTGCGCTCGAAGGCAACTACGATGAGAGAGGTCATCGCGGAGATCGTAGCGACTCGGGTTACTGAGCGAGGGCAGACGAGAGCCGACGATCAGGCGACCGAAGCGGCCATGGAAGACCGAAAGCGTGAAGGGTACTTCTGATGGAGTCCGCCCTTCTTCGAATCGCGATCGCAGGCTCGGTGGATGACGGCAAGAGCACTCTCATCGGCCGACTCCTCTACGACTCAAAACAGGTCCTCGAAGATCAGCTCGCAGCCGTCGAGAGCACGAGCAAGCGCCGCGGCGATGCGTATGTGAACCTGGCGCTTTTGACTGACGGCCTGCGCGCCGAGCGCGAGCAGGGGATCACGATCGACGTCGCGTACCGTTACTTCGCTACCACACGACGAAAATTCATCGTTGCGGATACGCCGGGTCACGAGCGCTACACGCGGAACATGGTCACGGGTGCGTCGACGGCGGACCTGGCGATTGTCGTCGTCGACGCGCGCCAGGGCGTCGTCGAGCAGTCCCGACGCCACGCGTTCCTCGCGTCGCTCCTCGGGATCTCGCACGTCGTCGTGTGTGTGAACAAGATGGACCTCGTCGGCTTCGAGCGCCCGGTGTTCCAGTTCATCAAGGACGAATTCACGGCGTTCGCCGCGAAGCTCGAGATAAAGGACGTCACGTTCATCCCTATCTCGGCACTCCAAGGGGATAACGTGGTCGATCGCTCGGCGAATATGCCTTGGTACGAAGCGCCGCCGCTCCTCTACCACCTCGAGCACGTCCACATCGTCACCGACCGCAATTTCGTCGACTGCCGCCTCCCCGTGCAGTGGGTCGTGCGCCCCATCGACGCCGCGCACCACGATTACCGCGGCTACGCCGGGCAAGTTGCGAGCGGTATCCTGCGCAAGGGCGACGAAGTGGTCATCCTTCCGTCGATGACGCATTCACGCGTGGCGAAGATCGAAGCGTCCGAAGGCGAGGTCACGGAGGCGTTCCCGCCGATGAGCGTCACTGTGCTTCTCGACGACGACATCGACGTCTCGCGCGGTGACATGATCTGTCGCCCAAACAATATCCCCACGAGAGGTCAGAACATTGAGGCGATCGTCTGCTGGATGGACGACAAGGCCCTTGTGGTCGGCAAGCGCTACGCGCTGAGGCACACGACGCGGAACGTGCACGCGCGCGTGCTGGAGGTCCGCTACAGGGTCGACGTGAACACGCTGTCGCGCGACGACGCCAAATCGCTCGCCATGAACGAGATCGGATGCATCTCGCTCCGCACGAGTGCGCCACTCTTCTACGACGAGTACACGAAGAACCGTGAGACGGGCAGCTTCATTCTCATCGACGAAGCGACGAGCAACACCGTCGCAGGTGGAATGTTCCTCGCTGGGGCCGACGCGCCGCGGACACCGGGCCGACCCCCAGGCCTGCGGCCGGCCCGGAGCGCCGATCCGCCGAAGAGCCCGGACGTCACTCGCCACGAGATGTCGCTCTCGCGCGAAGCGAGGTTCGTCGCCCTCGGCGCGCGCGGTGCCATCCTGTGGTTTACGGGCCTCTCGGGTTCGGGGAAGTCGAGCATCGGCGCGGCGCTCGAGCATCGCCTCGTTCTGATGGGCCGCCCAGCATATGTCCTTGACGGGGACAACCTGCGCCACGGCCTGTCCAGAGATCTCGCGTTCTCGAAGGCGGATAGCCAGGAGCATGTGCGACGCGCCGCGCACGTCGCGCAGATCCTCGCCGACGCAGGCCACGTCGCCCTCGTGACGCTCGTCAGCCCGTTTGCCGACGACCGCGCACGCGCACGCAAGATCGTCGAGGACGCGGGCTTTCCATTCTTTGAGGTCTACGTAGACACGCCGCTCGAGGAGTGTAAGCGCCGTGACCCCAGCGGCCTCTACAAGCGCGCACTCGCAGGCGACATGAAGGACTTCAGGGGAATCGACGAGCCCTATGAGGCCCCGACAAGCCCCGACATCACCATCGCGGACGCGGGCACCGTGGAGGGCGCCGTGGATTTGGTAATCGAGATGCTGCTGGCAAAGGCCGAGTTCGTGTGAGGTGGCGGGAACCTCACGCCGCCCTCACTTTCCCGAAGTCAGGTCGGCACTTGCGATTCCACCTGGCGAAGTACAGCGTCATACGGCTCTTCAGATACTTCGACAATCAGGCAAAATGATCTGTATACTTCGAAATAAACGAAGTATAAGAGTCGCTGCCATGGAGTGGTTGAACTACCATCACTTGCTCTATTTCTGGCTCGTCGTGCGCGAGGGCGGGTTGGCGCCCGCGAGCGAGCGGCTCCGCCTCGCTCAGTCGACCGTGAGCGGGCAAATCCGGGCGTTCGAGCAGACGCTCGGCGAAAAGCTGTTCACACGCAGCGGTCGCCGGCTGGTGCCGACGGAAATCGGTCGCCTCGTCTACCGTTACGCGGAAGAAATATTTCCACTCGGTCACGAGCTTCAGGATGCGATCAAGGGGCGCCCCGTGGGTCGCCCTCTGCGCTTGGTCGTGGGCGTCGCGGACATCCTGCCCAAGCTCGTTGCGCGCAAACTTCTCGAGCCAGCGCTCAAGCTTGCGACGCCCGTCCGGATGGTGTGCCGCGAAGACAAGCCCGAACGGCTGCTCGTGGAGCTCGGCGCCCACGGGCTGGACGTCATCCTCTCGGACGCACCGATCCCACCCGCAGCCGCCATCCGAGCGTTCAGCCACCTCTTGGGGGAGTGTGGCGTCACCTTTTTCGGGACTTCAGAACTTGCCGCGGCCCGGCGCAAGGGATTTCCGAAGTCGCTCGACGGCGCTCCGCTACTGTTGCCGACCGAAAACACGGTCCTGCGCCGATCGCTCGACCAGTGGTTTGCCAGACTCGGCATTCGCCCGAATGTCGTTGCCGAGTTCGAGGATAGCGCTCTGCTCAAGACCTTCGGGCAGACGGGGCAAGGCATATTCCCCGCCCCCGCGGTCATCGCCAAGGAAGTTCAGCGCCAGTACGACGTGGATATCGTGGGCCGCACCGATGAAGTGCGTGAACGCTTCTACGCCATTTCGGCGGAACGACGCCTCAAACACCCCGCCGTAGTGGCGATCACCGAAAAGGCGAGAGAGAGTACCTTCGGCAGCAGTTCCCCCTAGGGACATGCCGGGCGGCACGTCCCTAGGGGCGGACTCCTGGTGGCGCAGCAGAGCAGGTAAGGCCCGCTCCACGCCTCGGTAGTGCTTCGCGGAATGCCACCCATTGGCACTCCGCCCTATCGAGATATGGGATCGTGCGGTCAGGTACGGCGCTACCGCTGGCTGGCCTGCACTCAAGCTACCATGCTCCACTGCAGGGAGTTCCTACCTCACCGGCGAACCCTCGGGTAGGCAGGTAATCTGCGCCCAACGTTTCGCTTTTTACGAAGCATTGTTCAAATTGTTTGCGGCACACACCGACGGAGCACGAATTGGCGCTACTCGAGTCCTTTTTTGGTCCTGACTCACGCCCCGGCATCCGTTAGCCGCTGACGGGTTCGTTGAGCACGGTCCAGTAAAGCTCGATCTGCGCGGCCGCCTCGACGAACTTGTCGAAGTCGACGGGTTTGACGATGTACGAGTTGGCAACTATCGATACGCGCGCGAGTGCTCCAGGTGTCAGACGAGGATGTCGTCCGCTACGGGCAAGGCACGCCCGGCAGGTTCGTCCCGCTTTCCGTGAGCGATGGCGGCAGCGGGATTCCGGGCAGAATTGCTGCCGCGACTTTTTGAGCCCTTTTTCACGACCAAGGCGCCGGGCAAGGGTACCGGTTTGGGTCTGGCGACGGTGGATCGCATCGCGCGCCAGCGTGGCGGCTGGATGCGCGTCACGAGTGAGTTCGGCCGAGGTACTACGTTCATGCTGTATCTGCCGGCGATGGTCTCGATGGCGCTCTTTGCTGCAAATGGCGCGGACCGACTTGCCGCATTGGGGGGTAAGGAAACCATACTCGTGGTGGACGATAACGTGGCGGTGCGCCAAGTGGCGTGCCGCTCCTTGCGGCGCATCGGATGTCATGTTCTCAAGGCCAGCTCGGGCGAAGAAGCATTGGCCGTGGGCGTGACGAGCGAGGTCCGGATCGACTTGTTGCTCACCGATCTGATCATGCCAGGCAGCCTGAACGGCCGGCAACTCGTCCAACAGCTGCGTGCCCACAGGCCCGAGCTGCCGGTCTTTTTTTCGAGCGGCTATGCCGCCGACGTGCTCGGCAGGGATTTCGTCGCAACAGATCGCGAGCGCTGGTTGGCCAAACCGTATAATCCCATGCTCTTGGCGCGAGCCGTCCGCGGCGCGCTCGACGGCGAGGACCTCGACCACTGAGCCTGTCCGCGCATCGCCTCGGCTATCCGTGCGCCCACGTCCTGATGTGCTGAGCGCGCTACTTCTGATTGCTTGGTTCGAGTGGCGCGATTGGATGTGAGGATGAGGGCACGGTTATCGCCGCTCATCACGCTCGCACTCACTGATGCTCTCTAAATCGCGTCGGAAACGCTGCTGAGCTCGAAGTCGTTCACGCGCAGCGCCGGTACCCACAGGTTGGTCGCCACGCTTTCGCGCGGGCTAGCGCGGACGCTCGCCGTCATGGCGTCCGTGTTGGCGAGCACGCGAATGGGGCTGTCGTTCCAGCGAAAGTTGCTGACCGGGTGGCGGATCTGGCCGTCCTCCACCCAGAAGACCCCGTCGCGCGTGAGGCCGGTGAGGAGCAACGTGCGAGGATCGACGAAGCGGATGTACCAGAGGCTGGTGATGAGCACGCCGCGCTTCGTGCCGGCGATCAATTGTTCGAGCGAGCCACCGCCGCCGCTCATCAGGATGTTGGAGGCGGGTGCGATCGGTTCGCGACCGTTCTTCTGCGCCCAGAACCGTTCACAGAACAGGTTCTCGAGCACGCCGTTCGTGATCCAGGCGCGCGGTGTTTGCGCGAGGCCGTCGAGCGCCCAGGGCGAGCCCGGAGCGTGAGCCGCGCTCGGATCCGAGTGTAGCGAGACGAACTCCGGGAACAGCCGCTTGCCGACTTTGTTGCCGCCGCCCGGTTCCGAGAAATAGCTCCGGCCCTCGTCGGCGCTGCGCCGGTTCATGCTGAAGACCATCATCTGCATCAGGCTCGCGACGCAGGATGGCTCGAGGATCGCCACATATTTACCCGGGGCGAGCGCTCTGGGCGCAGCGGAACGGATGGCTTTGTCCACCGCCCTGGCCGAACAAGCGCTGTAGTCCACGTCCCCAAGGTGATTGCTGGCGCTGGCGGCCCAACCCGAGCCGCCGCGGCTGGGCGAGCGCGCGGTTTCGGAGAACGAGACTTCGGTCGCGCGGTGGTAGCCGGACAGGCCGCGACGATTGCCGATGAAAGTCCGCCGTTCTGTATTTGACGAGAAGCCGGCCGCCGAGAGATCGCGCTCGCGTGCCTGTTCAATCGCGACGGCGCTACCTGTCACCATCGAGCGAGCCCCGTCGCGAACGGCAGTCTCGTCATACGCGGGCACCGCCGCGAATTGTTGCGCGCCGAGCTCCGACAGCCTCTCGGGATCCTCCGGTGCGAGCCGGGCGAGCCCCTCCGAGCGCTCGACGGCCGCGCGCAACGCCGCTGGATCGAGCTGGTTCGTGGTCGTGGCCGCGCTTTTTTGCCCGAACGAGCTGCGCACCGTGAGCAGGTGATCGGTGTGGCTGCCGCTGGTCGAGGGCAGGTTGCGGGCGAAGCGCAGGTGCAGGCTCGCCGACGACTCCAAAGTTACCTGCACATCGTCGGCATGGCTGAGCGACAGCGCTTGTTCGACGATGCGCTGACCTTCTGATTGGCTCAACATGAGGGTCTCACACGCGGCGCGATGTGTTCAGTACATTGATCTGGCGAAAGCGGGCGGGGGCGCAACCATGGCTCACCGCGTTGGATTGCGACGGCTCGCCCTTGCCGTCAAAAAGCGAACCGCCCACGTAGTATTCTTCGGCGCTGCACACCGCGTCACAGGCCGTCCAAAATTCCGGCGTGTTGGACTGGTAGGCGACGTCCTTCAAGAGACCGGTGATGCGCCCGCCCTCGATCTGCCAGCACGTCTGCCCGCCGAACTGAAAGTTGTAGCGCTGGTGATCGATGCTGTAGCTGCCGCGGCCCTTGATCAAGATGCCCGAATCG
>JAYWEH010000515.1:0-8410 GCA_043780025.1 Deltaproteobacteria bacterium
CCGCACACGCTCGGCGCCTGGTTGATCGGCGTCACGGGCAGCCCCGGTGTGGGCAAGAGCACGCTCGTGAGCCGTCTGATTGAGCACTTCCGCGCCGGGGGCTCGCGCGTGGGCGTGGTGGCCGTGGATCCGAGCAGCCCGTTCAGCGGCGGCGCTATCCTGGGTGATCGCATCCGCATGCAGAGCCACTTTGCTGACGCGGAAGTGTTCATTCGTTCGGTGGCCACGCGCGGCGCCGTGGGAGGGCTGTCCCGCACCACCGCGGACATGGCGCGGGTGCTCATGGCCTGGGGCGCGCACGTGGTGTTGATCGAAACGATCGGTGTCGGTCAAGATGAGCTGGATGTGATGCGCGTCGCGCACACCACACTGGTGGTGCAGGCGCCCGGCGCCGGAGATGACGTGCAGGCCGCGAAAGCAGGCCTGATGGAGTGCGCGGACGTGTTCGTCGTAAACAAGGCGGACCTGCCGGGCGCAGAGGAAGCCGCGTCTCAACTCCGCGGCATGTTGGCGATCGCCGAGGCGACGCGGCATCCGGTGCCGCTGGGGCAGGGGCACTCCGGCGCGCTGGCTTGGCCCGCGCCTCGCGAATTCAAGGAGCCCGCCGCGTTGGGCGGCTCCTGGCAGGTGCCGGTGTTGACCGCCGTGGCTGCTCGCGCGCACGGCATCGCTGAACTGGTCGGCGAGCTCGAACGCCACAAGGGCTGGCTCGACGGTACAGAACAAGGGGCCCTGCGCCGCAGGGCGCGCTTGCGCCAGGAATTGGCCGCATTGATCCGCGATGCGGTAACCGACGCGATCCTGGACCAGCACGCTGACGAAATCGAAAGCGCGGTCGAGCGCATCACAGAGCGCGAGACGGACCCCTACGCGGCCAGCCGCAATTTGGTTAGCCGCTTCGCCGGCGTGTCGCCTTCGCTGCCGGTTTCGTCTTTGCCGTCGGCTTGACGCGGATCCTGCTCGGTGCGCCCTCGCTCTGACTCGGAGTACGGAGTCGCGGTGGCTTGCGACCCACGACTTCGGCTTTGAACGCGCTCGGACATCGTTCGGCGACTGGGCAACTCGCGCACTGCGGCGATCGGGCCGTGCAGATCCGGCGCCCGTGGAAAATCAACGTGTGCGATAGGAGCGGCCATTCCGGCTCGGGGAAGATGACCATCAGATCCCGCTCGATGCCCTCAGGCTCGGCCTGCCGAGTCCAACCGAGACGTTGAGACAGACGTTGCACGTGTGTGTCGACGACAACGCCTTCGGCCAGGCCGTACGCGACGCCCAGCACCACATTGGCCGTTTTTCGGCCCACGCCCGGCAGCTCCACCAGCTCGGTCAGCGTGCGCGGGACCTCACCGCCGTGCCGCTCGACGAGCTGCGCCGAGAGGCGCGTGATGTTCTTGGCTTTTTGCCGGAACATCCCGATGCGGTTGAGCGCTTGCTCGACATCGGCCAGAGCAGCCTGGGCGAGTGCGCTGGGCGTCGGCCAGCGCCGAAATAGCGCTGGCGTGATCTGGTTGACGGAAACGTCCGTGGCTTGCGCGCTGAGCACCGTGGCGACGATCAGCTGAAAGACATTGGCATGCGCGAGTTCGCAATGCGCGTCGGGGTGCGCCTTCCGCAAGGCCGCGTACGTGGCGGGTGCATCGCGCACCGCCGCTCGAGCTCGCGCCATGCCGGTTCAGTTGTCCTCGCCGGATGCCGGCTCGTCTCCGTCATCATCGGATGGGCCGTCCTGGTCACCGAGCTCCTCGTCGCCGGCAGCATCTTCACCGGGGGCGTCTTCATCGGAGGCCTCGCCGCTCACCGGCTCGTCCTCGTCCTCGCCGGCTTCGGCTGAGGTGTCCCTGCCGTCGTCCGCCAGGTCGCGAGCGCCGAGCTGCGCTGTGCCGTTGGGACCAGAGCCTGGCCCAACGATGCCATTTTCGTCGTCGTCCCGTTCGCCCACGGGCTCGATCGCCACGACGCGTTCGTCCGATTCCACGTTCATGACCCGCACGCCCTGCGCGTTACGTCCGGTTTCCCGGATCTCGGACACGCGCGTGCGGATGGTCTGGCCGCGATCGGTCACGAGCATCACTTCGTCGTCTTCCTTGACCAGGGCCAGACCCACGACGGGCCCGTTGCGTTCGCTGGTGTCGATCAGGATGATGCCCTTGCCGCCGCGATTCTGCTGGCGGAATTCCGCGAGCGCCGTGCGCTTGCCGTAACCGCGTTCGCAAACCGCCAGGACCTGCTGGCGCTCTGGATCGGTGATGGCGAGGGCCACCACCGCGTCGTCCGGATCGAGCTCGATGGCTTTGACGCCGGTGGCGTTACGACCCATTGGGCGCACCTGTTGCTCGTCGAAGCGAATGCTCTTGCCCTTGCGGGTAGCGATCAAGAGCTCCCGGCTGCCATCCGTCGCGGCCGCAGCGAGCAGCTGGTCATCGTCGTTGATCTTGACGCCGATGATGCCCTTTTCGCGATAGTTCGCGTATTCGGCCACACTCGTCTTCTTCACCTGGCCCTGGCGCGTCAGCGTGGTGACGAACAACCCTTCATTGAATCCGGCAATCGGTGTGATCGCCGTGATGCGTTCGTCCGATTCCATGCCGACAAAGTTCACAATCGCTCGGCCCTGTCCGCCGCGCGCCGCTGGCGGTACCTCGTACACCTTCTTGACGTAGACTTTGCCGCGGTCGCTGAAGAAAAATACGAACGAGTGGGTCGAGCAGATGAACAGCTGGCTGATGAAGTCGTCTTCGCGCGCACCCGTGCCACGGTTGCCTTTGCCGCCGCGTTTCTGTGCCCGATAGGTCGAGAGCGGGGTGCGTTTGATGTAACCCGCGTGCGAGATGGTCACCACCATCTGCTCCTCTTGAATCAGATCCTCGAGTTGGATCTCGGCTTCATTGTCGACGATCTCGGTGCGGCGATCTTCGCCGTATTTTTCCGAGAGCGCCTGGAGCTCGGAGATGATCACGCCGAGCAGCTTGCCGTCGTCGGCGAGAATCGCCGCTAGGCGCGTAATGTCTTCGGTCAATTCGCGATACTCCGCGGCCAGCTTGTCTTGCTCGAGCCCGGTCAAGCGGGCGAGCCGCATCTCCAGGATGGCTCTCGCCTGGCGTTCGCTCAGGAAGTAGTTGCCCGTGCGCTCCGGGTCGAGCTCTTGCCCAGCGCGTCGCACGAAGGATTCCAGCCCTTTCAGCGGCAGCTTGAGCAGCCGTTCGCGCGCTTCCTCAGGATCCTGTGACTCGCGGATGGTCCGGATCACCAGATCCGTTTCGGTGGTGACCATGCCGAGGCCTTCCACGAGCTCGCGCTGGGCCTCGGCCTTGGTCAGGTCGAAATGCGTGCGGCGGCTGACGACGTCGCGCCGGTGCTCGACAAAGAGCTTCAGCGTATCGACCAGGTTCAACGTCTCCGGTCGATTGTTGACCAGCGAGAGGTTGATGACGCCGAAGGTCGCTTGCAGATCCGTCAGCGTGTACAGCTGGTTCAGGACGACCTGAGGAAACACGTCCTTCTTGAGCTCCACGACCAGGCGCATGCCCTCGCGATCGCTCTCGTCGCGCACCTCTTTGATGCCCTCGACACGCTTGTCACGGATCAGCGACCCGATCTTGGCGCAGAGCCGGGCCTTGTTAACCTGGTAGGGGAGCTCGATGAACACGAGCTGCTCGCGGTCGACCCCTTTGACTTCCTCCACGATGTGGCGCGCCCGCATCAGGATGCTGCCGCGACCGGTCTGATACGCCTGCAGAATCCCGGCACGGCCGTAGATGAGACCGGCGGTCGGAAAATCCGGACCCGGGATGAAGCGCATCATGTCGGCGACGCCGGCATCCGGGTTCTGGATCAGGTAGATCGTCGCCGCGAGTATCTCGCGCAGGTTGTGCGGCGGCACGTTGGTCGCCATGCCCACCGCGATGCCGCCCGAACCGTTCACGAGCAGGTTGGGGTAGCGGGCGGGCAGCACCGTCGGCTCGGTGCGCGACTCGTCGAAGGTGGACTTGAATTCGACCGTGTCCTTGTCGATGTCCGCCAGGAGCTCGGCCGCGATGCTGGATAGCCGCGACTCGGTGTAACGGTAAGCCGCGGGTGGATCGCCGTCGACAGAGCCAAAGTTGCCCTGGCCGTCCACCAGGGGGTGGCGCATGGAAAAGTCCTGCGCCATGCGAACCAGCGCGTCGTAGACGCTCGCGTCTCCGTGCGGATGGTATTTGCCGAGCACCTCGCCCACCACGGCGGCGCATTTCTTGTAGGCGGAGTTCGCGTGGAGATTCAGCCCTTCCATCGCGAACAGAATTCGGCGGTGCACGGGTTTCAAGCCGTCCCGAACGTCGGGGATGGCGCGCCCGATGATGACGCTCATGGCGTAATCGAGGTACGAGTTACGCAGCTCGTCTCGAATGCTGACGGGGATTTCGCCGGGCGGGGTACTGGGGGGGGGTGTCGTCGTCATGGGCCCTATGCAAGAGCGGTTCCGCTGCCAAAAATTGGCAATTTTGCGGCCCGAATCTAGTACGCCGGTTCCACCGAAGCGATGGGAATTTCGAGTGTGCCGGTCGGGACACGAAGCGCGGCTCGACGGCCCTCACGGCGGCTCTGACAGCGCGCGCCAAGCGGCTCGAAGCCGTCGAGGCGAGCCGGTTTCAGGCCCAAGCTGGTGCCGGGGCAGCCGCTTTCAGAGGTGGCGGCGAGCGATTTCGCTCCAGGTGCCGTGCGGTTCCAGCTCCACGTAGCTGCGCCAATACGGCTGCGCCTTGTCGGCGAATCCGGCCTGTTCATAGGCCATCGCCAGGTTGAAATAGGCGTCAGCGAACTTGGGGTCCGCTTCCAGGGCGCCCATGAACAATGGGATGGCCTCCTCGGCTTGGCCGCGTTCGAGCGTGATGTAGCCCAGGTTGTATTGCGCCTCGGGCTGGCGGGGATCCATCTCCAGCGCCTTGCGGTACAGCGTCTCGGCGGCGTCCGAGTCGTGCCGGCGAAAGCGAATGTTCCCGAGGTTCGTGTACGCGATCGTCAACCACGGGTCGAGCTCCACCGCGCGACGATACAACTGCTCTGCGTTGTCCATCGTTGCGGGGTCTTCATCGAGTTGGCTGGCCTTGAGGTACAGCTCGTAGGCCGTGCGAGCCCGATCGCGACCCGCCGAAGGCCTGAGCACGCGCACGACGTCTTCCTGCAGGCGGCGCACCTGCAGGTCCAGCAACATCTGCCCCGTGAGTGGCTCGTAGGAGCCTTCCTGTGTGTGCACGACGACGCTACGCCCGTCGGAAACGATGCGCAGCTCGGCGAGGGGGCGCGTGACCCCGGGCAGTGACTTGCGTAGCGCCGTCACCGCTCGCGTCACGTCACGCAGCCGAACGTTCCGCTCCAACAGGCCTTGCGCGGTCCGCAGCTGAATCACGTCAGCAAAGGTATAGGCGCGGCGCCCGCGGCGGCGGCCCGAAGGCGACACCACACCAGCGCGATCGAGCGTGCGCAGACGCGTTGGTGTCAAACGCAAGAGGCGAGCAATTTCGCCCCGCGTGAACAAGTCGGTGATCGGCTCGCGGCTGGGTGCCGGAGGCTCCGTAGCGGCCATGGCAGCCGCAACGGCGCGATCCAGTCGGCCGCCACCCGGGCCAAAGACGACGTGGATCACCTTGTCGGGCCGCGACCCCCGCTTCCGGCCCTTGCCCTGTCGTTGCCGCATGCTTGAACGCCAACCGGTGACGGCGCCTTCTTCTTTTTCCACCACTGCCTTCGAGTGCTCCGAGCGACGATTGGTTTCTCAACGCAGGTCGAGATCAGTGCAGACCCAGATCAAAGCCGTCCGAGAGCAACAGGCCTGAGATCTATAGGATTGAGATCAATACGGTGGAAATCGAAAATGCCGATGCCGACGCCGAACTTCGCACTCAATATCTTCCGATGGTCTGCCGCCGTCAACCCCGGTCATCACTGATGCGGCGAGTTTGGGCCCACGTTGTCGTAGCACCTCCGACCGAAACGAATTTGTTCATGATCGAGCGCTGATGACTCATGCGAGTCGTGCCGCAGTAGCGCGCGCGTTCGATTGCGAAGGCGGGCCGACGTGGGCGTAAGCTGTGTCTAAGTTGCGGTCGCTTGTGCTCAACCTGTGTGAAGTTGCAGCCGTCGGCTTGGGGTACGGTGCTGGCCGCGGAAACTTGCCTTTTATGGACGCGCGCGTGCATCCTCGGCCGCGCCTCGAGAGACCGAGGCAATGATGGCGGAGGCGCGAGCGGAGAACCCCGAATGCAGGACGTGCTACCCGACTACTCTGGCCCTGAACGACGGCGGCGCCGAGTCTATTTGACGCGCAACACCGAGTATCACTTCATCGATGACGTGTGCATTGCGGTTCGTCATCGCAGCACCGGCCAATGGCGGGTAGCGCACGCAGCGTTGCGTCGCACTTTGAGCGGGTGCGTGAGCTTCAGCACCAGCGGGGAGCTGCAACCCAAGATGGATACGCCCGGCTTGGGTGACGCGCTCTTTTTTGTGACCGAAGGGGCGGACATCATTACGAGCACGTTGACGGGGGTGGAGCGTCCGCTACCCACGACG
This sequence comes from Deltaproteobacteria bacterium, assembly GCA_043780025.1. Taxonomy (GTDB): domain Bacteria; phylum Myxococcota_A; class Polyangia; order Polyangiales; family Polyangiaceae; genus SZUA-265. The sequence goes on from JAYWEH010000515.1 coordinate 6,550, forward strand.
ATAGCCTCTTATCCAATCTAGTTGGTCGGCCGACCATGTCCGTGCGTCGAATCAGCGAAGAGTCGGGCAAAGATCCGGCGGTGAGGCTACCGAGGCCCCGGCCAGCCGCGGCAAGCAAGATTTAGTTTAGAGTTCCGAAACCCTACGCATTAGTCTGTCGCTCCGAGTCCACGCCCCTCTGGTGCCTCCTCCGCGGAGCCCCGAGGCCGGGCCCGCAACCACAACTGTTTCAAAGGTTCGTCACTCCAAAGAAGCGTTGGGATACCCGTGTTTGCAGTCGTCATAAGCGAAAAGGGTGGGGCGGAGAGGCGCGAGGTCTTTGAGGGGTCGGAAGTCAGCGTCGGGCGCGTTCGCGGCAATGACCTGGTTCTCTCGAAGGGGAATGTTTCCAAACGCCACGCACGGCTGACCCAAAAGGACGGGCGTTTCGTGGTCGTTGACCAGAACAGCACCAACGGAACCTACGTCAATCGCCAGCGTATCGTCCAAGCCACGATCGTCCGAGAAGGCGACCGGATCTACATCGGCGACTTCGTGCTGCGCATTGAAGGCCCGGGCGGTGGCAGCCTGGCGAGCTCCGACGAGGCTTCCGCGCGTGCAGAGAACGAAACGGTCGAGCATACGAGCTGGGCGGGTCCGTCGCCGGACGAGCTGAAGGCTCCACAGGTTCCCCCTGCGCCCCGGCTGCCGGCGCCACCGCTGTCGCGCGCGCCGCGCCGTCCGGAAGCGTCCGAACCGGACCTGCCGCGGCCGACGAAGACGGAAGCAGCCCTTCGCCAGGAACTCTCCGGCGTCGAGTCGGTGCGCGTGCTCGTGGAGCGGGTGATCGAGAAGGTCGAACGTCGCACCCTGGAGCGCGATATCGCGGACAACGTGGCGCGGCGTATCGAGCGCGTGATCCTGGAAGAGCTAGCGCGCCTGCGAGACGAGCGTGGCATCAGCCCGCAGCTCACGGAAGAACAGTTGCTCGTGGCGGCGCGCGCGGAGCTCGTCGGGCTCGGCCCGCTCGAAGCGCTGATCCGCAATCCTCAGGCCTCGCAGCTCACCGCCAACGGTATCAAGAGCGTCAGTCTCGTGCAAAACGACCGATTGAGCCTTTCGGGCGTGCCGTTTTCGTCGATGGACAGCCTCGAGCGTGTGCTGGCGCGCCTGTGCCGCATGAGTGAAGTTTCGCACGACGGGCGCGAGACCTTCCTGAGCGGGCGCTTGCAAGGCGGTATCGCCTGGAAAGCCGTGCGGCAGCGCGCCGCCCCGGACGGCATCGTGCTGGTGCTGAGGCGCCGCAACGGTATCGAAGCCAGCCTCGACGAACTGGTGCGGGACGGCGTGGTGTCGAGGAACATGGCCACGTTTCTCGCGCAGTGTGTGGCGGGGCGAGCCAACGTGCTCGTGGTGGGGCCGCGCCAATCCAGCGTGGGTCGGGTCCTCAGCGCGTTGTCAGACTGCGCCGTCGATCGCCAGCTCTTGATCCTGGACGAACATCATCAGCTCGCGTCCAACGTGTCCTCGGCAGTTCGCCTGGACGCGGGGACTGCCGTTCTGGATCCGGCGCGCATCGTGGACTTTGCGGGCGCGCTGCCGGAAACGGGGTTGGTCGTGGAGGCGCTCGCGGGCAGGGCGCTCGGGGTTGTGACCGAAATCATCGTGCGAGGGTTCAGCGGTGTAATTGCCGGTGCCCACTCCAATACGCTGGAGCAGGGGCTGAATCGGCTCGCGACAAATTTTGCGGCGCTCACTCCCGGTGTGAGCGTCGATACCGCGCGCCAGGGCCTGGTGAGCAGCTTCGACGTGGCCCTGGAAGTCGCATTGACCGGCGAGGGCAAAGAAAGAGTCCGCCGCATCGTTGAGCTCAGCGCGAATT
>JAYWEH010000516.1:0-8397 GCA_043780025.1 Deltaproteobacteria bacterium
GGAGCACGCCTACGTCCAGCCGCACAGCGGTGCGGACGCCAACCTGATTGCGTATTGGGCGATCTTGCAGACGCGTGTGAGCGCGCCCGCGCTCGAGCGGCTCGGCGAAAAGAACCCGGCGCAGCTCTCGTTCGCGCAGTGGAACGAGCTCAGGCGGGAGCTCGGCAATCAGCGCCTGCTCGGGCTCGACTACTACTCCGGCGGGCACCTGACCCACGGCTACCGCTTCAACGTTTCCGCGCAGATGTTCGAAGCGCACAGCTACAGCGTCGATCGTGAGACCGGGCGGCTCGACTACGCGGCGATCGAGAAGCAGGCGCGCGAGGTGCGCCCTCTGATCCTGCTCGCGGGTTATAGCGCCTATCCCCGCTCCATCGACTTCAAGCGCATGCGCCAGATCGCTGATGCGGTGGGCGCGGTGTTGATGGTCGACATGGCCCATTTCGCGGGGCTGGTGGCGGGCAAGGTGTTTCGAGGCGACGAAGACCCGGTGGCCCACGCTCACGTGGTCACGTCGACCACGCACAAGACGTTGCGCGGGCCTCGCGGTGGCCTGGTGCTTTGCAAAGAGGAGTTCAAGGATCAGGTCGACAAGGGGTGCCCGCTCGTCATGGGTGGCCCGTTGCCGCACGTGATGGCGGCCAAGGCCGTCGCGTTCGTGGAAGCAAACCGGCCTGAGTTCGGAAGCTATGCCGCGAAGATCGTGGAGAATGCACGCGCGCTGGCGGAAGCCGCGATCGGCCAGGGCATGACGGTGGCGACGCGCGGCACCGACAATCACCTGCTCCTGATCGACGTGCGGCCGTTTGGGCTGACGGGGCGCCAGGCGGAGAGCATCGTGCGCGAGGTCGGCATCACGCTCAATCGCAATTCCTTGCCCTTCGATCCGAATGGGCCCTGGTACACGAGCGGGCTGCGCCTCGGCACGCCCGCTGTCACGACGCTGGGCATGGGACCCGTCGAGATGCAGGAAATCGCGGCAATCACCCAGCTCGTATTGTCGAATGCCAAGCCCGAGCAGGCGGGCGGTGCGGCTCCGAGCAAGGCCAAATACAAGATTGACGCGGCGGCGCTCGCCGAAGGCCAGGCGCGCGTCCAGGCGCTGCTCAGCCGCTTCCCCGTCTATCCCAACCTCGATCTAGCGCTACTCCAGCGTCACTTCAGCGCCTGAGCGCACGGCGTAAGTGCGCCCGGCGCCTCGATTTTAGCGAATCGCGCGGCGTTGCTGATCGAGCGACCACTGGCCCGCACCGAAGCAGGCGTAGAAGACCAGCATCACCAGCACCAGCACCGAAAATTCGAGGGACTGGTTCTCGCTCGCCAGGTCGTCGCGCGAGTGCAGGAGCACCACCGCGCCGAGCACGGGTAACACCTGAATCGCTGCCGCCAGACGGGTGAACAGGCCGAGGCCGAGCAGCGCGCCGCCCGCCATGTGCCCGACCGCGATCAAGCGTGGTGCGATCTGCGTCTCCCCCGTTTGCTGCAACATGTTGCCGATCCACGCCGGGTCCAGCATGAACAGCACGCCTCGCACGGCCAGACCGAGGCCCAGGTAGATTCGAATCAAGTCAAAGCCGCGTTCGGGAGTGAGCTGGCGCAGCAGGCTTCGGGCTGTAGCGTTCATGAACGTCTCCTCGGATCCCCTGCGCGTCCTCGCTTCACCGAGCGGAGGGGGCCACGGCAGGGGGCGCCGATTAAGCAGGTTCCGATACCATCATATTTGCATTGGTGGGGAATATTTCCATGCGTTCGGCTCGGCGGGTGATGGCTTCCGCGCGAAACACGCAACAAAAAATCATGATCGACCCCGTTGGGCCGACGGGCGCATAGCAGGCTACGCGCTCCGTTTCATTGCGCTCCGGGGCCGCCCGATCACGGAAACCTGCAAATGCGGGGCGGGCGCGCTCGATCGCGCGGCCTGCCGCTCGTGTTGCACGAGCGCTTACAGGTCGAAGCGCTCCCGACATGTCGTTACCAAAATTGCCACGCGTCTGCGCGCTTCGTGGCGAGGGCCTTCTCGCTGAACTAGATTGAGAGATACATTCCGAAGGATTCCGAAGCACGTGCCCCAAAATTCCACGCTTGGATTGGGGGGGGCACTGGCCTTGGTCGGTGGGCAATGCCGCGGCGAGCGCCCCACTTTGACCGAAGGCCTACGTCTCGAAACACCCATTGCCCCGGCGCCAGCTCGAGCTGCGGTGCTCCTGCGCACCGACAAACGGGGCTGCGGACAGCTCGTCGCGCTACCAGCCCAGGTGACGCGCCTCGGCCGGTCTTTTGAGGCCGAAGCGCACGTGGACGATGAAGCCGTCAGCCGCTTTCACGCCGAAATCCGTGCCGAATCGGGTCGGTTCATCATCACCGATCTCGGCTCGAGAAATGGCACGTATCTCGACGAGCGGCGTGTGCAGAGCGCGCTGCTTCGAGACGGCAACGCCGTGCGGCTCGGTTCGAGGGTGAGCTTTCGGTTTTCGGTCGTGGAGGAAGATGAGCAGAGAGCGCTCAGTTATCTCCACGAGCTCGGCCAGCACGACCCATTGACGCGGGTGCATAACCGCCGCTACCTCAATCAACGTCTGACGGCCGAGCTGGCGTTTGCCGAGCGCCATCGCACGAGCGTGTCGATCATCTTGCTCGATCTCGACCATTTCAAGCTCGTCAATGATCAGCACGGCCACCAGGCAGGGGATCAGGTGCTGGAGCGCGTCGCCTTGCTGGCCAAGGAACAGGTGCGCACGGAAGACGTGGTGGCTCGCTACGGAGGCGAGGAGTTCATGATCGTGTTGCGCGCGACGCCCGTTGCAGGTGCTGAAGTGCTGGCAGAACGTATCCGCCGGGTCGTTGCTGGGGCGCTGTTCGAAACCGCGGCGGGGGCTCCGTTTCAGGTGAGCTTGAGCGCGGGCTGTGCCAGTTTGGAGTGCGCCGGCGGCTCCGATGCGAGCGATTTGATCCGAATTGCCGACAGGCGGCTCTACGTCGCCAAACGTGAGGGGCGCAACCGAGTGGTGGGCGCCGGCGGCTGCCTCGTGTCCATGTCCGCGCCTGTCGAGCCGCCGCGCGAGGCGAGTGGAACAGAAGACGCGGATGCTCTGTCAGCGCGCCTCCACCGGCGCGCGCTCGAACAAGGCCAGGGTCTCGACGTGTTCGGTGTAGGGGAATAGGTCAAACGCCTGTAGCGCTGACAGGCGCAGCCCGTGTGCGGCGAGCAGGTCGATCTCGCGTAGAAGTGCCTCGAGGCCGCAGCTGAGATAGATGAGGGAGGCTGGCGTGTGGACCGCGAGCGCCGCCGTGAGATCCGGGTCGAGCCCCTTGCGAGGTGGATCGACCACGAGGACGCTGCGCGCGTCGATCGCTTGCACCGCGGCGATCGCGGGCCCCGGGATGACCTTGGCGCGCGCCGCGAGCACCGGAGCGAGATCGCTGAGCCCTCGTTCCAGCCCCACCAGGGCGTCGGGGCTGAGCTCGTTGAACACGACCGATTCGGCCCGAGCCAGCAGTCCTAGACCGATCGAACCGCAGCCGGCATAGAGCTCGACCACCGGGGCTCCGGGCGGGACCCAGGCGTGGATGGTCGCCACGATCTTCTCGAATAGGTCCAAGTTGTTCTGACCGAAGGCACCCGGGGGAAAATGCACGCGAGCCCCGCCCAGGGTTTCGACGACGTCGGAGGGGCCTGAAAGCTGATGAAAGCTGGAGCCGAGGATGCGGTTGCCGGGCTCGGTGTTTCCGTTCCAGAACAGGCTGTGCAGTTTGTCGCCCAGTTGCTCGGAGAGCCCGTGCAACAGGGGAGCCGCAGAATCAGGCGACGCAGCATTGCAAATCAGTACCACCTGGGCCCGCTGAGAGCAGCGTTCCACCACGACCTGTAGACCCCGCACCAGGCCGCTATGATGCCCATCGCTGTAACTCTCGACGCGGAGCCGTCGCATCTGCGCTTTGAGGGCTCGCGCCACCTCGTTGATCAGCGGATGATGGATCTGGCAATTGGGGATATCGACGACGCGGTGGCTACCAGCGGCAAATACGCCGATCTTCGCGGCGCCGGCTCGGCCGCGGACGGAGAGGCGGGCTCGATGGCGAAAGCCGCGCCGCGATCCGCTTACCAATCCAAGGGCAATACCGCGCTGCCGGCATTGCTCTCGCAGGAGCAGAATGGCCGGCGGAGCCGGGTCACGGGCGCCAAACCTTGGGCAACCGGGGCATGCGGGCAGGTGTGAACACGTCGACACGATTCGGGTGTGCAGCAAAAGCTTTGAGAGGGCGCGGGGGAGCCGCTTGTAGCATGTCGCCTTCGCACGGCGCTCCCATCACCCAGGCCGTCTACCGGCTCGAGGGCTGGCGCATGTTCCATGGGAGCTGTTCGAGCTCTGCACGGCCCCTACTAAAGTCCCGATCCACTCGACCGTTTGATTGACGAGCGGCTCCTCGATCCGAGCCTCGCGGTCCAGCGGGGAAGATGGTTCTCGCCGACCCGCTGCGCCACGGTATGGGATTTCTCTCTAAGTTGTTCGGTGGAGACGGAGGCTCCTCCACCGGTAAGCCAGACGCAGGGCAACCTGCGCCTCCCGCCGCCAAACAGGAAAGCGCGGACGCCAGTCCTTCGGTCGCAATCGACCAGGACGAGGCGACGCTCGAGCTCTCCGAGGCCACTCCACCGCCGCCACCCGAGCCGCCGCGCAGCAAGCGGACCGAGCCGGCACTCAAGGCCGCCGGTGTTGCAGCGCGTGCGAAGGCCTCCGCTGACTCTGACCTGTCGCCGCCATCCCCTCCGGTGGCGCGCCCGGCTGCCGATCGCGCCAAGCGATCGCCGCTCGAGGATTCGGTCGTCACGTCGGCTCCCAAGTTGGGTCCCGACGCCGTCGGCGCTCGCGGCGCCCCGGCGCCAAGGCCATTCGCCAACAAACCTCCGAAGTCGGCGCCGAACCCCGGCGCGCCGCCGCCCGCTCCGGTGCCCGGGCCCGCCGTTGCGGCAGTCACAGCCGTTGTAGCTCCGAAATCGGACGCTCACGCGACTGGCGGTTTCAAGACGCGTCGCGATCACAACCGATCACCCGGGTTCTACTCTTCGGTGTCTCCCGCCAACGGCTCCGTTGCCGTCACCGCGTCGTCGCCCAGCTCCGCGCACCTGAAGAAGGCGACCGTCATGGGCCTGGCGCCGCCACCGCCGGAAATCACGGCACCCGAGCCTGCGCCGTCCGTGGAAATCAAACCCGCGCTCGACGCCAAGTCGGTCGTGGTCGAGCGGCAGCCAATCCTGTCGGAAACCGCAGGTCTGACCTGGGACTCCGCGCCGCCCACCTCGGTGGCGGTTGTGCGCGAGGAGAAGGAAGACACGTCCCCCGGCCTCGGCATCACGCGTTCCCGCCACGATCCACGCGCGGCCGTGGCGTTGCCGTCGGTTGAGCTCGACCTCTTGCTCGAGTTTGTGCTCGACATCGCGATGGGCTCGGCTTCCGACGCTTGGTTGCCACCGATTCGCGCCGCGGTGACTCGGCTGGAGGAGGCCGCGGGCAAGGCCGAACGGCTCATCCTGCACAAAGCGTTGCGGCAATTCACCACCGCGATCGAGGGCTCGGGGTCGCTGGATGCCGAACGCCGCGCTCGCGTCCTCGAGCTCTTTGCCGCCGTCGACGTGGCTCTGCCGCGGCCCATTGACGTGGCAGCACAGAAGTTGCTGCGCGAGCGCCTGATCTGCGAGCAGCTGCTGTCCGATCTCGCCAGCACTCAACCTCTGGTGGTGCAGCGCCTCAAAGACGAGGGTTTCACGACGCTCGAGCGCGTCTCTCGCTCGAGCGCCCTCGAATTGTCCGAAAAAGTTTCCGCGACGCGCGAGCAAGCCGAGCAGATCCTGGCGATCTTCCACGGCTACATGCTGGAACGATCGCAGCGCAGCGCCGACGTCTTGACGCTCGGCAAAGAGCGAGCGCTCAAAGTTCGGCTCGTGGCGCTTTCGGCTTCGTCGGATGAGTTTCAACGCGCCTGCGACGAGGACGACTCCTCCGCCCGGCGCAATGCGCGGCGCCAGCGCCAAAGTGATGTCGTGCAATTGAACTTGCTGCTCGCCGAAAGTGGCGAAGCCGCCATCCTGGCGGAGCTCGAACGTTGTTCGGTGCAAGGGAAAATCGAGCGCATGACGCGCTGGCTCTCGGAACGAGCCAACGGCTAGGAAGCCTGAGCTTCCAATTGAGCTCATCATTTGCATGAGGTGTTCGCACTATGAAAGCGGCTGAGATGACGGAGAAACCGACGCGCGCAAGCATCGAGCTACGAGTCAAGAAGGGTGATGACCTTTCGCGCATCGACCTGCGGCAGGTCAATCTGGCGGGCGCCAAGCTGGCGGGCGCCAAGTTGGCTCGCGCCGATCTCGAGGGCGCCAACCTGGAGAACGCAGACCTTTCGGGAGCGGACTTGAGCGGCGCCTCGCTGCGGGAGGCGTTCGCGGCCAACGCTAACCTGGAAGGCGCGATCCTCAAGAAAGCGGATCTGGACGGCGCCGTGTTGCGTTCCGCCAAGCTCAAGAAAGCGGACCTGTCGCGCGCGAATCTGGAAGGCACCAATTTGGAGGGCGCCGACCTCGAGAAGGCCAAGCTCACGTACGCGCAGCTCGACTCGGCCAATCTGGCCGGTGCATCGCTCGGGGGCGCAAACTTCTCCCAGGCCGATCTGGACAGCGCGGTGCTCGCGGGAGTGCGCGCGGAGCGGGCGGATTTCTCTCGAGCTTCGCTCGCCAACGCTTCGCTCGACGAGGCGAACTTCAAAGAGGCAGTGATGGACGAGAGCGTGCTGCGCAATGCCTCGTTAAAACGCGCGAACTTTCAGGGCGCGTCGCTCGTCGAAGCGGACTTCGAAAAGTCCACGTGTGATCAGACGGATTTCTCGCGCGCAGATCTGCGCCGGTCGCGCTTCACGGGAGCGATCTTCTCGCGCACCAGCATCGACTCGGCGCGCGTCTTCGGCATGACCTTCACCACGCCTCACCCGGACGCCTTCGTGGCGCAGCGCTGCGACCTGAGCCGCGAAGCGGATGGCAGCCGCTGGGTGGCCTTGGCGAAGTTCCTGAAGAATCCGAGCGGAGCCGAGGACGCTGAGGAACAACGCCTGCGGCGCTACGTGGGCCCCGGAGACGTGCTCCGCAACGCCGAGCTCAGCTTCGAGAGCGGCGCCGAGGTGCAGGTGGACGGGCTGCTCGACCACTGCGAGCTGAACATGGCCGAAGACGCCAGCTTGATCATCGGAGAATCCGGCGTGCTCGAAAACTGCCGCGTCGTCGGCGGCCGCGTGCGCGTGAACGGCATCTTCCTCGAGCGCTCTCGGGTCGGCCTCGAGGGGCCGGTCGAACTCGTCGTCAGCAAGGAAGGCGCCGTAGCGACGACGCTACAACAACCCAACACCGAGACGCACTTCGGTTTCGCAGCCGGTTGCCGTCTGCGCTTGTACATCAAAGACCCCAAGAAAACAGCAGAGGATAGCCATGGCGCGAGAAACAACTAAAGGCGAAAAGCAGACCCTGATCGAGCAGGGCACCGAGTTCACCGGCACGATGAAGAGCACGTGCCCGGTTGTGGTCAACGGCCGCATCGAAGGTGACCTCACCGCACCCGAGCTCGATATCACGGCCAGCGGCACGGTTCAGGGCAACATCAAGGCGGACCGTCTCAGCTCCCGCGGCAAGCTGTCGGGCAACATCGACGCGGGCGATCTGTATCTCTCGGGATCCGTCGGCAGCAAGACGGTGATCAAGGCCAAGAACCTCGAGGTCAAGCTGTCCCCGGACCAGGGCCGCATGGAACTCACCATCGGGGAATGCACGCTCGACGTCGGCGATGAGCCGACCAAAGAGCGCCGGATCGAGAGCAACAAGGTCCACCCCAGCCTGAGCAGCATGGGCGCTGCACTGCCGGTGACGCGCTCGGAAGCGCCGTCCGCGCTCGTCGCGCCGGAGGCCGCCAGCATCGATCTGAAGGCCGCGCCAAAGGACTCGCGCAACAGCATCTCAAAGCCGCCGGGAAAAAAAGGCGCAAGCGATAGCATTCCTCCCGGAGCCTGAGCGCTCCGTAGACTCGCGCCCACGTGAGGGGGGCCAGAGCCGCCAGGCCACAAAAACTCAAACGGCGCCCGGGATGACCCGAGCGCCGTTTGGCGTTGCGCCTTCCGTTAGAGCGGTCGGTTGCCTGTCTACTCGCGCGGGGCTTTGTGAAATTGGTGACCATGCTGCTCCCCTCGAGACGGGCAGGCCTTCCGGTTGGGAAAATGTCGCTCGATCGGACCCTTTAAGGTGCCATACTAAAGAGGCGTGGAAAAGCTAAGGCGGCGGAGCAAAATTGTGTTGCCAAGTATGGATCGGGCATGATCTTTTACGAGCGTGAGACGGGACACCGCGCTCGAAGCAGTCATCGT
>JAYWEH010000517.1:0-36922 GCA_043780025.1 Deltaproteobacteria bacterium
GGCTCGTCGCGATCGAGCCGGGTCATGCCATCGCCGAGCGTCCTTGCGTAGCGCGTGAGGGCGGCCGGGCCGCCGAAGCTCTTCAGCAAGAGATTCGCTGCGGTGTTGTCGCTGACGGTGATACTCGCCTCACACAACTCGGCGATCGACAAAGCGCCTTCGGCGACGCGTGCAGTCGCTACCGGAGCATGCTCCAGCAGATCCGCGCGACTGAAAGCGACACGACGCGCGAGTTGCTCCTCGCCGCGATCGACGCGCGCCAACACAAAAGCCACGGCGAGCAGCTTGAACGTGCTGCACATCGCGAATCGCTCGTCCGCGCGATGCCCGAAATGGGAGCTGGCCGACATATCCAAGACGGCAACGCCGAGCCGCCCGCCGGCTCGTTTCTCGAGGGCCAACACAGCCTCTTTCGACACAGCCTCTTTCGACGGTGCTTTTTTCGAAAGAGCACCTTTCGGTGCGGTTCCGGCGGACTCCTCCGAGGCAACGAGCGGGCGCCCGGTGAACCCCGCACCAGCGACGATCGAAAGTTGGAGCAATACGCTGCGCCGGCTCTGAAGCATCGAAGGATTTCGTGTCGTTCAGCGCTGGCCGGTACGAACACCGGCGTCGGCACCGTTCTGAGCGGGCGCCGTCGGCGTGAGCGGCTGAGTTAGATTGCCGGCGGCGGCTCCACTCGGATCCGAGCCCAATTCGTTGCTGGCCGCGGGGGGCGTCGGCGGACGCTGCGGCGCGGGCTTCACCTTACCCCAGCCGCGAATCGTGTCCGGCAGCAACGCCGCTAACAAGATGATCCCAAACGCCAGCCCAACCGCGACCCACTTGGCGATGGTGCCGCGCTGATCGGGCTTGGGCGCGAGTTGGATGGTGCGGGAAGCGTCGCTGCTCGGAGGCCCTTCACCGCGGGGGCTGCTCTTCAGGCTCACCGATTCGCCCGCGGCTTCGCGCGCCATGCGCGCCGCGTCCAAAAAGCTCAGCCGCTGCACGTCGAGCTCGTGGCCCATCGCGTCTTTTACCCACTGAGTGACCTGGCTAGGGGAGCCCAGGAGGTCTTCAGAGGCGGCGACCTTGCGGAGGTGCACCAGCATGTCTTCGGCGCTCTGGTAGCGCTTGCTCGGTGAACGCTGCAGCGCCTTGAAGCAAATGGCATCTAGACTCTCCGGCGAACGGCCGTGGCGGCTCGCCGGAGGGATCGGGCGTGTCAACACGTTCTCGAGCGTCGTGTCGATGTCGGGCCCTTCAAACAGAGCCGCACCGGTCAGTGCATTCCACAAGATGACGCCGACCGAAAACAGATCGGAACGCCGATCCCCGGGGCCGCCGCTGACGCGCTCGGGTGCGGTGAATGCGGGCTTGCCACGGCTGGCCTCTGGAGCATCCCCGATGGTGCGGCGCACGTAGGCGACGCCGAAATCCGAGAGCCGAGCGATGCCGTCCAGACCCACCATGATGTTGTGCGGCGAGACATCGTGATGGATGACGTCGAGCGCGACTCCGTCATCGTCCAACAGGGTGTGCGCGGCGTGCAGCCCGGCGAGCGTATCCAATATGATCGAGACCGCAGCCGCGGTGGTTGCCTTCTGGCTGTTCGTCTTCAGCAGATCCGCCAGGCTACAACCGGTCACGTAGTCCATGACCAGGTACGGCTGGCCTTCGTGCGAACCGACGTCGACGACGCTGACGATGTTGGGGTGGTCCACTCGCGAGGCGATGCGCGCCTCTTTGAGCAACATCTGGCTCGCCTCGTCGTTGCGGCTCAGATGCGAGCGCAGCACCTTGACCGCGAACAAGCGCCGGAAGCCACCGTCCCCGGTGATGCGAGCGAGGTAAACCGTACCCATGCCCCCGCGGCCCAGCCGCGACAGCACCTCGTAGCGCCCCAATTTCGGTCCACCGCGCACCAGGTGCGCGGGCGCCATCGCGAACCGTTGCCCCGGATGCACCGCGGTGGAAGACGGCGGCGAATCACTGCGCGCGACCTCGGGCGCGTGTTGGGCGAGCAGCAGAGAGACCGGGCCGCGCGATTCGGGAGCGCGCGAACTCGGAGGAGGAATGATACCCGATTCGCCGTCCTTGGCGTCGTAGCCGACCCCGCCGGGAGCGTCCCGGTCGGCGCTGACCAGGCCGTTCGTCATCAGCCGATCGACTTCCCGAAGCACCTCCACGGCGTCTCGCCCGCTGTCGTCGATAATCTCAAAAATGGCCCGACGCCCATCCACCAGCTGGATCAACCCCAGCTGCTCCTCGCTCAACGAGGGAGAAGCCGCCGAAAAGTTATCCAGGTCGAGCACCAGCACGGTCCCGAGCGGAGGCAGCTTCTCGACCAGCGCCTTCCATTCGACGCTGCGCTGGCTGCGGCGACGTAACAGGGCTCGCACGGGTTGGGTGATCACCCGCGACCGACTGACGGGCATCGCCTTGATTTCAAACGCCCCATCCGTGAGGCCGAGGAGCCGAAAAACCGCCGCTTCGCCCTGGAACGAGCCAATCTTGGCGTCCAGGAGTTGGCCGTTCTCGAACCACACGGTAGCCGCACCGAAGTCGGTCTTCAGCCGCAGCTCTCCCGTATTGTTGTTGGCCTGCATGGTCTCCAGCAGGTCCGATAGAGCAACGAGCGACAGCCGGCCCGCAAATGCCGAAGGACTGTTCACTGCGTTCTCACGCTCCGCACGACCCATGTGCCTCCAAAGCGGCCTGGGGAGGGCGAGCCAGGGTGCTCAGGCTGAACCCAGTGCACGGGGCATAACGACCCGGCCAGCGGATTATTTTGCCCCGAGGTGACCGCGGCGGACGATTCGGGACGACTCGACATTTTCGGCAGCTCACTCATGCCGCAAAAACCCAAACCCGCCAAGCATCGGGGCTGCTTGACCAATGGGCCGTTTTTTGACGTGCACGGAATTCCCGCTGACTCGGGTCGCCATTCCTGCTGGAAGACGGGGCACAACAGGCGCAGCTTTTTGGCGGAGATAGGCGTATCTTTGAGCGCCTGCCTGGACGTTGGGTGACTGGTGCCGGTTGAACGCGATCGCCTGTCGGTCTCGATAGGCGGTTGATTCACCGAACCCTCCACTCCGACACTCCTCGAGCTTTCCGTTTCGCCTGATGACGACCAGTAAGCATTCCAGCCGTCAGTCTGACGACGCTCCTGACACCCTCGAACGCCGCTTGGACATCGTGGTCACCCACGGGGCTCCCAGTCCGGGCGGATCCTTTCTGTTGGTGGTAGCCGGGGAGAGCGCGGGCAAATTGTTCCCGCTCAACAAGCCGGAGCTCATCATCGGGCGCTCGCCCAACGCCGACATTCGCATCAACGAAAAAGCGGTGTCGCACAACCACGCGCGAATGCAGCTGGAAAACGGCAGCTGCACGCTGCGGGACCTGGATTCCACCAACGGCACTTTCGTCAACAACGAGTTGATTGCTGGCTCGGTGCGGTTGCGCGGCGGAGACGCCGTCGGCGTGGGCTCGACGACCTTTACCTATCTCGCTGGGCCGGAAACCTCCAGCGACCAAACCATTCAACTGCGCAATCATAGTCAACCTCCTGCGGGTGGCAGTTTTATCGACGCGCTGAGAGTTCAACCGTCGCTTCCGCCCGCCATGCCCTACGCGCCCCAGGCCCAGGTGCAGGTGCAGGCCGTGCCGCTGGCACGCGCGATCGAGGACGAGAGCGTTTCGCTCACGGACATGATCCGGAAGGCTCATGCCTACTGGATCTACACAAAGCGTTACGGCTGGCTGGTCCTGACCTGCACGTTCTTCGGCGTAGGCGCGGGCATCTTGCAAACGCGCATGAGTCCCCCGCCGGGCTCGGCGTGGTTCGAGATGACCTTGATGTCTCAGGGCAGCAACACCAACCCAATGAACCGCGAAGGCGAGAGCCCGCAGTTCTTTGTGTCGGCGGAGAGCGCCTTCCGAGCCCTGCCGTTGATCAAGAAGACGATGCACGAGCTCGGCGTGCCGAACCTGAGCGACGGCGCCGCGTCCACCATCCAGTCGGAGTTGACCTTCGAACGGCAAGGTTACCAGTCACCGCTGTGGCGCGGCGAGTATCGCGACGTGGATGCCACGCGCGCCTCTCAGTTCTTGAAGAAGCACCTCGAGGTGTACCTCGAGACCGAGATCGACAAGACGCTCAAGGTCATCCGGACGAACACGGAATTTTTGGGCAACCAGCTCACGGAAGCCAAGAAAGACCTGCGCGGCGCCGAGGCCAAGTTGCTGCAGTTTCGCGACGAGCACCCCGAGGCAATTCCGAAGGATACGGAGCTGCCGAGCCCGCTGAAGGCCACCATCGCGCAAGCCACGTCGCTGTCCGGGCGATTGGCGCAAACGAACGCCGAAATCGCCACCGTGAAGGCCGAACTCGGCCGCGGCACCTCGCTCGCGCGGGGCCAGCTCGAGAAATCCAAGCGCTACGAGGACCAGGTGCTCACGGTGCGCGGCAAGCTCGCCGAAGCCAAGGCGCGCGGGCTCACGGAGCAGCACCCCGACATCGTGCGGCTGCGCCAGGAAGAAGCTAGCTGGCAACAACTCGCGACCCAGACGGCCCAGTCGGAAGCCTCGGAGATGGAAGCCAAGCTCGATGAAGCCACACTCAAGCTAAAAGAGCAGCTTGCCACGCTGCAGGCACAGCAGGCCAGGCTCCAGGCGGAGCTCGGCAATGCCAACCAGAAGGTCGACAACGCGCGACTCGAGAGCTTGCCGGAGCTACAGGCTCGCTACCAAGACCTGAGCCGTGAGTACGAAGCCAAGCGCAAGAAGCACGAAACGCTGGCTCTGGAGCTGGAGTCGCGCAAGATGCAGCTCGAAATGGAGCGTGCCTCGGGGCGAGCTCACTACGACCTGATCACGCCGCCCACGCCCGAAGAGGCGTCCGTATCTGGCGCCATGATCAAGCGAGCGGGGCTCGGCGGGGCCGTGGGCATGGTGCTCGCGCTGCTCGCCGCCGCAGTGCTCGAGCTGCGCCAACGCATCATCGCTCGGCGCCGCTGGTAGAACGCTCTATCGCCCGGCGCCGCTGGCGCTTTATCGCCCGGCGCCGCTGGTAGACGGTGGCGCGGCGTCTAGCCGCCGGACCACGTCCGCGAGGCTGGTCTGCCACGGCGTGAGCAGGCCCACTTTGGCTTCGGTCCGGCTCAAGTCCAGCACGCTGTAGCCCGGACGTACAGCAGGGCTCGGAAACTCTGCGGAGGTGCACGGCTCGACGCGGCAGTCCAGGCCGGCCAGCGCTATCGCTTCCGCGGCGAATTCGAACCAGGTGCACTGGCCTCGATCGCTCACGTGATAGACGCCCCGCCCTCCGCCGCGCAAAAGCTCGAGCGTCACGCGCGCGATCTGCTCGGCGCTGCTCGGACGGCCTAGCTGATCGCTCACCACCTTGAGCGAGCTGCGCTGCTTGGCCAGGCCAACGATCGTACGCACGAAATTCTTGCCCCAGGGGGCATACACCCAGCTCGTGCGGAGCAACAGGTGCTCGGCGCCGGACTGCGCGAGCAGCACCTCACCCGCGGCTTTGCTGCGCCCGTATGCGTTGAGCGGTGCACGGGGATGATCGACGGGGTACGGCTCGCTGCCTTGCCCCGCGAACACATAGTCCGTGCTGTAGTGCACGAGCACGGCGCCCACGCTCTTGCAGTGCGCGGCGAGGTGGCCGACAGCCGTGCCATTGATGAGCGTCGCCTCCTGCTCGTTGGCCTCGGCACCGTCCACATTGGTCCAACCGGCGCAGTTGATGACCGTGCCGGTACCCATGGGAATACCCGCCCGGATGCTGGCCTCGTCCCTCAGGTCGAGGTTTGCGTGCGCCGGCACGTGGTGCGCGCGGCCCTCGCGTGCGAGCCAATCGCAAACGGCCCGGCCCAACATGCCGGCTCCCCCGATGACGACGAATGGCTCACGCAACACGGTAAATCCAAAACTCCTCGAGCCGTGCGAACATCAGCCGCGCGCACGATACTGCGGTAGCCGGCTTGGCGCGACGTCCGCCAGCTTCAACCCCGCCAGGTCCTTTTGGGATAACACCGGAGAGCGCACCGGCCATGAGATCGCGAGCGCCGGATCGTCATAGGCGATCGTGAGCTCCGCCTCCGGGCGGTAGGCCTCGGTGCATTTGTAAGCGAACACGGCTTCATCCGCCGTCACACAGAAGCCATGAGCGTAGCCGGGCGGCACGAACATCTGGCGTTTGTTGGTCTCCGACAAAGTCGTACCGAACCAGCGCCCAAACGTGGGCGACCCCACGCGCACGTCCACCGCGACATCGAACACTTCACCGACGATGACGTAGACGAGCTTGCCCTGCCCGTGTGGATGCTGCAGGTGCAGGCCCCTCAAGATGTCGCGGCGCGACTTGCTCAGGTTGTCTTGAACGAAACCCATGTCGAGCCCTTGCCGGGGGTATCGCTCCGCCGACCAGGTTTCCAGAAAGTAGCCTCGCTCATCACCGAACACTTTCGGCTCGATGATGAGGACGCCTGGGAGATCCGTCTGAATGACGTTCATGAGGCCCTTGTATCAGCCCTCTTTGACCACGTTCAAAAGGTATTGACCGTACGCGGTTTTGCCCAGAGCGGAACCGAGGGCCATCAGCTCCGCGCCCCCGATCCAGCCCTGCCGATAGGCGACTTCCTCCGGACACGCCACCTGCAGGCCCTGCCTGAGCTCGATGGTCTGGATGAAATTCGCGGCCTGGAGCAGGGCCTCGTGAGTACCGGTATCGAGCCAGGCGACCCCACGCCCCAGGATCTCGACGTGCAGGCGCTTTTTCAGGAGGTACAGCCGATTCAGGTCGGAGATCTCGAGCTCGCCCCGCGACGAGGGCTCGAGGCTCCGAGCCAGCTCAACCACGCTATCGTCGTACATATACAGGCCCGTCAGCGCGTAATTGGAGCGCGGCTTCTCCGGCTTCTCCTCGATGCTGATCGCCACGCCTGCCGCATCGAATTCGACCACGCCGTAGGCCTTGGGATTTTCGACGCGGTAGGCGAACACCGTTGCCCCCTTGTTCTCGGCCGCTGCACGCTGGAGCAGGCCGCTCATGCCGTGCCCATAAAATAGGTTGTCTCCGAGCACCAGCGCGGATGAGTCGCCAGCGATGAAACGCTCGCCGATGATGAAAGCCTGGGCGAGTCCATCCGGGGTCGGCTGGATGGCGTATCGAATGTTGAGCCCCCAGCGTGCGCCGTCTCCCAGCAAACGTTGAAACTGAGGTTGATCGTCCGGGGTAGTGATGATCAGGAACTCACGAATGCCCGCCAGCATCAACGTGGTCAGCGGGTAATAGATCATCGGCTTGTCATAGATGGGCATGAGCTGCTTGCTCACGGCCAAGGTCAGCGGATGCAGGCGGGTGCCCGAGCCGCCCGCCAAGATGATGCCTTTTTTGACCATTGATTGGAGCCTCTTTTGGCGGCGCTATTTCGTTCCGGAGGAGCGCTCAGTGTAGTTCTGTTCGATCCACTTGCGGTAGTCGCCCGAGCGGACCTGATTGACCCATTGCGAGTTGCCGAGGTACCAGCGGACGGTCTTCAGAAGACCTGTTTCAAATGTTTCGCGCGGCGACCAGCCGAGTTCGCGCGAGATCTTGCTCGCGTCGATGGCATAACGCAGGTCGTGACCCGGACGATCTTTCACGTAGCTGATGAGGCCCGTGATTTCCGCTTCGGGCGCGCCCGTTTCGCGCGAGACGAGCGAGCACAAGCCCTGCACCACGTCGATGTTCTTGACCTCGTTATGGCCGCCGATGTTGTAGGTATCGCCGTCCTTGCCCCGCTCGATGACGCGCCAGATGGCCTCGCAATGGTCGGTCACGTAGAGCCAGTCACGAACGTTTTCGCCCTTGCCGTAGACCGGCAGTGGTTTGCGCTCCAGGCAATTCATGATCATCAGCGGAATCAGCTTCTCGGGAAACTGATAGGGCCCGTAGTTGTTTGAGCAATTGGTGATGCGAGTGCGCATCCCGTAGGTGCGCGCATAGGCCCGCACCAGATGATCGCTCGCCGCCTTGCTCGCGGAGTAAGGGCTCGACGGATCGTAGCGCGTCTCCTCGGTGAACAGACCTTCCGCGCCGAGGGAACCGTACACTTCGTCGGTGCTGACGTGATGAAACAGCCCGGGCTGGCTCTTCCATGCGTGGCGGCACGCATCGAGCAACTGAAAAGTGCCCTCGATATTGGTGCGCACGAATTCACCAGGCCCGAGGATGCTGCGATCGACATGGCTTTCGGCAGCGAAATGCACGACCAGGTCCGGGCGGCGGCGCCCAAACAAAGCGGCCACCTCGGCGGCGTCCGCGATGTCGACTCTTTCGAGCACATAGTTTGATGCTCGGGCGATATCCTCGAGGCTCGCCAGGTTAGCTGCGTAGGTTAGCTTGTCGACGTTGACGAACTGGTGTTCAGGGTGCCGGGGAACCAGCAGCTTCAGGAAGTTTGCTCCAATGAAGCCCGCACCACCGGTAACGAAAATGATCATGGCTACAACACCTCATCGCGCACACCAGCGGCGCACGCGGCGGTTTCGAGAGTCACTCCGGCCATCTCGCGTCACCTCCCCTTAACACGTCTTTGGGTCCGCGCAGCATAATGGCAGAGCCTGCGCCCCTTACGCGGTGAATCGCTCGAGCCCTCCCCCCTGGAGGGCGGGCTGCAACTGGCACTGCGACGGGACCGTTGCGCAGGCCGAGCGACCAGGGTGAGGATAGAGCGACAGAGAAGCACCGGTGTGGCAGGACTGCTGGGAGCGGCGCGGCGGTCCGGCGGCTGCCGGCGATTTGGGGTTACTCCGCGCGGCGGGTGCGGCGCCAAAGCAACGCCGACAAGCCCAGAGCCAATACCGCGGAGGCCGCGTTCGCGCTGCCGTCGCGCGCGCTGCGACTACCTGCGGTGCGACAGCCGCAGCCGGGCCTGTCCTGGAGGTGGGCCGGCGGAGGCAATGGCGCCGTCTTCTCTTCCGGCTTTTTGGAGCCTCCCGCCCAGAACCCCTCGTCGTCTGGGGTCAGCTCTTTTTCGGCCGGCGGCGGAGCGGCCGCTTCGTCCTTCTTCTTCTTCGGCTTGCTGTCGTCGAACACGACGCTGCGCCGATCGATGATCTCGTTGTCGCCTTCGAGCGTGAGCGTGGTGGTACCGCCCAGGTCCTTGCCGCTGCGAGCGTCGGTCACCTTCACTTCGTATTGGCCCGCCTCGAAACCGCGCTCGCGGTTGACGACGAAGCTGAAGCGCGTACGGTTCGCAGTCTTGCCGGAAGCGGGGTCCATGAAGCCCACGTCGACGCTCTCGATGATCGCCTGCTGGTTGTCGAGCGCGATCTGGCGAACCACCGGACCCTTCTGGCCGTCCACCAGGGCGCGCTCAAAATAAGTCTTGGCGGTGAAGTTCAAGCGAAAGGGCACGAGGGCGACGTCCGGAGCGCGATCCAGGTGCACCTCGAAAGCGATCTTCCAGCTCTTGTCCTCTTCCTTGAGCTTGGTCTTCTTCCAGACCACGCGACTGGCGGCAGACGCCGGTACGCTGGACATGAACGCCACCAAGCCGAGCGCCAGCGCCACACGCCGATTGAAGCGGCCCTCCCCACTCCCGTCGACCCCAGAGCCACTGACACAGCTACCCAAGACTACATTGTGCGCTTTGCCCATACGAAAACCTGCTCGGGGCGCACGCTATCATCCGAAAGTCCCGCACGACAGGCCCGTTTTGAAGCAGATCGTCACAAAATCGAGCGTGCGGCCCAGGGGACCAGCCGCGCCGACCGGGCCTGAAGCGCTTCGATGCAGACCGGGCCGCTAGTCCCCGCCGAGCCGCCCCCGACCGGAGCAATGGAGACTTAACAGCGCGCGCGTACGTTTAACGCCCAGCGCCAGCCACACGGGACACATCCAGCGGCACGCGCCGCGATGAGACACCCGTGCAACATCTGACACGTCCGCTGCCCCGTCGTGGCACTGAAACGTCCGCTTTGGACACGCCGCGCACACACACCTCGACGTGTCATCGCACACGTTTTGCAAAATTGCATGCCGTGCCTGGCGCAGGGTTGATCCGCCCCTACCTTGTACGTCGCATCAACAGCAGTGCAACACGATGCAACACAAACGGAGCCAGCTATGTACCACAACGGTCTAAGCGCGCTTGTCTTAATCAGTAGCTTTACTCTTGGTTGTAGTTCCGAATATGCGCCCTACGAGCCCACACGAGAGCTCGACGATTTGGGCACTCGCGAAGCAGCCGTCGCCGCCTGCGAAGGGGACGACCTGCAGTATGATTTCAATGCCTTTGCCGCCTCACTCGCGGTCGCGACTGCGAACGAGCTAGGGCGCTGGGATGTGCTCGCGGACTTCGAAGTCAACAACGGCAAGTTGGAGCTTTCGCAAACGGGGCAGCTCCGCTGCGGCTCCGAGGGCTGCAACAACATCACCGCCCTGTTGCGTCTGCAGGACGACGCCTCGAGCGAGGTGCCGTTTCACAGCCCGTCCGTCTATCGCAGCAAACTGGCGAACTGGTACAGCGCGCAGCGTACCAAATTGGTCGAACTGGCCACCGCGTCGACGCAGTCCGAAGGAACGTATCGAGTCGTTTCCCGCCTCAGCAACAAGCGCTTGACGGTGGACGGCGGTTCGATGAGCGACAGCGCGCGCGTCGAGACCTGGGACTGGACCTCGTCGCCCGGCGCCGATGAATGGCGCCTGCAGGTTTCCGGCACCAAGCACAAGTTCGTCAACGTGCGTAGCGGCAAGTGCCTCGACCTGCGCACCTACAGCAACCAAACCGGGATGGATCTCGTCCAGAAGACCTGCTCCACCAGCGACAGCCAGCTGTTCGAGCTGCAGAACATCGATCAGAGCTACAAGGGCATCATCAACCGATTCGGCAAAGCCGCCGAGGTGCGCAACTGGTCGACCAGCAACGACACACCGGTGGTCACCGGTAACTGGCAGGCCTATGAAGTCAACAAGGCCTGGCGACTCGAAGCCACCGGCGGCGGCGGTGGTGCTTCCAGCCCGAGCGTGCCAAACGGCATGTATTCGCTGACCGCGCGCCACAGCGGCAAAGCCATCGGGGTCGAAGGGGGCTCACTCCTTGATGGAGCGCCCATCGCGCAGCGCAGCTACGGCGGTGGCAGCGACAGCTTCCACTGGTACGTGTCCAAGGTGGGCGACAAGTATCAGCTGATCGACCGCCGCAGCGGCATGTGCCTCGCTCTGTTGACCAACAACTCGAGCGCCGAAGCGATGGGTCAACGCCCCTGCGCGAACGTGGATACCCAGAAATTCACTTTCGAGAAGATCAACAACGGCGAAGAGCACTTCGGCATTCGCGGCCCGTTCGGCAAGATCCTCATGATCAAGGACTACGGTCTGACGGATGGCGTCGCGCTGGTGTTGCGCAGCGGCAACCCCAACGACGAGTGGAGCCGGCAATTCCGCCTGAGTGACATCCTCGCGGGCGAGCCACACGAACTGACCTTCTCTCACGTCACCGACGATGGCCCCTGCGGCGACTACCATTGGTTCGACATCAGCCAACCCAACGGCCTGCCGCTCGCCGCGCCGCAAGAGTCGTTCGTGCAGCTGATGTTTGCCGGCGGCAAGAGCTCGCTTTCGGGCGACGACGAGAATCCGTTCATCGCGCAACAGGTGAGCGGCACGCTTGTGGGCATCGATCCCTCAGGCTACATGAACGTCGGCTCGAAAGCCTCGTCCGGCAGCTGCCTCGCTACCGATATTCTGTACGACGAGTCGATGCAGGTGGGTGGCGACTGCTGCGTGCGCTTCAACGGGGCCCACGGCGTGTTCCAGCAGAGCTTCTGGAGCACTCGCACGTTCATCTGCAGGTGAGCTTCGGGCGGTCCCCATAGCGTCTCGCGACCTAGGCTGGACCGTGCGAATTTGCCCTAGCGGGGCGCCCAGCGGCGCCCCGTTTTTTTTGGTGCGCCCAGCATGAGCGCTCGCGCTGCAGCGGATACATGCTCGAGGTAGGCCTTTAGCTTCCTCCTCCCTCCCCATTGCCGCATTTCCCGGCAGAGCCACCCCCCGGCGCGTGCGCCTCATCACCTCGAGGGTAGGGGTCTTCAGCCGTCTCTGGTGGCACGAACGGGACCAACTGTAGATTGACCAGAGCGGCAACTTCCTCGGGCTTCGACGCCGCCACGATGCCGCGGATTTCACGAAAGGTGGCTCGCAGCAATTCCTTCACGCGCAACAGGTCGGAGCGCGCGAGAGAGCGGCGTCAGCCGCCACAGTTGGCGTCGCCGCCGCACACTCCCAGCTCGTTACAGGCCTTGACATTTGCTGTCTCGGCGCAATCCGTGTCGTCCGGGGCGCACAGCGTGCACGACTCCCCGCAGGCCTTCCCGGCACATGGATCGTACCCGGGCTCGCCACAATTGCCGCCATGACCGCATACGCCGAGCTCGGTGCAGACCTTGACGTCGGATGTCTCGCCGCAATCCGTGTCGTCCGGGGCGCACAACGTGCACGACTCCCCGCAGGCCTTCCCGGCACATGGATCGTACTCGGCCTGCTGCTGCTCTTGCTGTTGCTGTTCTTCCAGAGAAGCGCTGCCGTTACCTAGATTGCGATCGTCGTCTTGCCCGCAGCTGGCGAGGGTAACGCAAACCGCGACGAGCATTGCGTTGGTGATGTCAGCGAATCGCATGAGTTGCATAGGGGTCTCCTTGGACGCGACGCAGCCGCATCACGCTCAAAGCATGATGGCGCTACCCACGCTCGTCTATGTCTGAATGCATCTTATTGTGGCCACATTCGCCCAATCATTGATGCATTATGACATAGAAGCCAATGGCGGAAGCGGCAAGCACACCCCATGATCTCCACCGAGTCGCCTGGCTGCGCGCCAATAGCTCGATCCTGGTGCCACCCGGACACACGAATCGAGCAAAATATTCACGGATTGCGGTTCGATGACTCGTGGCTCAATGCGTTCGTGTCCAACCAGGCGCCGCGCATACTCCATTCCGGGCGGAGACGGGCGTGGCGGTCGCTGCTCCACTTCACGCTGGGCAGCATGAGCGGGCTCGAGACGTCCCCAAATGGAGTCCGTCGGCGGCTGCACAGCACGCTCTTGGCGGCGCCGAAGGAGCGCCCCGCCGGAGCGCTCGCCCAGGGCGCTGCATCCGACCTGTCTGTCTGTTGTGCACAAGATTCGATGATCCCACACGGACATCGTCCAGCGCGACGTTGCATTCTCTTACATGCGGCTTAGGGTTGGCGTCGATCCGTGACGCGCGCTGACGGCTGAAACTCGCCATCACGCCCTCGACTCTGGCCCTGCTATTCGGCGGCGCCACGGGCCTGGTCTCCGCGGACGACATGTTGTTCGTGCCCTGAGCCAGCTTCAGGCACGAAACCCTTCGCGACTAGATGCGCAGCGTCAACCGGACCGCACTCCTATCGGTAGTGCGGTCCGGGAGACTTTCTGGAACTGGCTCTCGCTTTGATTTTCGCGTCCGTACAGTAGATGTATGGACGGGAGTTGCCGGCGGCGAACTTTGGCCGGCTCGCTACGGCCACCGACGAGCAACTCGCGCAGGTCCAGCTGCGCGTCAACGGCAAGGCGTTGCGCTGGGAGGACGTCGACGAGGACGTCACCGTGCGCGGCATCGTCGCCGGGCGGGTGCACGGGCCATGAGTCGCGTTCCGCTCGATCCACCGGAGCTCACACGAGGAGCAGAAGGTACGGACGTCGTCGGCCTGACATTATCCGGAACAGTCCGCGGCTTGCCGGCGCGGCGGTAGCGCCCGCGAAGAGGCGCGTCGTCGAGGCGCCAGCGGCTGCCCGACAGCCCTCAGAGCCCGGCGCGGAGCTCCTTTACGACATGCATCAGGCGCGTTCCGGTAGGTTCCCCGGGGGTCAACTTGGCGAGCCACGACACGCCCTCTTGAAGATCGGCGAAGACCTGGTTGGGATGGCTGGCGCGGCTCGCGAAGTTGATCGCCGTGACGATGCTGCGCATCGCCGTGGCATGAAACCCCGTCTTTTCGTAGACGATGGCGGCGCCGGTGAAACAAGGGGAGAAACGTTTCACGATGCCGCTGACCCCGCCGCGGATGTCCGATTCCATGAGCAGCTGTGCTTCCGGCTCATTGAACGCGAGGAAACCAAACTTCTCGTGACGTTCGCTCAGGTCCGTCACCGCGCGGCGCATCAAGCTCACGCTGGTGTTGGTCAGGCGAGCTTTGAGGATCTGGATGAAGTACGTTCCGCACACGGCGATCACGTAACCCTTGTCTTTGGAATAGATTTCGACGCTCGGAGCTACCTGGCTCTTTGGAGAGCCGTCGACCGTCGCCGGAGAACGCGCGCTTGTTTGGGGCATGAGTGAATCGATCTGACGCAACCTGCACTTCCTGATCGGCCTGGCGCTAGAAGGCTTGAATGCGCGCGTACAGGATTTTCAAAGCTTCCCGGCCGATCGGCAGCCGCAAAAAGTACATAACGCCCTGACTGCGTAACCATCCAGGCTCCGGTCAGCGTAGAGCCCAGGGCGAGCCTACGTTCGAGCTGAGGGTCGATGCCGAGCGGCAGATGGGCGCCGCCGTCGCGCGGTTCTCGCCTCCCGAAGCGGAGAAGGCTGCCGCGACTTCGTGGCAGCAATGTTCGTCTGGTGACTGCAGGGTAGCGGCTCGGCACCCGCGGCTCGAACTCGCCCATGACCCCGAACGCACCCGAGGCTTCATTCCGAACTTGGCTATCGACCTCGACGCTGACGGCCTCTGGGAGCTCCTGGGCAGCAGCGCCAGCGTGCTGCTCGAGCCGTCGGAGGCATCCGAGAGCGGCCCCGCCATCGGCATCACTGAGCTCGATTGCCAATGTTGACGGCGCGAAGAACACAGCGTTCAGAGCTACGAGTGGAGCGCGCCCTTCTCGGCGGCGCGCTGGACAGCCGCCACGAGCTTCGTGTCGAGATCGGCCTTCTCGAGGATGGCATTGGCGGACACCTCTGCGGCGAGCCGTTGCAGCTGCGCTGGCGACGCACCACTGACCAGAATCACGCCCAGATGTTGCAGCCGTGGATGTTTGCGCAGCAGCACGGCGAGTTTGTCGCCGCGCAGCGACGGCATGAGAATATCGAGCACCACGACGTCAATGCTGTCTTGCAGCAAACGTTGTGTGGCGCCGATCGGCGACGGCAGGCTGAACACCTCGTAACCCGCGCAGGCGAGCAGGTCCAACATGGTCTCCCGTGTGATGTCGTCGTCATCAATCACCAAGACGCGCACTGGCTGATTGGTCGAGCGACGCGGAATGGGCTTCATGCTGCACTCAGCCTGTCGCGTTCATTCTTCAGGGCGGCCTCGACAGCGGAATATTCTGCGCGCAACGCTTCGACCTGGCAGATGAGTTCAGCTGGAGCCGCCGCTCCGGCAAGCTGCTGCAGAGAGCGACAGACCAGCGCCATGCGCAAAGCGCCGATACTGTCGCAGCTGCCTTTGAGTTTGTGTGCGAGTTGTGCCACGCGCTCTGCCGCACCGTCTTCCACCGCGCCGCTCAAGGTGTCGAGCGCTCCGGGCACCTGTGCCAGGAACAACTCGATGACTTTCGGAGCGCGCCGCTTGGCCTTCAAGCTGGGCAGAGCATCCTCATCGCCTTCGGCGCGGAGCCGCTCGTCGCTCTCGGGCGTGCTCGCGGGCGACTCCGGCGTTCTCACTGCCGCTGCATCATGCGGCGCCGGCTCCAGGAACCGCAACAGAGTCGCGCGCAACGCGTGCGCGTCGATCGGTTTGGTGACGACGTCGTCCATGCCGGCGGAACGCGCCAGCTCGATCTGTTCCGGCAAGGCATGTGCGGTGAACGCGACGATCGGCAGGCGCCGTCCCGGCTCCTCGCCGCTGCGGATGCGTCGAGTCGTCTCGTAGCCATCCAGGTCCGGCATCTGACAATCCATGAGCACCAACGCGAAGTCGCGCCGGGCTAGCGCCTCGATTGCTGCGCTGCCGCTGGCTACGGCTTCGCTATCGAGCCCGAGCTCAGCCAGCGTTTCTCGAGCCACGAAGCGATTGATTTCGTTGTCATCCACCACGAGAATGTGTCGCCTGGATGCGAGCGCCGGAGCATGTGGGGTCTGGGTCGCTCGTTCGCTCGCGGGCGGCTTTTCGGAGACCATGGCGGGGAGGTTCAGCCAGAAGACACTTCCGCTCGTCGCCGCGCCCGGTTCACTCGGAGCGCGCTCGCGGTAGCCCAGTTGGCCCCCCATTAGACGTACGAGCTCGAGGCAAATGGTGAGACCGAGCCCGGTGCCCTCGTGGGTGCGCGTGTTACTGTCGTCCGCTTGCGTGAAGGCCTCGAAGATGGCGTGCTGCGCCCGCGCGGGCACTCCAGGCCCCGTATCTTCCACCGTGAAGCGGAGCTCGGGCGGCTCGGTCTGGCTCAAACTCAGACCGAGTTTGACCCAACCGGCGGGCGTGAACTTGACGGCGTTGCCCACCAGATTGGTCAAGATCTGTCGCAGCCGGTCTACGTCCAACACCACGTGCTCCGGCACTTCTCTGGCGATCTCCAGCTCGAGCTGCAGGCCTTTCTCGAGCGCGGGGGCGCGCAAGAGCTCGACGCTTTCAGCCACCAATTTGCGCAGCGTGCAAACGCTCGGTCTGAGCGCATAACGGTGCGCTTGCAGGCGCGACAGATCGAGTACGTCGTTGACGATGAGGAGCAATGAGCGCGCGCTCCGCGCTATCATTTCGATCTGGGTGCGCTGCTTTTTCGACAGATCGCTATTGAGTACCAGGCGCGTGACGCCCAACACGCCATTCATCGGCGTGCGAATCTCGTGGCTCATATTGGCCAAAAACTGGCTCTTGGCGCGCGCGCTTTCCAGCGCTAGCGCCGTCGTGTGCCGGAGCTCCGAAAAGGCACGCTCGGACAGCCGCAGTACGGGCGAAATGTACAAGTTGAAAAACACCAGTGCACATAGTGACGCCGCCACCGCACCCGCCAAGCTGGCCAAGGAAATCTGACTGTGCAACCGCTTGCCCGCCTCCAAGCGCTCCTTGGAAATCACCAACGTGACCTTACCAGCTGGAAGACCCTCGACGTTCATCGGCTCCCAGGCAGCGTACCCCTGCTCGGTGTCGAGCAACTCGCCCCGGCTTCGACGCTCCACATCGGCGGCGAGGCCGTGGTCTGTGCCGTGTTCGAGCAGCAACTCACCTTGAGCGTCCACTATACGCAGGTACGCGACGTCCGGATCGCGACAGAAGCGCTCCGCCGCCTTGGCCACCAGTTCGTGATCCTTGACCAACACCAATAGGTCTGCGCTATGGCGCAGCTCGAGCGCTCCGCCGAGAGCTTTCCAGCCGAGGTCGCGTTGTATGGCCGGCGTCATCTGCGCGAAAACTTGCCCCACGACCAGGCTGAGCAAGCCGGTGAGCGCCGCCACAATCAAGACCACCAGCCCGGCGAGGCGCAATTTGAAGCGAGTTCCGGACAACAGCTTCTGGCGCTCCGCATCGCGCAGCGACGCCTCGCCGGCATTGACGTCCGCCGGAGGTGAACTGAGGGGGCGGGATTCAGCCATTGGCTCAGCGCAGGGGATAATCCCGATGCGTCCAGTCGTGGCCGCCAACCGGGAGCGCTTTGACGGAGGTGTCCAGGTCGCGATGGCTGACGTAGCTAATCGCTCCCGGCAAACGAGCTACGACTTGCTTGAGCAGTCTGACGCCCGTGACCGCGCGCGGAGAGCCCTCCTTGCCACGAATCCTCTGGTCTACCCAGTAGCGAGCCGCTTCGTTCGGACTCATGCCGAGCACTCGCGCGTCGAAAAGGACTCGCTCTGCCGTATGCGGTGAGGTGTTGAACGGAACAGCGCGTATGCCCGCCGTGTCGATCGGCTCTGCGAGGAAGATGCGACGAAGCAAGCCGAGGGACACGCTGTCGAGCAGGTTGCTACGGCTGACGATCACCACCAGCGGAGCCACATCCGCCGCATATGCGCCTCTGGGGAGCGACAGGCTAGCCCCCAATGCGGCACCCACGGCGAGAAAGCTCCGGCGTTCCATGTTGGCCCCCTCCCGTGTCAGAACGCCCAAGCAGTCTGGGTCTGTACGGCCCACACTGGATGTTCGAGAGACGAGCCCGGCGGCAACGGGCTCGACGAAAAACCCACTTCGACCTGCGTCTTGAGCGTGACGTTGGGTGTTGGCCGAGAGTTGAAGCCAGCCGAGAAGTGGATCACGGCGTCGTCCGCCGGAGGACGCGCCGGCTCGAACGTATTGGAGAGTTGAAAGTATTCGGCCATCAAGAATGGCATTAGGGCGAACCAGTCAAAGCGATAGCCGCCGACCGCGTATGCGCCGAATCGCGTCAGATCCGGCCAATATTCGACCTCATTGCGGGCGGGGCGTCCGGCGTCCGTATAGGCTTGCTGCGAGGAGATGAGTTCGGCTTGGAAGTGAATGCGGTCGAGCTCAAAACGGACGTCGGCCGCCATCGCGAGTTCGTCGTATTGCTGGGCGATAGCGTCCTCGACGCGGGCTCCAGCGCCGTTGACAACGAGCGTCTGATTCAGATCCGTGTAGCGACCATAGTATGCGGTCGCGCCAACCTCCAACCTTCCCAGCGTGTGCAGCGTGGCGCTCACGCGCGCCGTAATACCCTTGTTTGCATCCAGATCGGCGACCTCGTCGATCGGGCCGCGGCCGTTGGCCAGTCCGAGCACGTAGGTCAGACTCAGGTCATCGGTGAGGCTCGACGTCCCCTCCAGTCGGAGGCCGGTCTGGTGCTCCGGCAATAATGCGTAACTGATCACGAATGGGCGACTGACCGGAATGATCGTGGGTGAACCGTGATCGACGTTCCAGATGCCGTAGGGTGTGAGCCATTGCCCCGCGCGAACGGATAACCAATCGAGCGGCCTGTATTCGACCCACGCGCGTTCGATGACCACACTGCCGGTGCGGCGCTGCAGGCCGAGGGAGGTATAGTCTTGAGCTTCGGTCTGTGTGCGTGCGAGCGTGCCGCCCTCGATGCTACGGCTGCCGAGCGGCAGATACGAGAAGCGCACCTCCGCCAAGCTGCTCCAGCCGGACCCGAGATTGCTCGCGAGATAGAGGTTGAGGTTACCGACGGCGAAGGCACTATTCGTGTAGAGTGTGTTGCGAAAGCCGCTGTCCTTGTGGAGGAAGTATTTGTAAAAAGTCAGGTCCGCGAAGCCGTACAGGTTCAGGCGCGGCTGACTCGTGGAACTCAGCAAAACTTCTTGGTTTAACTCCGCGTCCAGCTGCTCGAGGAGCAACTCGTTCTCTGAGTTCTCACGTTCCTCATTCGAGCTCGGCACCGTCGGTGGCGGTGTCTGGGCCCCGAGCGGCAGCGCCAAAAGCAGCGCCGCCGCCACGAAGCAACGGGCGGCGACGAACCGCGCTGTCGTCGAGAGGGCTCGCATCATTACTCCTCGCGGGGCACTAACGTACCCGGTGCTGGGCAAGCGCCCGCGCTGAGGTCATCCACCGGAACGCACAGGGAGCTGCCCAACACCGAATAGTCGCAACACGTCATGTCACCGGGGCAGCGCCCGCCGTCTTCCTTGCAAGCCTCGACCACGCAGGTCAGGGTCCTGAAGATTTCGCAATAGGTGGCGCTCGAGCCTGCGCAGTCGGCGTCGCTCTGGCAGGTGCGGCCCAGCCCGTCTGGCGGAGCGATACAAGTGTGCGAGGCGTGGACATCACAAAGCTGAGGCGCGGAACATTCGCTCGAGCCTCGGCACTCACTCGCGCAGCCGCCATCGGTGGTGCAAGCAACCGGGGGTGAAGCATCTCCGAAACTCGCAGTGGCGTCGATGGGTTGGCAATCCAGCTCGCCTTGCCGGCGTTCGTGGCCTTCCTCGCACACACACTCGCCCCCGCGTGCGGTCTCGTGCTCACCGCAGGCGACACAGAGGCCGCCTTCGATGATCGATCCCACGGGACACCCACACGCCCCATTGGCAGTTTCCACCAGGATCCCACAAGGTTCGTCGCCATCGACGATGCAGGCGGAGGCCATTAACCCGAGCAGCCACGGAACAACTACCCCCCTGCCGACGTTCCCCACGTTGCGTTGACGGCTTGACCGCCCCGTTCCTTAACGACGCCCCAGGTGACTCCCGCCGAGTTCGCTCCGTAGCGTGTCCAGCCGGCCCAGGCCGGCAAGGTTAGTCCCGCGCTCTACCAACGACTCGGCCGCGATCGAGCCGAAACGTCGGCGCGCCGAATCGATCAGGGTCTTCGGGTTTCGGAAAGGCGCGGGTCGGGTACGGCGAGAGGGATTGGCGCCGCGGCCGGGCGCCCTTTCTCGAGCGCGTTATCAACGACAAACTGAAGCGGCTCCGCCAACGCCTTCGCATGCGCTTGCCCTCCGGCCCAAAGCGCGCTTCAGTGGAGTGGATTTCGGCGGCCAGAGGCATTCGAGCGGCACAGCAAGGCAAAGGAACGGGTCCGAGCATGAAGAAGGTCGTCATCACCGGCGGCGCCGGGTTCATCGGTTCACACACGGCGATCGAGCTCTACGCGGCGGGTTTTCTGCCCGTGGTGGTGGACAACTTCGGGGCCTCTGATCGGGGCATGCTCGGGCGCGTGCAAGCGATCGCGGGTGCCGAGTTTCCGGTCCACGAGGTGGACTGCCGCGATCGGCGAGCGCTGCGCCACGTCTTCGATCTCGAAGGATCCTGTTATGGGGTGATCCATTTTGCCGCACACAAAGCCGTGGGCGCTTCGGTGGCGGAGGCGCTCAGTTATCACGAGAACAACCTGGGCTCGTTGCTGTCGCTGTTGAACGTGATGGCCGACATCGGGCTCGCGAACCTGGTGTTTTCATCGTCGGCCACGGTCTACGGCGAAGCCGACCAGCTGCCGGTGACCGAGCAGACGCCCACCAAACCCGCCGAGTCCCCGTATGGTCGCACGAAGCAGATCTGCGAGCTCATCATCGCGGACACCGCGGCCTCCAAGACGCGCCTGAAAGCGGTGACGCTGCGCTACTTCAATCCCGTTGGCGCCCACCCGAGCGGCAAGATCGGCGAGCTGCCCATTGGGAAGCCGGAAAATCTCGTGCCCTTCATCACGCAGGCCGCGATCGGGCTGCGGCCGGAGCTGACCGTGTTCGGCAACGACTACCCCACTCCCGATGGGACCTGCACGCGCGACTACATTCACGTCGTCGATCTGGCCAAGGCCCACGTCGCTGCACTCAACTGGCTCGATCGCCAGGAACGCAGCTCCTTCAACGAGATTTTCAACGTGGGCACCGGCAGAGCCACCTCGGTACTCGAAGCCATCGCGGCTTTCGAAGCCGCTTCCGGCACGCGGCTGCCCTATCGCATCGGTGCCCGGCGCCCGGGGGACGTCGTGGAAAGTTATGCGAACGTCGACAAAGCGAGGCGCGAACTGGGCTGGCGCGCCGAACTGTCGATCAACGAGGCCATGCGCGACGCATGGAAGTGGCAAGTCGCATTGAAGAACGATCCGCTTTGAGGCTAACACCTCGGGCATGCCCGGCACGTCGAGGGAACTAGCGCGTGCGGAGCGCCTCGCAAAAGCCTTTGCCGAGGAGCTCGGCGTCGCCCCCGAGGGGATCTGGGCGGCTCCCGGCCGCGTCAATCTGATCGGTGAGCACACCGACTACAACCTCGGGTTTGCCTTGCCGTTCGCGATTGAGCAGCGCGCGCTAGTGGCATTGCGGCGCCGCTCAGACGAGCAGATCGTGCTGCGTTCGCTACAGTGTGATCGGCAAGTCTCGACGCTTTCCAGAGTGGCGGCGGGTCAAATTAGCGGCTGGGCGTCCTACGTCGCGGGTGCGGCCTGGGCGGTGCTCGGAGCGGGCGCGCGAGGCACCGGGCTGGATGTCTGGCTCGATAGCGACGTGCCCATGGGCGCGGGTCTGTCGTCGAGCGCCGCCGTCAGCTGCGCGAGCGTGCTGGCCCTGGCGGAAAGCTGGGGCCTACGACTCGATCGCGTGGCGCTCGCCAAGCTGGCGCAAAAAGCCGAGACGGAAATCGCGGGGGTGCCCTGCGGGCTGCTCGATCAGCTGACCTCGTTTTGCGCGCAGCCCGACCGGGCGCTGTGCGTGGACTTCGAGAACCTATCGCTCGAAGAGCTCCCCCTGCCGCTCGAAGCCAGCGGCCTCGAGGTCGTCGTGATCGACACGCGAGCGCCGCACCAGCTTCGGGACGGCCACTACGCTGCGCGGCGCCACACCTGCGAACGCGCCGCGCAGGCGCTCGGCAAGGCCTCGCTGCGAGAGGCGAGCCTCGGCGAGCTATTGGAGCGCTGGCCCAGAGCGCAATCTGAAGAATTCCGGCGCGCGCGCCATGTCATCACCGAAAACGCTCGGGTACGGAGCGCGGCAGCCTTGCTCAGGGCCAGCGTGACGGAGCCGGGCGGGGCGCGGCAGCTCAGGAAGCTCGGCCCCCTTCTATCCGCCTCACACGCTTCGCTGCGCGACGATTACGAAGTCACGGTACCCCATCTAGACGTCGCCGCGGCAAGCGCGGAACGCAGCGGAGCACTCGGCGCCCGCATGATCGGCGGCGGCTTCGGCGGCTCCGTGCTGGCGTTGTGCGAAGGTTCCGGCGTCCAGGCGGTGATCGAGACAGTAGAGGTCGCGTTCCTGGCCCGCAACTGGGCGAAACCCCATACTTTCGGAGCGCGCCCGCGGGCGGGGGCCACACGCCTGATTTGATTCTGATAGGCTGGCGCGGCCTCAGGCAAAGCAGATCCGAAACCTCGGGAGGAGGCCTCATGCCATCGTTCGACGTCGTCTCCAAGTTGCAGTGGGACGAAGTGACAAACGCGCTCAATCAAGCCAAGCGGGAGATCTCCCAGCGCTTCGATTTCAAAGGCACCGGCGCGAGCGTGGACAAGACGGAGAAAGGCTTCGCTTTCGAAGCCAGCACCGACGACCGCGTCAAAGCCGCATATGACGTCTTGCAAGAGAAGCTGGCGCGCCGAAAGGTGAGCCTCAGGCATTTCGAGGCCGGCGACATCACCCCCGGGCCGCGCGGCACGGCCAAGATGGTCGTCAGCGTGACTGAAGGTATCAGCACCGAGAAGGCCAAGGAGCTCATCAAGCTGATCAAGGGCAGCAAGCTCAAGGTCCAGGCGGCGATCCAGGAGGACACCGTGCGGATCACCGCCAAGAAGCGCGACGACCTGCAGGCGGCCATCGCGGAGCTGAAACGCGCGGAGCTCGGCGTCGAGCTCCAATTCGTCAACTTTCGGGAGTAGGCCGCCGGATCCAGCTCTAGCCTCAGTTCCCGTTCGACGCCGCCTCCGCGGGGGCCAGCGAGAAAAGCTCCAGGGCTTGCCCCGCCGTGACGAGAATACGCTGAGCCCCTTCGGAGTGGCCCATGTCTTCAGCCAGGCTCGCTATTTCGGTCAAGGCGGTGCGTGCGCGGCGCAGCTCGGCGATCAGCCAGCGAATGTCCTGCGCCGCCGGATCGGAGCCAGAGCCGCGCGCCTTCTCGATGTCGCGCGCGCGCCATTCCACGAGCACGTTCGGGTGCGGCAGAACTCCGGAACCGCCGCAGTCGGGGCAATCCACGACGCCCACCTCGGTACCGACTTCGCCCGTACCCAAGCAGCTGTTGCATTGCCGATCCTGAGCGCCAGTGCCGTACGCTGTCATGAGCTCGGCGTATAACACGGAGCCTCTGCCGGAGCGCTACCCGAGGATTCGAGGCGGCCCCCTTCGGCGGCCAGATCCAGCGCCTCCGGGCGCTCGCCCGACAGCCTCTCGGCGAGGATGGATCGCAGCGCGGAGACGTCCTCGGCACGCAGCGCGGCCTGCATGAATGCTGGGCTGTCCGTCACGATCCGCGCCAGGTACCGCACCTGCTCCTTGAGCGTACCGAGACTGTTGCCCCCGGCGCGGCTCTCGGCGAGCATGTCCGCCAGCGCATCGTAATGCTCGAGCACGTCGTTGCCACTCGGGCTGGGTGGCGGCGCGCCGCGACGGAGCGCTTCAATCTGCTCAAATATCCAGGGATTTCGCAGAGCTCCCCGGCCGATCATCACGCCGTCACAACCCGTCTCGCGGCGCATGCGCAACGCGTCCGCGGCGTACCAGACGTCGCCGTTGCCGACCACCGGGATCGAAACCGCCTGCTTGATGGCGGAGATGATGCGCCAGTCCGCCACTCCCTGGTAAAAATCCGCGCGCCGCCGCGGGTGCACCGTGATCAGATCCGCGCCGGCAGCCTCGATCACCCGTGCGATCGCTACGGCCCCCGCGCTGTCGTCAAATCCCGCGCGAATTTTCGCGGACAACCAGCCCTGGGTGCGCTCCCGCATGGCCGACACCACACGTCTGAGCAGCTCCGGATCTTTGAGCATGGCTGAACCCACACCCTTGCGAACGACACGCGGCGCCGGACATCCCACGTTGAGATCCACGAGATCCGCGCCGGCATTGGCGACGATCGACGTGGCCTCGGCCATGTGCTCGAGGTGATTGCCCATCACCTGTACCGAAAGCGCCACGCCCGGCGCCTTGACCACCTGCTGCCGTAGAAAACGCACGCCCAGCCCCGAGCCGGCGATGCGCACGAACTCGGTGCACACGACGCCGAGGCCGGGCCGCCGCGAGACCAAGGCCCGGAAAGCGGGATGAGTGACCCCTTCCATCGGCGCCAGGAACGTCCAGGCCGTAGCGGCGCCGGGCCAATTCGCTGTCGGGGTCACGGCGGGCTCATAGCATCGGTCGGGGCGAAGCGTCGACGCGGGGCTGGAACGCGGCCGCCGAGAATCACAATCCGAGCTTTTCGGCCCGCGCCGATAGTGCCATACGGCCCGCATGTTTGGCGAACTCAGTCCGGAGGAGTTTCTGGAGCGCCACTGGCAACGATCCCCAGTGCTGTTCCGGGGCGCATTGCCCGGTTTCCGTTCACCCATCGACCCCGACGAGCTCGCGGGCCTCGCCTGCGAACAGGAGGTGGAGTCTCGCTTAGTGCAGGGCCACATCGGCTCGCGCTTCAGCCTCGAGCACGGTCCGTTCGAAGAGACCCGCTTCACCGAGCTACCCCCGCGAGATTGGACCTTGCTCGTGCAAGACGTCGACAAACACGTACCGGACGTCGGCGCGTTGCTCGAGCCATTCCGCTTCATCCCGGACTGGCGCATCGACGACATCATGGTCAGCTTTGCGGCCCCCGGCGGTTCGGTGGGCCCTCACACCGATCAATACGACGTATTCCTGCTCCAAGCGCAGGGGCGGCGGCGCTGGCAACTGAGCGAGCGTTTCGACCCGCGCTTGCGCGACGACTGCGACCTGAAAGTGCTGGAGCATTTCCAGCCGGAGCAACAGTTCGTGGTCGAGCCCGGGGATCTGCTGT
Source organism: Deltaproteobacteria bacterium (assembly GCA_043780025.1). GTDB lineage: Bacteria > Myxococcota_A > Polyangia > Polyangiales > Polyangiaceae > SZUA-265. Next base: position 25,324 of record JAYWEH010000517.1, read on the forward strand.
ATCTGCCGCCCAACGTGGCGCACTTCGGGCTAGCGCTAGACGAAGCCGTGACGCTGTCGATCGGTTTCCGCGCGCCCGATCAGCGCGAGCTGTGCCTGGCCCTCGGCGACGCCGTGAGCGAACGAGCCAACCCGAACGCGCGCTTCAGCGATCCAGGGCGAAAGCGCCCGGCCCGGCCCGCACAGATCGAGAGCGCCGACCTCGCGCGCCTGCGCCAATTGATCCGCGACGCCGCGGTGCTCGATGACCTGGCGCTGGATCGTGTCATCGCCGGTTACCTCACTCGTCCGAAACCCCACCTCGAGGAGCACGGCCCGGACACCACCGAAAAGCAGCTACTCCGGCGCCTGAACGCGGGGGCCCGCCTGACGCGCCGCCCCGGCTCGCGCTGGGCCTACCTGAAGCATGGCGAGGCCTGGGCGTTGTACGCGGACGGAGAAGAATACCCGCTCACGTCCGCCGATCTCGACTGGGTCGAACGGGTGTGCCGGGGCTCCGATATCGGCAGCGAGGTGCTGGCCGCCGATCCAGGCACCGCCGCCCGGCTCGCCAAGTTGATCGCGCGCGCGAGCCTCGACTGGGTGGAAGACTGAGCTCGGGCGCCGTCGGCGGACAAACTCAGGCGGTGTCGACCGCGTCCACGTCAATGCCCTGCGTGCAGAGTACGTAGCGCCGCACGGTTTCCTCGAGCCCCAGATAGAGCGCATCGGCAATCAACGCGTGCCCGATAGAAACCTCGAGGATTGAGGGGACGGCGCGCGCCAGCGCGGGCAGGTTCTTCAGATTCAAATCGTGGCCGGCATTGATGCCAAGCCCACCTTTACCGAGCACCAGCGCGCATTGTCGCACCCGCTCGAGCTCGCGCTTGGCGAGTGGCGTCCCAAACGTGCGGGCGTAGGGCTCGGTGTAGAGTTCGACGCGGTCTGCGCCGGTCAGCGCGGCATGCGCCGCCGCGACGGGATCTGGATCCATGAACAGTGCCACGCGGATGCCTTCGGCCTGCGCCGCGCGGACAACGGGTTGCAAGACCTCCGCCTGGCTCGGCAGATCCCAGCCGTGATCGCTCGTGACCTCCCCGGGGTTGACAGGCACGAGTGTAAATTGAGCTGGTTTGATCGCCAGCACGAGCTCGAGGAGCTCGGGGCGGGGATCCCCTTCCAGGTTGAACTCGACGCCGCGATCGGCGCAGAGAGCGGCAACCGCGCGCACGTCATCTTCGCGCGCATGCCGTCGATCCGACCTGAGGTGCAAGGTGATGCCGGCGGCACCCGCGTCTAGGCACGCGCGCGCCGCGCGCAAGGGGCCCGGGTTGTGTGAGCCGCGGCTGTTGCGCAGCAGCGCGACCTTGTTCAAATTCACGGACAATTGCATCAATGCAGCACTCCGGATTGAGGTGTCTCGCGGTCGCCTTGCAGGGCGGGGCCGAGCAACGCGCGCAGCGCCTCGAGTTCGAGCGTCTCCTTTTCTAGCAACGCACCCACCAGGCGGTCGAGGTCCGCGCGGTGCTCCGTGACTAGGCGTTCTGCTCCGCGCTGCGCGTTGATCAGTAGCGCCCGCACTTCGTCTTCCATCTGCCGCACAGTGACGTCGCTGGTGCCGCCCTCGGTCGCCAGGCGTTGCCCGAGGAACGGGTGTTCGACCTTGTGCTCATGAAATACCGGCCCGAGCTTCTCGCTCATGCCGAAATGCGCGACCATCTTGAACGCGATCTCGGTGGCCTGCTTCAGGTCATTCGCGGAGCCGGACGATACGTCTCCGAGGACGGTACGCTCGGCGGCGTACCCTCCGAGCAGCACGCACAAGCGTGATTCGAGCTCGGGTTGGGTCTGAATGTGGCGATCTTCCCCGGGCGACTGTTGGGTGACCCCGAGGGCCATGCCACGCGGCAGGATACTGACGCGGCGGAGCGGCTCCGCGTGGGGGCTGTGATGGGCCGCGATCGCGTGACCGCTTTCATGCACGGCGACACGGCGCTTCTCGTCCGGATGCAATTTGCCTTCGCGCGGGTCCCCGAGCACGATCTTCTCGTAGGCGGAGTCGAAATCCTGTTGAGCGATGACGTCGGCGTCGTTGCGCGTGGCCGTCAGCGCCGCCTCATTGACGAGGTTGGCCAGGTCGGCACCGGAGAACCCAGGGGTGTCGCGTGCAATTTGTGCCAGATCGACGTCCGGTCCGAGCGGCTTGTTGAGGGTGTGCACTTCGAGGATCGCCCGGCGGGCTTCCAGCTCAGGCCGATCGACGAGCACGCGGCGGTCGAAGCGACCGGGACGGAGCAGCGCTGGATCGAGCACGTCGGGTCGATTCGTCGCGGCCAACACCACGGTGAGATCGTTGCGATCGAAACCGTCCATCTCGGACAGCAGCTGGTTCAATGTCTGCTCGCGTTCGTCGTTGCCTCCGCCGAGCCCTGCCCCGCGCGAGCGGCCCACGGCGTCAATCTCATCGATGAACACGATGGCGGGCGCGGCCTTCTTTGCTTCTGCGAACAACTCGCGCACTCGGGACGCGCCCACGCCCACAAACAGCTCGATGAACTCCGAGCCGCTGATAGAGAAAAAAGCCACGCCCGCCTCGCCGGCCACCGCGCGCGCGAGCAGCGTCTTACCGGTACCGGGAGGCCCGACCAAGAGCGCACCACGCGGCACTTTACCGCCGAGGCGCCGGAATTTCTCGGGCTGCTTGAGGAAGTTGACAACCTCTCTCAGATCTTGCTTGGCCGATTTCAGCCCCGCCACGTCCTTGAAGGTCACCGCCACGCTGGTCTGTTTGTCGAAGCGGCGGCTACGCCCCTTGAGCATGCCGGAGAGGGGCCCGCCGCTGACCATCATCTGTTGCGCGCGGCGCGACAGCCAGATCCAGACGCCGATGATGAGCGCCCAAGGCAACATTGAAAATAGGATCTGGAGCAGCAGCGGCAGCTCCTGGCTGCTCACGCGAATGGCCACATCTTCACGCCGCAAGAGCGGCAACAGTTCGGGATCCGGATCGGGGCGAAGCGTCTGGAAATTCTGAAAGGCCTGGCCATCGCGCAGCTCTGATTTGCGAAGCTGTCCGATGATATTCTCGCCTTTCAGGGTCACTGCATCGATCTTGTGATCTTGGAGCAGACGAAAGAACTCGGAGTAGTCGATGGACGGGTAAGCTTGATCCTGGTTCGCCATCGACTGGTAGATCGTCATCGCACCGAGCAGGAGGCCCAGGAACAACCACGCCTTCCAGGAGAACGGCTGCGCCGGAGGCCGGGTTTGACGACCAGCGGAGGGGGGTTCTGGCGCCTGAGAGGGGGGTCGCGTGGCCGGACTCATGATGAACTGGCAGCTTGTACCACGGGCCCTCGTGAGACGGGGCAATCCGCTCGGACCTCAGCCCTCCGAAGGTTGCCGGCGTTGCCGTTTCACGTCAGAGCGCGCGCGTTTTTCAGTGACGCGCCGCCGCTTTGCTGCGCGGCTAGGCTTTGTGGCCACGCGCGGCTTGGGCGCATAGCGAATCCCGAGCAGCATCTCGACGAGGCGTTCTTCGACGTCCCGCTGATTGCCGCGTTGCGATCGAAACCGATCGCCGGAAAGCAGGAAGTCACCTTCCTGGGTCACGTGCGAGGGAAAGGTCTCCCGCAAGCGACGCTTCTGGCCGACGTTGAGCGCAAGCGTCGCGTCGAGCCGAAAACGTAGCTCCGCCTTGGTGGCCAGCTTGTTGACGTTCTGGCCACCAGGTCCGCTCGCGCGCACGAACCGAAATTCGAGGTCATCGCGCGGCACGGCCCAACCGGGGGCCACCTGCAACATCGGCTCCAAAGCCCAAACGTTACCAGACTAGCGCAGCTGGTGCTAGTCTACCCTACATGCTTCATCTTCAGTCCTCGCGAGCGCCGCGTCGGCGCCTCGGCGTTCTCGCGCGAGGTACCGGCGTGTTCGCGATCGGAGTCCTCGTCGGGCTCGGCTGCTCGACGTCTGACGATCCCTCTTCGATTTCGAATGCCGATGCAGGCCCGAGCTGCGAACCGGGGACGGCGGGCTGCGAGTGCACCTCTTCCGGTGGCTGTCGGGACGAGCTCTTGTGCACGGTCGGGCGTTGTCTGCGCACAGAAAATAGCGGCAGCCCGGATGACCCGGAGCCGGGCCGCCCCCTGCCTTCACGCCCCGATCCCGTACCGGCGATTCCGCCGGATCCGCCCAGCGACGCGAGCACGTCGGTTCCGCCTGACGGTGCCGCTCCGACGGACGCGGCGCCGCCCGACGCGACGATACCGACCGAACCCGATACGGGGAGCCCGCCGCCGGTCGAGGCCGGGCCAGAGGACGCAGGTTAGTTTTCGATGCCGCTGTCGCGGTGCCAGACGAACGGCACCTCGAAGCGGCCACCGCTCTGAATTTCACTGATCCAGACGGTGTCGCTCGCCTGATGATCCGTGGAGGAGAAGCTGAGCTCGGTGCCGATGCCGAGATCGAGCGCGCTGACGCGCGTATCCAGCGTCTTGATGAAGTTGTCCGTGGTCAAGTTCGGGCCGTTCATGTCGAGCGCCGTCGTGAACAGGCGCGCAACGATGTAGCCCTCGAGTGACGTGAAGGAGAAGGCGCCGCTGTCGAATGCGGCAATATCCTCGCGGTATTGCACCACGCCGGCGGACTGTGACTGATAGTCAGGCACGACCTGCGTCACAAACACGTTTTCCGTAAACGCGCGCTCGTCGCCCGTGACCACGTCAGTGTAGGATTCAGGCGTCGACGACAGGGCGCCCGCGAGCGCATCACTGCCCACGAAGGACACGTTCAGGAAGACGACGTCGAGGCGCCGAGCTCGCGTGACGTCCATGTTGATCCAGGTCTTCACGCCGCGAATGAAGCGCTCGGCGGGCTGGTACGTGTCGATCATGAAAATCGCCACCGACTCTCGTGAATCAGGCGTGCTGCCTCGCTCGAGCACGCCATCCAAAAAACCGCCCGCGGCGATTACGGCGGGATCCACACTGGAGACGTCTTCACGCTCGTAGCCGATACGGAAGATCGCTTGCTGGTCGGGCAACGGCGCAACGTTCGCGTTGTAGGCGGTCACGACACCCTGGTAGCCGGAGTCCCCATAGCTGTCGTTCTGAGCGAAGACCATGATGCGACGGTGATCGGGCGCAGCCTGATCGATGATGCTCGGGATACGAGCCTTGTGAATATACTCGACCATTGCCGCCGTCTCGTCGAAGTAGCCGGCGCGATAGTTGTAGACATATGGCGACTTGGTGTCGTCGCGCAGGTAGGCTTGCGCACCGGTGAACGGCCCGAAGAAGACCACCTTGTTCTTGGTGGCGATCGGAGCCGTGGCGAGCATCGTGGGGGTCCCGACGTTGCCGACCAGAGCGAACACACCGTTGCCACCGCGAACGTCTGCTCGATTGGGGTCCTCGACGGGTTCCTGAATGTCGAGCAACTGGCGCGTCATCTCGATCGCCATGGTGGGATCGTAGTTGTCATTGAGCGCATCGAGAACGATCTGGCGACCGTGAACGCCGCCCGCTTCATTGACGCGCTTGAGCATCGCGTTGATGCCGCGCCGCATTTCGTTGCCGAGCGCCTGGCTCGGACCCTGCAGAGGAGCGCTCATCCCGATACGAATCGGCACCTCCGGAATGGGCAGGCAGGCCAGGTCGCCGTTGTGGTCCGCGCACATTTGGCCCGAGCCACAATCGGCGTCGTTGGTGCACGAAAAATTGGTGCTTTCGAGCTCTGGCGACGAGCAGCCGAGGAGTGCAGCGACCGCGCTGAGCCACGCGGCGTGCGCCATGGAATGTGAAAACACTGCGCCGCGCATGATCAAAAGCTCCCTTGCATCGTGAATGCCGCACCCGAAGGCGACGGCCAGAGCGTAAGACCGACGGCAGGTGCCGGCGCGTTCGGTCCCTCTTCTTCGCTGCCGCTCGTGGCAAGCAAGACGACGTAGGTCACTGCCAGCGCTCCTGCGACCCCGAACCCCGCCACGCCGATGGTCTTCTTCGTGTCGCCCGAGCTGACCAGATCATCCGCCTCCTTCCGCGTCATCGCGGAGACGCCGTCGGGGTCCGCGTAGCCGGCGGCGTCGGTGACCTTGGAGTGATCGGACGCGCCGAGAACGTAGAACGCAGTACCGGCCGCGGCGAAAGCCACGCTGCCGCCCAGGGTGAACCAAGACCAAACCTGACTCGGGGGATCGGAGTCCTCGGCGACAATGGCCTGCCCTTCGGCGTTGGGCGCGGTCGGGTTCGACGGCGCGGGGCTCGGAGCTCGCGCAGCGTCCCGAGCGGTACGCAGCGCGTCGAGCGACTCACGAGCTCGCTGCCGGCCGCGGGCATCGGCGCCCGGGGTCTTGATGAAGACCTCATACTTCTCAATCGCGGCTTCGGTTTCGCCGAGCTCCTCGTAACAGCGGGCGATGTTGAACAGCAGGTTGGGATCCGGATCGACCGCGTAGGCTTGTATGAACTTTTCGATGGCCCGCCGATAGTCGCGAGCGGCGTACAGTGCGGCTCCTTCTTCGTTGAGCTGCGCGACGCCGGTCGGCCCCTGCGAGCCGGTAGCCGCTGGACGCGCTTCGCCCGCGGCGCTCGCGGGTGCGCTAGCGAACCCCAGCGCGAACAGCGTGGCTACGAGCAGTGGATGCCTTAGGTTCGCGGACGCTTTCATCTATCTCAGATCTCCATTGCTGGCTCAGTCGAGTAAGCGAGCACGGCCCTGTTCATCGACGAGGCGTGCTCGAGGCGGTTCCGTGAGCAGTGGCGCTGCTGGAGCAGGCTCCGCGCGAGGCAGTACCTCGACTGCGGGCTCCGGAACGATCGGAACCGGGACGGGTGCATCGTTGCGCGCGACCTCTGCGGGCGGGCCCTTGCGTGACGGCCGCCGGATCGCTGCGCGCGGCGTTGGCGCGCGGCGACCCGCAGGGCTCTCGCTCGCGCTCGGCTCGAGCACCACGCGCGTACGGACGGCCTTGGCTCCGTGGGGAGCCGCGTCGAGCTGGACGAATGCGAGCTCGGTATCATATCCGGGCTTCGACAGTGACAGCTCCTGCGTGCCCGCCGGCAAGAGCGTCGAAAGCGGTGTGACGCCGATCGCTTGCCCGCCGAGCTTGACCAGCGCCCCGCTCGGCAGGCTCTCCACCAACACGCTGCGCGACAGTGACAATTCGGCTTCGGCGGGCTGCATGGCGCCGCTCGCGAACGCGTCCTCGACTCGCGATACTCGCGGTGCACCGCCGAACACCTCGGGGCGCTCTCGGCGCGTACCGAGCCAGATCACGAATGCAGCGCCAAACAGCGCCGCCATGAACACAGCCGGGATCAAGCGGCTCTGCCGCGGCGCTCCGAAACCCGTCGAGTTGTGGGCAAAAACCGGCGGCGCCGAGAAGTCCACAAGGGGCAGGGCCAACATGGATTGCTGTGGAATGGGCTCCAGACTGGCGAAAGGCCGACTGGAGCTTACCCCCGGATTGCCGCTCAGAGAGCCGGGATGCGCGCTCGGCATGGGCGCCGGAAAGATGCTGTCGCTCTTGGTGCCCAGAATCGAGGAGGCACGCTGGGCGTAAGCGCGCGCGCGAGAGGGCGCGAACGGCAGAAGCGCCACGGCGAGCTCGGCGACGTTCTGATACCGGCGCGCCGGGTCTTTCTCCAGACAGCGATCGATCACGACCTCGAGCGCCGGCGGCGCCTCGGGGCAATAGGCGGACAGCGACGTGTGCTCGGTTTCGAGGATACGCGTCCAGACTTGGTGCACGCTGTCCGCCACGAACGCGCTGCGCGCGGTGATCAGCTCATACAACACCGCGCCGAGCGACCAGATGTCCGTGCGATGATCCACCTCGGCCGTCGCACGAATCTGCTCCGGCGACATGTACAGCGGCGTCCCGAGTAGACATTCACTCTCGGCCGCCGACAACTCGTCGCCAAACACCTTGCCTGTCAACGCGGCCTTCGAGATGCCGAAGTCGAGCAACTTGACGAGCTCGAGATCGCCCTGCCGAGTCAGAAACAAATTCTCGGGCTTGATGTCCCGATGCGTGATGCCGATGGAGTGCGCTACCGCCAGCGCCTCACAAGCCTGCATCACGTAGTGCACGGCGCGGCGAATCGGCAACCGACCTTCGAGCTCCAGGACCGCACCGAGATCGCGACCCTCCAGGTACTCCATGACGATATACGGACCGATGCCCTCGGCCATGCCGACGTCGAAGACCTGCGCCACGTGTTCACTCTTGATCGAGACCAGCGCCTTGGCTTCGCGCGCAAATCGCGACAGCACGCCCGGGACCTTCTGCATCTCCGAACGGATGAACTTGATCGCAACCCGCTCATCCAGCTCCAGGTGCCGGGCCGCGAGCACCACACCCATGGATCCAACACCGATCACGTGTTCCACGCGAAAGCGGCCCGAAAGGACCTGCCCGCAGGCGTAGTCGTCCGGGCTGAACGTATGGCTGGAAGGAGCGAAGACGTTCGCCGCGCTGTCGGGCAGAGCGGCCCGCACGCGGTCGGAGTCGGCTTGTTTGCGAGGGAAATTGCTAGCGTTCATGCGGGAAGAGGGCTGTACGGCGGCTTGCTCGTCCGTCCTCACCACCCCCCGGGCGCGGGTTCGTTCGTGCAAGCCAGAGGCTGATCCGCGCCCCATTGGGCGGATCCGTCCCGCCTCTAGCAACGGGCCAGCTCGCGTTTCAGGTCGTTAAATTCCCGGTCCTGATCGACGCACCGCGCAGCCCGAGCGGCAAATTCCGCGCTTCGGGCGCGCGCAGAACGGAGGCAGGCGTGCGCGTCCGTAGCCCAGAGTACGACCCGTCGCCGACGACTTCGCGCACAAAGCGACCGCCCGGCGCAGACGCATTTCGAGCGACGGCTCTTGGCAAACCGCCTCGGCCTGTTGCACGAGGCAATCCATGTTGACCGTGTACGCCTATTCGAAGTGCACCACTTGTCGCAACGCGCTGCGCTGGCTCGACGCGCACGGCGTGAAGTACGAGAGCCTGGACATCGTGAGCTCGCCGCCTTCGCTCGGCACATTGTCTGACGTGCGCAAGCAGAGCGGCTTGCCCATTGCCAAGCTGTTCAACACCTCGGGGCAGTCCTATCGCGAAGGCAACTATCGCGAACGCTTGAAGACGCTCTCGGAGGCCCAGGCGCTCGCCGAACTCGCTCGAGACGGCAAGCTGATCAAGCGGCCGCTCTTGGTCTCCAAGCGAATCTGCCTGGTCGGCTTCGACGCCAAGCGCTACGAAGCCGAACTCGCTCAGCTGCAATCCCGCTGAGTTGGGGGCGAGCAATTTCGCGGCCGTCCAGCCGATCGCGCCGGTTGCGGGAGGTCGCACTTGGCCTTTCGGCCCATCCGGCATAAGACGCCGCACTCCCTCCTACAGGATTGACCATGAACGACTCCGCCGAGCCACTTGCCGCCCCAGTCCCCTTCGTGGGCCCTCCCGCCTCTCAGAATAATGAGCGCGGGCGTACTCACGGCCTGCCCTTTATCTTCTGGGTATTGGAGCAAAGCCTGCTCGGGCTCTTGTGCGTGCCGACGGCGGTCGCATTGTTGGCCTTTGCGCTGACCATGAGCTGGGTCGCCGCGGTGGTGGCGTGGGTTGCCGTGCCGCTGTTCCTGGTGATCCTGCCGCTGCTCTTTTTGGTCTACCGTTCCTATGCGCATGACACGTCAGCCGCGGACTGGCGTAATGCCGTGGCTTTTCGCGACGAAGCGGACGGCAAGGCGTGGTTCGGCAAGAAGATCCCGATGGAGATCTTGTACGAGGCCTACATCGCCGGGAAGCTCGACTTCAAAGGCGACGTCTATGAGACGATGTTGCGACGCAACCAGCTGTTCCGCTTCTGTTTCACCTGGGGCGACATCAAGTTCTACTTCAAGGAGTTCTTGACCCAGAACGTCACTCACAGCGTCAAGAGTGACGAGGGCGACATCGCCCACGTCTACAACCGCGGCAACGATTTCTATAATTGGTTCCTCGGCGAAACGATGGTCTACACCAGCGGCATCTTCCACGACCGCAGCGAAACGCTGGAGGCCGCACAGGAGCGCAAGCTGGACACCGTGTGCAAGTACGTGCACATGCAGCCCGGCGATCAACACCTGGACATTGGCTGCGGCTGGGGCCCCCTCATCACCCACGCGGCTCAGCACTACGGCTCGGTCAGCACCGGTATCACCCTGGCGAAGGAACAGGCCGAGTGGGCCGTTGCGCGCGCCGCACGCGCTGGCGTGAGCGATCGCGTACGTGTGATCGTGGACGACTACCGCAACCTGCCCTCGAAGAAGTACGACAAGATCACCTGCCTCGAGATGGCCGAGCACGTGGGCATCAAGAACTTCCAGAAGTTCCTGCTGCAAGTTCGCGGCATGTTGAAAGACGACGGCATCTTCTATCTGCAGATCGCGGGCCTGCGCCGCACCTGGCAGTTCGAAGACCTAGTCTGGGGTCTCTTCATGGCCAAGTACATCTTCCCGGGCGCAGACGCGAGTTGCCCGCTCGGCTTCGTCGTGTCCCAAGCGGAGCGCGCCGGCTTCGAGATCCATCGCGTGGAGAACACCGGCCCGCACTACGCCGTCACCATCTACAAGTGGTACGAAAACTGGCAGCGCAACGAAGCTTTGATCGTGGCCAAGTACGGCCAGCGCTGGTACCGCCTCTGGTTGATGTTCTTGGGCTGGTCCGTCCTGATCGGCGGCCAGGGCAGCTCGGCGCTGTTCATGGTCACGATGACCAAGAACCACAAGAACGACAAGAGCACGGTCAGCCCCGAAGAAGCCAAGAGCGTACCGTTCAGCCGCCAAGAGCGCTGGATCGGCGGCAAGCCGATCGCGACTCAGCAGTAATCCCGCGCGCGGCCAATCCTTTCAGAGCCGGGGGGCGATCAGCTCACTGCATCGTCCCCGCCAGCCTGAGCGCGAACCCAGCAATCTCCGCGTCAAACGTGTGCCCCAGCGGCCCTGCCATCTGATACCGCCCGTGCATCGATCCAAAGGGTGTCTTCAGTGGGCACGCTGACGTGTACTCGAAGCTCTGCCCAGGCTCGAGCGTCGGCTGCTTGCCCACCACTCCGGGCCCCTCGACCTCTTCGATCTCGCCGTTCGCGTCGGTGATGATCCAATGGCGCCGCAATAGCTGCACCCGGGTCGAGCTCTCGTTCGTGATGGTGATGGTGTAGAGGAACACCCATTGTCGGTTCTGCGGTTCGGAATTCTGGTCCGAGAAACGAGCCCGCACGTTGACGCGAATGCCCTCGGTGACAGCCTCTGAGGTGGTGATCATAGGACGCGGGGAAGCTACTGTCCTGCCCAGCGAGTTGCAATCCCGTCGGCGCGCCGCGACTCGGACGCCCGGGAAAAACCCACGCTCCGCTCGAATCAGCGCCGCGCGCTGCGGCGCGCTCGGCCACGCGCGGGGGCACGGCGCCCGGGTACCAGGCCCGCCTTTTGCAGCCACTCCAGCGAACGGCTCGCGGTCAGCTCCGCAGTTGGGTTCTCAAAGCGCACATGCATGTGGGTGGCGTGACCAGAGCGATGGCGGACCACCGAGTCCTTGCGCCCGGAGCGGTTGAAGACGCGGGCCAACCACTCCGGATCTTCACCCTGAGCCAGCGCGTATTCCT
>JAYWEH010000518.1:0-3541 GCA_043780025.1 Deltaproteobacteria bacterium
AGCAACTGCGGGGGAAGCAACTGCGGGGGAAGCAACTGCGGGGGAAGCAACTGCGGGGGAAGCAACTGCGGGGGAAGCAACTGCGGGGGAAGCAACGACGGGGGGAGCAACCGCGGGGGTACCAACATCGCGCGGGACGGACACGCTCGGCTATCTCCCCACAAACTTCATGGCCATGGCAGTAACGGCCACTCCGACGAGCAGAAATATCGCCGCCACCAGGGCAAACTCCAGCAGGCGCCCCTGCAGCCGCCCAGGCAACACCTCGGCCGCTCGCGGCGCGGGGGGTTGGCTCGGCAAGTGCTGCTGGTTGTAGATCTCGATAAAGGGCCGGAGCGCCTGCGCAAACTGCTGCGCGGAGGCGTAGCGATCCTCCCTGCGCTTGGCCAGCGCCCGCTGGATGACCGAGTCGAGCCCGGGCGGGAACGTCAAGTTGGCCACGCGCGCGTCGAGCGGAATGGGCGGCTCGAGCACGTGTTTCTGGAGATAGTCCATCGGCGTCTGGGCGCGGAACGGCAGCTTGGTGGTCAAGGCCTCGTAGAGAATCACCGCCAACGAATAGATATCGCTGCGGGAGTCGAGGATCTTCCCCTGCGCCTGCTCGGGGGACATGAACTCGGGCGTGCCAAATACCATGCCCTCCTGAGTCAGCTGAATCGACCCCGGGCGCATCTCCGTCTCCGTGATCTTGGCGAGGCCGAAGTCGAGCACCTTGGGGAAATCCGCGAGCCCGCCGTGGCGGCACAGGAAAATGTTCTCCGGCTTCAGATCGCGATGCACGATGCCCTTCTCGTGCGCTTCCTGCAGGGCTCCGCAACACTGGATCAGGATGCCGACGGCGCGCGGCACGGCCAGAGGACCCTCGCGCTTGACCAGTCGGCTGAGGTTCTGGCCTTCCAGATGCTCCATGACGATGTACAGGGAGTTGTCACCCTCGAGCTGCCCATACATAAACACCTTGACGGTGTTGGGATGGCTGAGCTGGCTCATCGCCCTGGCTTCTCGCCGAAAGCGTGAGATCAGATCTTTACGTAGAGCGAGCTGCGGATGAAGAATCTTGATCGCCACGGTGCGCGCCATGGCCGGCTGGGCCGCGCGATACACCGACCCCATTCCCCCTGTGCCGATCTTCTCCAGAATCCGAAACTCGCCCCCGAGAATTTCACGGTGCAGGAATGGATCGGGCGGGGGCATGCGCCCGCTTGAATAGCAGAACTGCGAGTCTGCGACGAGGACGCCGGGCGACCGGAGAAAACGCTGAGAATCCATGCACCGAGAGCACCATCTCCAGAGCGGCTTGCTGGCTCGAGCCGGTTTCGTTCACGCTTTTTTTACCCGCCAAGGGGGCGTCTCCGAGGGGCCCTTTGCCTCCTTGAACCTCTCGACGGAGGTCGGGGATAGGCCTGAACACGTCCAGGTCAATTTAGGTCGCGCCGCGGCCGAGCTGAACGTGCCAGCGCACCGGATTTGCGTGCCGCGTCAAGTCCACGGCAGAGAGGTGGTGGTCTGGGACGCCGGGGTCGACGCGGCGAGTGCCATGGCTCAGGCGGCGGACGCGTGCATCTCGAGTGAACCCGAGCTGGCTTGCGCGGTGCGCACGGCAGACTGTGTCCCCCTCTTGCTGGCGGATCCGCTCCACGGTCGAGTCGCGGCGATCCATGCGGGCTGGCGCGGCGTCGTGCTCGGCGTGGTGCCCGCCGCGGTCGCAAAAATGACGGCGCTCGGCAGCGACCCGGCGCACCTCGTGGCAGCGATTGGGCCGCACATCTCGGCGGCTGCATTCGAAGTGGGTGACGACGTCGCCGCCCAGCTCGCCAGCGCGAGTCGTGCGCTCACAGCGATCGCTCATCACGCGGGACAGAAAGCGCACGTCGATCTCGCCGCCATCGTGAGCGCGCAGCTCGTCGAAGCCGGCTGCGCGCTCACGCACATCGAGCGGGTGCCGGGCTGCACGCACACCGAGCGCGAGCGCTTCTTTTCGTATCGGCGCGACGGAGCGCGGGGCGGGCGCTCGGTGTCCGCGATCGTCGCGAAAAAACTCAGTGCCCCAGAGCGAGGCGCCGAATGACCTGCGTCAAACGCGCCGCGCCGTGCCGCGGCTGGCTCGGCACCCAAGGTGTGCTATTTTTAGCTTTGATCCACCTGTCGACCCTGCTGTGGGCAGATGCGGCGAGAGCCGCAACGGGCCAGTGGCAGGCTGGCGCCCGAGTAGGCGCAGCATGGCTCGATGGCTCCGGGTTCGGCCCTTCTCTGGAAGGGTACACACGCCGCGGGCTGACCGACGCCATCGACGTCGATCTGCAACTCGCATCCTCTGTGCATCCTTTCCAACCTGACTCCAATTTGCCGGCCGAGGACGCGGCTCGACCGGCGGCCTGGGCGCTCGGCATCACCCCGGGTGTCTCATACCGCTGGGACGTGCTCCGCGCGGTGCCGTACTTGGGACTGGGGCTCGGGGGTTACTTTTGGAGCGGCACCGGCGCAGTACGAAAGCTGCAGCATTTTGGCGCCTCCGCGCGCTTCGGAGTAGACTATCTGTTGAGCCGCGATGTGGTTTTGAGTGTGCAGGCAAACGCGCACTGCGTGGGCTTGGATGGCGATGTCGCCTTTCCTTGGTTTCACCTGGGAGTGGGCGCGGCCCATGCCTGGAGCTGGTAGATTCGAAGTGTCGAAGCCGTAAGTCTTCGGTGGTCTCGGATGAATCACGATTCTGACTGTAAGCCTTCTTCCTCCGGTCCTGCGCGCCAGGCGCTCGAGGCCGCCGGCGCTACTGCGCGCGTAACGCCGAAGGGTCCGCCCAGGCGCCGTTACGGCTCATGGACGCTGCTCGCCTGCCTGGGCGTCGCGTGCGCGCGGCTGCTCAGCACGGATCCAACTCAGCCTGCGACGGCTCGAGACGGTGCTGGGCCATTCAACGATAACGATTCGGACAGAGCGCACGACGGCGCACGCACAGCACCCGCCGCGCTCGCGCTCGTAACGACCGTGGGCGCCGGCGCGGAGCTCCCGGCTTCGGCCAAGGCCGCACCTCCTCCGGCGCCTCCCGCTGCCGAAGACAGCGGCGCGGACGACGACGTGGACGAGGCACGGCGCGCCCCCGAGCTCCAGAAGGCGCTCGCCAATGCCTTCACACGCGCCGGACCGAATTTTCCTGGGCAGACCTGGCGTGACGCGGTCAACAGCGCGGATTGGCCCAACGTGGCGGCGCTGATCGACACGCTGCCCGAATCCGAACTGCAGAAGCCGGGTACGCGTTACGCGCGTGCCATTGCGGCGAAGGAGCTCGGCCAGCACGCGCTGGCGCTCGGGTTGCTCGATGGGCTCGAGAGCTCGTTGCCGCTGTTGCACGACGAGATACAGTCGACGCGCGCGCACTGCCAGATCGAGGTCGGGCCACACGACGCCGCCTATCAGTATTTCACGCGGGAGCAGTCACCGGACAACCTGATCCTGGCGGCCCGCGCCTGTGCCAATGGCGGGGACCTCGCGCGCGCTCAGCAGACCGTCGAGAAGGCGCTTTCGAAGATTCGCAATCAGGGCG
>JAYWEH010000519.1:0-3535 GCA_043780025.1 Deltaproteobacteria bacterium
CCGCCGAACCCGGCGCTGCCACCGGGGTTCTCGTTCAACCAATTCCTGCTGGCGGCAGAGGAGCCGCTGTTGTTCCACACGGGCCCGCGGCGCATGTTCCCGCTGGTGAGCGAGGCGGTGCGCGCGGTCTTGCCCCCGGAATCCCTGCGCTATGTGGGGTTTTCGCACGTGGAGGGGGACGAATCCGGGTCGCTGTCTGAATGGCTGGCGCTGGCGCCGCGGGCTCAGCCGGTGTGCAGCAAAGTGGCCGCGATGATCTTCACCGAGGACGCGACGGATCGCCCCGCGGTGGCCCTCGCCGACGGTGACGTGCTCGATCTGGGCGGGCAGCGCGTGCAATGGTTCGACGCGCCGCACGTGCCGCACGGCTGGGAGTGCGGGTACCTCGGCGAGGTCGTCAGCCGCACGCTGTTGTGCGGTGACCTGTTCACGCAAGCCGGAGCGGAGAATCCGCCGCTCACCGAGACGGAGATTCTAGGCCCCAGCGAAGGCATGCGGGCAATGATGGACTACTTCTCGCACGGCAAAGATACTCGTGTGCACCTGGAGCGGCTGGCACGGTTTGAGCCGCGAGTGCTCGGGTGCATGCATGGGAGCGCCTATGCGGGGGATGGCGGGAAGTTACTGCTGGGACTGGCGGACGCGTTGGGAGTTTGATGGCATTGGGGGGGGGCGCGAGCACTAACGGCATTCCATCAGTCGCCTGATGGTCAATACTCCGCCCTTCGGCCACCCATACTCACGCACGACGTTCAAAGAATACTCCGAACAGGTCACCTGAAACCGGCAGCGCGTGGTGCCCTCGATCAGCGGCTTCAGCAGCGAGCGATACGCTTAAATGCCAGCCGCATGGACGTGAACGCCGAGCTGCCGCGTCGGAGGTTGGAGCCCATCAATCAGCGTGCCCACCGCGAGCAACGCAACGACGGAGAGGCCTATGCGTTCCCGCAGTGAGGGTTCAGCGATAACAGAGACTACTTTGTATACTAGCGCGGGGTAGCAGCGTTACCGCGCCGGAGCAGCGTCGGCACCGGCATCCCTGGGATCGGGGCAAGGCCCATTCTTGCAGAACAGGTAACGCTTGTCCTCATAGCAAGCCAGAGACTGGAGGAGCAGCACGGCCAGCAAGAGGGGGAGAGATACCCGGAGCATGCTGGCACATTAGCCGGGCAGCCAGGAGGGTCAAACCATTACCGGAGACCGGACAGCGGTTTCCTGTCGTTCCGGGGCGATTTTCCGTGATTCAGCCCAGAAGTGGCGCCGTTGCGCGTGCCAAATACGCGCTCGCCGCATTCGCCCCCGCGGCTTCGCCGAGCAACGGCGCGAGCGTGCGTTGGACGCGGGCGTGATAGCTGTCGACCCAGGCCACCTCTTCGGCGCTCAGGCGGCTCGCGTCAATCAGACGCCGCTCGTAGGGGCATAGGGTCAAGGTCTCGAAGCCCAGTGTCGTGCGTTCCGCCCCCGCCGGTTGCGGCGACAGCTCGACGACGGTGATGAGATTTTCGATGCGGATGCCGAACGCGCCCGGCTTGTAATACCCGGGCTCGTTCGAAACCACCATACCGGGGCGAAGGGCCACCTCACTCGGTCGCTTCGAGATGCCGTGCGGCCCCTCGTGCACAGACAGGTAGCAGCCCACGCCGTGCCCGGTACCGTGATCGAAATCCACGCCATCCTGCCACAGATATTGCCGCGCAAACGGGTCGAGCTGGCTGCCGGTGGTTCCGGCGGGGAAACGTGCCAGCGAGAGCGCAATGTGGCCTTTGAGCACTTGCGTGTAGCGCCGCACCATCTCGGGGCTGGGCGCACCCACCACCGTCACGCGCGTGATGTCGGTCGTGCCATCGACGTATTGCCCGCCGCTGTCGACCAAATACAGGTTACCCCGCTCGAGTCGCAGCGGTTTGTCTTCGGGGGCACGGTAATGCGGCAACGCCGAGCTCGGTCCAAACGCCGAGATGGTGTCGAAGCTCGGGCCGCGGTAGTTCTGGGCTCCGGCGCGGAATTCCGCGAGCTTGTTCTGCAGCGTCCACTCATCGTGTCCGCCGGGCGTGTTGGCGTCGAACCAGGCCAGAAAGCGCACCAGAGCGACACCGTCGCGCACGTGGGCGGCGCTGATGCCGCGCAGCTCTGCGGGCGTCTTGCAGGCCTTGGCCAACGTGCAGGGATCGGCGCCCACGTCCACACGCGCGCCCGCGGCGTCGAGACGCTTGACGATCCATTCGCTGACGCTGTTGCGATCGACCCGGACGCGCGCGGCCTTCAGACGATCGAGCGCATCTTCCCAGCCGCTCGGCTCCGCGCGGGTGACACCCGTCTCCGCTCCGAGCACGGCGAGCACGTCGCTGCCGAGCTTACGTGAGTCGATGAACAATTCGAGCGATGCGTCGGCGCGCAGCACTGCGCGGCCGAGCGCGAGCGGCACATTTTTTACGTCTCCGCCGCGGATGTTGAGCAACCAGGCCAGGCTGTCGGGCGCGCTGACGATCAGGGCGTCTATTTTCTCGCTCTGGAGCTGTGCGGCCATGCGGGCGCGCTTTTGCTTCGACGATTCGCCCGCCAAGGCTTCGGGGTAGAGCTCGACTGGCTCGCGTGGCTCACTCGGGCGATCGGTCCACAAAGCGTCCACGAGATTTTGCGGCACGGGAGTCAACGTGGCGCCAGCGCTGCCCGCCGAGGCGCGCAGCGCGTCGAGGCTCGTTGGCGTGTGGATATGCGGATCGTAACCGACGCGGTCACCCTTCGAGACGGCCTGTTCGAGCCACGCGGCGGGCGGCGCGGCAGTGACGTGGTGGTGCTCCCACAGCGCGCTCGGCGTTTGTTGCAACGCCTGCGTCGTGTAGCGGCCATCGACGAAGAGCGCTGCGCGTTCGCGCCCCACCAGCGCCAGGCCCGCGGAACCCGTGAAACCTGTGAGCCAGGCCAGCCGCTCGCTGCAGGGCGGGCTGTATTCCAGCATATATTCGTCGCTTTTCGGCACCACGTAGGCGGAAAGGCCGCGATTGCTCAGCTCCTCGCGCAGCGCCTGGAGCCGCCGCGCGTGTTCAGTACCGTCCATCATATCGGCTGATCTTAGCGCTTTGCCAGCCTGAGGGACCAGCCCTTCGCGGGCTCATTCCGTCGGGGTGCCGCGCTCGGCGGATTCCTTGGCCGCAAACAGACCCAACGTGAAGCGCTGGCCTTCTCCCTCGAATTGGGCCTGTTCTTCCAGGGCTGCCAGCTCCCGGCGCAGGTTCGCTTCCAGGCGGCGCAAGAATTCCTCGAGCTCGGCGGGTCGGGCCACGAAGCTGATGGTCTTGACCATCGCCTGGTCGCGTTCTTCGAAAATCAGCCGCTGCGCTACCGCCAGCGTCACGCCGCTCAGGAAGTGGTTCAACGCATCGATGCGGTGGTGAAATTTTTCGGAGCTCAGCACCAGATAGCGCCGCGCAATCTCCAGCCGCGTCTTGTTACGCGCGATGCGGCCCTCGGCGAGCAACGTCTCGACCGCCTTGTCCACGTCCGTCGCGGCCCAACCCGGCAAAGCCTCGTACAA
>JAYWEH010000520.1:0-19587 GCA_043780025.1 Deltaproteobacteria bacterium
GGCGATCGACCAGCTGATGGACTGCATCCGCGGCGCCATCAGCCGCCACGCCGAAGGTCCTAGGCAATGGCGGGTCTTCCGCCCCAGTCAACTTCTCGAAGGCATCGACGTGTTGAAGCGCCTCCAGACCGTCGATGCGCACGAGGCTGCTCTCTGGCGCGACATAGAGACATGGGGGCGCACGGTGTTCGGCCAAGCAGAACCGCTCGACCCAGTCCTCGCGTATGTTGGCTGGCGACGAGTGCAGCCCGACGTGTCGAGCGCAGTAGACATGGGGGAGCCGGTCGCGTTGCTCGGTCGAGGGGGCCTGGGAAAGAGCACTGCGTTGCAGCACTACCTTGCCGAATTGGCAGCCGCCGATGGCGACGAGGCTGACTCGGCGTCGGTATTGTTACTCGACGCCGCCCAGCTCGCGAGCTGTCTGACGCCGTCGTCTTCGCAGGGGGCGACCGGCGGAGACGGATCCAATCTTACCCTGCTGCGAGGTGCGCTGTCGCTGGGCGCATTCGTCGCAAGGACGCGTGGACAGCGGCTCGCTGTCGGGGTGGACGCTGTCGAAGCCCTGGGAGAACTTGGCAGAATCCAAACCCTCCTGTCATCTCTGCTTGCGGCAAGTGGCCGAGACATCCGAGTCCTCGTCACTTGCCGCGCCACCACGTGGAATGAACTCAAGAGGTCCCAGCAGGCCGTTCATGGGTGGCATGTGGCCGAGCTCACCGATTGGGCGCCGGAAGTCGTCGTCGGCGTAGTGGAGGCTCAGCTAGGCCCGCCAGCGATACGTCAGCTCGCCCCCAGCCTGCTGGCACTGCTCCGCACGCCGCTGTTCCTGGATCTTTTTCTGCGCACGACAGGAGAAGGCGAAGGCTTCAGACGGGTGGTGTCATCCCGACGCGAGCTGCTGGCGGCATATTGGCAGCGGCGCATCCTGCCATCTGGCGACGCTCGCAGCCTTGCCCGGGGACAGCTACTCAGAGATGTATCGCAGCGCACGATGGAGGGTTCCGAGCACCACCACCTACCCACGGCGGCAAGTAGCGATATGTCATCAGCGCTACGCGACCTCGCTTCAGAGGGCTTGTTCGTAATATTGGACGGTAGCTTTCAGTTTCGTCACGCGTTGCTGCGGGACTTTGCGATCGCGCAGTCCGTGACCGAGACGAGTTCCCCGCTCCAGCAGCTGTGCGGGATCTCCTCCCACTTCGTCCGGCTCGGCGCGCTCGAGTTTTGGATCGAGTCTGAAATGCCAGCGAAGGGAGGATTTGCGCGACTACGCCAGGAACTGGACCAGATACAGCCTGGAGCCCTCGTAGACGTGGCTTCGAGCTTGGGCCAGCTGGAGAACGTGGGTAGCGTCGGACTTCTCGAGCTTACCGCGGGGATGCAGCCTGGTAACGTCCAACGGCTAATGGTTCAGGCCACGCGTTGGGCGCGGCTCGCGGGCAACGACGGCTGGATGCTCGCCGTCGTGTCCTTGCCGGCACACTCGGAATGGGCAGAGGCCACACCCTGGATCGAACGCGAGCTCATCGAGGAACTGCTGGACTTGGTGGCCGACGCAACGTCGAGCGCACGCCAGCCCGCCAGCACGCGCCGATTGGCAGAAACGATTCGAGAGTGGCTCGATGCACCGAGGTTTGCACTGGAGCTCGCCGAATACAACGACTGGCTTCAAGGTCATGCCTTTAGCGTCATTGGAGGTGCCGCTCCTAGCGACGACACCCTCCGTTGGTTTATCCGGCGGGGGCGAACGGCGAATGGAGCACGCGGCAGAATTACTGCCACGCTGCCCGAGATCGCCTCCTACCCGGATGTTTCACTGACTCCCGAACTTCTCGCAAAGGCGTGCCTCACCGGTGCTGGCCTTCGCTGGAGTGGCCGCCGACTGGAATGGGACGACACGGGCGGCCAAAACTGGATGGGAATTCGTCCGTATCTCTTGGGTGAGAGTGTGCGTGGGCGCTGGCCCGGTTGGCTGGCGACGCATCCCGAGGCCTTCGTACCAATCGCGGTCGCGCTGATCGCCGGCTTCGAGTGGAGCGAGCTCGAAAGCTTCGAGAAGCGTCGCGAACCGGAGCTCGACGCGCTGCTGGCTGAGCTGGAGGAAACCGATCCAACCCCGGACCCGACAGAGCTGGAAGCCAAGGCCCTGGAACTGGCCCGCAACTCGCCCACGGCAGAATGCGATGAACCGGACATCGTCCCTCAACTGATGCCTAGCGTATGGCTTGCAGCCCCCCATGGCCCGCTGGGATTGATCGAGTGGGTCAAGGAGCGCGCGTCGAAGAGCCTATCCGCCGATGGGCAGTTCTTCGATGACGTTCTGTGGCCCGCGGTCCGCGATGGCGCATCACTCGCGTGCCGAGTCGCGGTGCTCGATATTCTTACTCCGAATGCGGGACCGAGCCCCAGGCCAGGAGCCATGGTCACACTCTTGCATCAACCGGCGTTATATCGTTCTCCCGACGCGCATGCCCATCTGCAGCGGGGGATCCGCCAGTACTGGCCCACTGTCGACTCGCCGGCTGCGGCAAGACTGTTGGCCTGCATCATGTTCTCGTCTCGCCGACACGGCTGGGAAAACCCAGACATCTACGCGCCCGGTCCCCTCCTCTTCGCCATCCCAGACGACAGCCGCCCGGAACACCTCGAGCCATTCCTTCAATTGTACGGCGCGGCAGGCTTTTCCTTGGAGCTGGCGGCGCGCGCGCGGGCGCACTCGAGCACTTCCGAGCAGCGCCCACGCCGCCGTCGGACGACTTCCTTTCGAGATCTTGCGCCTTCGGCACGGGAGGGTTGGAAACGACTGCTGGACCTCCCAGACGCCACGATGCGATCGTCCAGCCCCGAGCACCAGTCGGAGACACTAGCGGCGCTGCGGGGCGTGCTCTCGAAGCTCCCCAGCGCGCGAGAGCTGATCGGCGTCGAGGGTGCAGCTCGTCGTCTTCAAGATGTGGTGCATCACCTAACCCAGGGACGTGCGCCGCAGGAATGGCCACTCACCTCGACCGAGGTCCAAGCCCTCCTGGATTGGGCATTCCACGGCGTGCAAACGTTCTCTGAACAGGAGCTACAGGAGGGCTGCCAGGCTCTCGAGCGAGGATCGGCACAGCTACCTCCGATGGCCGAGGTTTGGATTTTCGTGGTCGACATTGTGGACACATTGCTCCGCGCGTTGCCTTCCGACGTGGAGCGCCACCAAACCTTCTTCGAGCTCTTGGACGCGCGCCTGCGGTCAC
Source organism: Deltaproteobacteria bacterium (assembly GCA_043780025.1). Classification (GTDB taxonomy): domain Bacteria; phylum Myxococcota_A; class Polyangia; order Polyangiales; family Polyangiaceae; genus SZUA-265. The sequence goes on from JAYWEH010000520.1 coordinate 3,237, forward strand.
CGCCAGATGCTCTCGCTCACTGGGCCTTCTTTCACGTCCACGGCTGGTTTCGCGCCGATGGTGCTGGCAAGGCGCTCCTCAAAGCATTGCTCGGCGATAGGGTCAGAAGCGGAGCTGCGCTCTGGCTCGGAGTGTCCCACATCGGCGGGCTCGACAAGAGCGAACAACGGACGCTGCTGGATACCTGGCTCTCTGCCGACCTAGAGCCACCGCTCCGCGCCCCGAATGACTTCCTCCGCCAGTTGGGGCAGTCCGTTGGAGGAGATGCCTTGATACCATACGAGGATGGCACCCACACAGCGAGCCACGACGTGCTCCTCGAGTTGCTCGAACGGAGGCCGACGGTGGGGTTGCTCAGCAACGTCGAGTTGCACGCCGCCTTCCTGAACCACTGCGTGTTCGGCGCGAAGGAGGCCGTCGTCGGTGGTGCCGTGCCTAACGCGAGCTGCTGGCTCTATGGCGGGATCATGATGCGGGCGTGGCGAGCGCTCCACGGATTGGCCAAAGACAATCCAGCGCTAAGTCCGATGTCGTGGATCTTCTTGCCGCTCTTTGACACGTCTCACGACCGTCGAGCGTTCCGGCCATCCGTCGCTGAGTGGCGGCAGTGGTGGACGGCCCTTCTCCCGCTAGCGAATGCCGTCTTGGAGGCAGGCAGCGCGCAGGACGTCCATTGCCTGCTGAAAGCCCTGACTGAATCAGGTACCACGGAGTACATGGCCCCCTCCGAGCTGCTCGAGCTGCTCGAGCTGTTTCGAAAGCGCAGCCGTGATCTCACGCGAGGGGATTTTCGCGTGGTTCAGTGGTGGTATCAAACGTTCGACGCAGCCTGTGATGTTGCCGAGCAAGTGTGTCGGGGCGCTCTAGACTCGCGTAGCCGTCACCAGGTGCTGGACATCTTGCATGAGTGGGCCGGACCTCCCCTCAGCCTTCCGCGAGCCGCGCAGTCGATGCACGTCGTCAGATCCGCTCTATGGGGCTGAACACGTGGGGCCGAAGGCGGTCGACGGTCCGCGGTGGATGATACCGACACCCTGGTCGTACTCTTTCGATGGCGAGCAACGCATCCTGCTCGACGAAACGAGAACGGTGCCAAGCACTGCGATGCGTGTAGAACGTCGCGTGCGTGCGCACGTCGCTCGGACGCGTGAGTCGTCCATATTGGGAAATTTCAATCTTCATGCGCGACTTACTCGATCAGCTACTCGATGAACTCGCTGAACGTTTGGCGGCCCGCGTGGTCGAGCGGCTACGCGCTGGAGAGCCCGGGATGGTGGAGCAAGGAGCGAGCCCGCTCGGTACCCGACGCCATTGTGCAGCGGTACGGCGGCGGCTAGACCATGGCGAGCCTGGCGCCGCCATCGTCGGGCGAAGGCATCTGCTTTCGGCTACCGCGCTCGCCGAGGAATTGGGCCGCACCTCTGCGCTTCGAGCGCGGCCGAAGCAACAGGCTGGCGAAAGCGCCGCGAACAGGCTCCGCCGCGACCTGGGGCTGCCGCCCAAAGACATCGTCGGCGACATCGAGCAGGAGCTTTTGCAGGAGCTGGCGACGCTGAAACCCAGCCCGAATCGGCCTAAGCGGTCCCGATCGGGCAAGTGATCTATCTGGGATTGGAGCGCCCTAGTTCTCTGGGTCCACATCGCCCCAGATGCGGCGCGAGAGATGGCAGTCGATCGCCATTTCACGATTACTTCGCCGGGTCAGGGTCCTGAAGATGTTTTTCAGGTGATTGCGCGCTGCCGCGAGCAGATACCGCCGGAATACCGCCTCCGAAAGGCTGGGGTCGAAGACGAGGCGGTTGAGCACGTAGCGATCGATGACGCGGGCCTGGAAAAGCCTCATCCACACCTCGCCTTCAGCATCAACGTGGCTGATCCCGTACTTCACCTGGCGTCGCACAAGTCGCTGTAGGACGCGCTGATAGCGGGCGCGGTTAGAAGGCCAGAACCCTCGGAATCGAGCGCCCGATCGCGAAGAGGCGTCGAGAAGCCGACATGGCCGCTTAAAGAGTTGTTGCCATCCTCGCTCCCCTCGGCGAGGCTTTGAGGGATCGCGGAGGAGGCAGATGGCGACGGACGAGGCGAAGGCATGGACCGGCGAACATGAGCCCGATCAATGGGTCCCAGCGACGCTGGCGCGGAGTGCGGTCGACTACTGGATCGCGTTCTTCGGGCCACTCGAAAGGAAGCTAGGAGGCGCCGACATAGACATCTCCGAGGCTGCGAAGGCCGCGCTCCTCCGTACGGTACGCGCGGTGTCGTGGGTCGAGAGCCGGCACGGCACATTTAAGGGGAAATACGGTAGCGGCTCGCGTGATCCGATGCAGTGCGGGCATCCCCGCGACGCGTGGTGGCGCGTCCTTACGGTGAAGACGAAGCACGATTATTTCCTCCTCCGGCCGCCGCCGGGTCCGCCGCTGATTCGCCCTCGCAAGGAAGGCATGTGGGCCTTCGAACTCGCCGAGTACGTGGAAGCAGATCCGAGCGTCAGCGACACTGTACGGCTTAAGAGCCTCGGCGACGAGGTCGAGAAGGGGCACAGCTCGCCCGCCTTCAAGCCGCCGCTCAGCTATTTTTGGGCGGTGCCACTCTTGATCCAAAAAATCAATCGGGCGACGCCTCGCACCACTTACCACTTCGGCGACTGGGAGTACGTCCCGTACGTCGTCAAGGCGCGACACTCCCTACGTATGGTCGAAGGTGCCGTTGCCTACAACGGACAGGGCGACAAGAACTACCGAACGAAGCTCTATCGCGCACTCGCCGACATTCAGTCGAGCGAAGGCTGATCGGGGGTCGCCAAAGATGGACTGGATCACGCTTCGCCTCATCATTGCGCACCCAGCGCGCATGCACTCGCTTCTCGTCGCAGCCGACCGCAAGGCAATCGAGGAGATGTTTGCCGACGGACTGAGCAAACCGCGGGTGACGATCCCCATCGCGGCGATCCATCTCCCGCTCCGGCACGCGCAGAACGTTATCGCAGACACGGAGCGCCTCGCGGTGCACCTCGCCGAGCGCTCAACCTTGACCGTCGGCGGTCAAGGTTCGCGCGTCCGCTGGACCGGAGAGCTCGTCTGCGACGATCCCGCGCCGTTCGAGGTTGACCTCCGCTTCCGGTCGCCGCTGATGAGCATCGCGAGGCCGTGGCTCGCGCTTCGACTGGCGTTCTCAGCACGTTTCCTCGGCGCCGACGGCTCCCTCCGCTACGACGAGGCGCATGTCCGACCGATCCGCGCCGATGGCAGAAAGCTCCCTCTGCATGATCTCGCGGAGCGAACACGGAAGCTCGAGAACATCCTAGTCGCCGAGGAGACACGGCTTAACGGCGTGCAGTGGCAGGGCGACCCGGCCGTCCTGCGCCGCGGAAGCTTTGAGACGCAGATCCCCGCGGGAGAGACCTGGCGGCGCGCTCTTCTATTCGAAAGGCACGAGCAGGTCTGGACGATCGGCATGGCAGTTCACGCCGTCGGAGCGCGTCGTCCGCGCGACTCGCTTCCTGCTGTCGTCATCAGACCGTTCGGTCTCATCGCCTACGACGGCGTAGTTGACAATGGGCGGGTATTTCCTCGCGACCTCGCGACGACGTGCTCGGGGCCACCTATCGGGGATTGGAACAACAGTATCTGGTGGCTCTGGCAGACTTGCCGTGTCACCCAGGATCTCCACCCGATCAACTCAGATGACCGGCCCACGCAGACTTGGAACAGGCTCGTCGGTGAGCTGCACGAATCCCTCCCGCGGGTGAAGGGGTCGGATCCGGCGTCGCTGACATTCACCGTCGATCGCGCTTCAGAGCATTGGCGGGTCACCTACCATACGACGTGGGATTCGACGTCGAATGGTTGGACGGGATCTCCCTACAGAGTGGATCTGGCCGAGCCCATTACGGTCGTCGCGACGTTCCGACGATTTTTCGATCACGAGGGGAACTGCCTTGTTCGTTCGCTCACCATCGCTGACAGCACTCTGGGGTGGGACAAGGAAAAACTTGCCTGGAAGCTGACGGTCAGCGTCGATGATACCGAGCAGCCGCCGAACACCGACCGCTGGGTCCGCATCGGCGCGCTCGACGTCCGCTTCGGGCCCTATCCACCGCTTGAAGAGCGGGGGGAAATCACCTTCTGGATCGAGAGCGTGCCCAACGGCAAGCTCATAGGTGCGCTCTCCGAGCTGAAGCTAGGTCTTTCCGGCTTCGTTCCGGCGGCGCAAGATCCCGGCGCAGAAGACAGCGAGACGCAAGGTCAGCTCATCCTCCGCCCGGATGCGGCGACGATTGGCGGCACCTTCGTCCTCCACGCGCACGAGTCCCTCGGCGCGGACCAATCGCATAAGCTTTCATTTAAGCTCTTCCGAGGCAAGGACGTCCCGGCTCCTCCGAAATTCTCGCTTCTCGTGCTCGACACCGAGCCATTCCTAATCGCCCGCGTCGACGTTGACCTAGGCGACAACCGGGAAATCGGCAATCGATCATCGGAGCAGTCCTGGGAGTTCGGGGACGCTTCGAGCGAGGATCAAGCGATCGCGCAACTGGTGCTGCCGCCGCAGGTCATCGGCGAAGAGACCGTTAAGCACTACGAGAGCTTCTTCGAACCAACGCCCGGAGCTCTTATTGTGCACCGCTTCTCACCGGTCGGTACGTTGAGCATCAGGCGATCAGCGCTTCACCAGCGATACACAGAAGCGCCGTGGAACGTCCGACGCCTCTTCGGCCACGCGCGGCAGGAACTCCCTGGCGCGCTGTTCGTAAACGCCACGACGGAACTCATCTACGGCCTCAAGCTCACCGTTCGCGGTGGCAAGCTCACACGAATCAGCGATGCGCTGCACCGCGCGGGTCCGATCGTCGCCTTTGACGCGGGCGCCCCTTGGCGAACAAGGTTGGACGAGCAGAAGACGCCCACGGAGCATGCGACGAAACGCGCGGAACCCCTCATCCGCGGACGGGTCGCGATGCTCACGCCGTACGAGATTGGCGGCGAGCGTGGGTGGTGGACGAGTCACGTCGTGGCCGAGTTTCGCGACAGCCGTCGCGTTGCAGATCCGATTTCGCCTGACGATCCTCAAAAAGGCGTCTACATGCCGGTGCACGAACAAGCCAACGGGGGTGAGTGGGGCATCCGGGGCGGAGTGGACTGGGGATTCGAATCGCGCAATATTCTCGATGAAACGCGCAATAAACGGATATCGACCTCAGGCGAGGTCTTCGACCTCTCCTTGAGCGCCCTCGGTGGCGGGGGCCTTGTCAAAGCCGGTTTCGCGAACGACAAGACGACTATCTTCGCCGAGGCATTCCTTGGGCGCACGTTCTTCACGAGCATCGAGCGCATCGGTCGTGTCGGTGTCCTCTGGAACGTCGCGAAGCACATTATCGTCTATGAACGCTCGACGAAGGGGAGCGAGCAGTTCCCGGACCCAGGCCATTTTAGCGGTCGCGCCGTCCTCCGTAAGGTCCGCGAGGTCGTACAGATCATGGAAACCTTGCGGCCGTTCCCGGACGCGTCGAGCGAGGCGCGGGCGACGAGCCTTGTTCGCGCGTCGCGGTTCCAGAGCGAACCGATTGAGGTTGACTCGCGCTGGGGGCGCGACGTTTCGGATGGTTGGGAGATTCCGCTCTATCGCGAGGGCGGGCCGACGCAACCACCACAAGCCTTTTTGGAACTTGCAGGCGTTGACGGAGAAAAGGCCGGAACCATCTCGGCGCGGATAACCAACACCGACAACCTCTATTTCTTCACCTCGACGCGAAACGAGGACGGTCCCCTCACGAACGCGTGGCGGCCCGTCATCGATGTCGACTTCCCCTCATCCGACATCCCGGTCCGCGACGCGGCGCCGAGCGCCAGCCGGGCGTCGGTCGAACCCGGGCGGGCGCGGCTACCCGACGCGCCTTCGGTTGCGGGCGGCATGGCGCGGTTCACCTTCATGTTGGATGCAGGAGGTCTCCGTGCGAACGTCGGCGCCAATCGGACATCTACTCCCACTGGCGCGATTATAGAGAACGTAACCCTCGCGCGACGCGGCGCGCGAAACCTCAATCCCGAAGATCCGCGCTTGCCGGCTGAGGTGCGCACAACGCTCAAGACCAGCGCGGACGTGCATGATGCGCTCATCGCCATCGACGACGCTTGCGCCGAGGTTTTTGCGCCGCCCAACCCCAAGATACCCGATCCACTTGGGGCCTTCCTTGCAGTCGCGAAGGAGCGCGTTGCGCACATACGGGCCGCCGCAGAGGCCGACCCGATGAAGGCGCTCGTGGCGCTCCAAGGCAAGGCACGGTTGCCTGATCTGTCGAAGTGGATCGATGAAACGGCCAAATTCCTCCTCGCCGACGCTCATGCCGTGGCAAAAGACCGAGAGGCGATCGTCCGTGCGCTCGTCGAGAATGCGCTCGGACGTCTTCGCGGGCTTGAGAATGTGGGCCGCGAGCTCGCGACGCTTTGGCGAGCGTACACGAACTCGCTGCTCGGCATTCGCGAGCGCCTCGACAGCCAGCTTGAGGCGCTCGGAATATCGCTGCTCGCGCAGAAGGACGCGACCGTCGACAGCTGGAACGCGAACGCGCGCGAGGTCGTTTCCGACCTCGTCCTCTTTGGTTCAGCCGCGCAGAGCGAACTCGGTACCGCGGTCGGCGGCTCGTTCAAGACGTGGTCCCTAAGTCTTGATAGTGCCTTAGGCCGCGCGGTCGCGCTGACGACACCCGAGCAACGCACACCTGAAGCTATTGACGCGATCCTGCAGGACGTTCGCGCGCCGCTCGAGAAGGCGTCCGATGAGCTCAACCTCGGCCTCGCCGAAGCCGAACGTCTCTGGTTCGACGTCGAAGCCGAACTCACTACGTGGAACGGGAAGCTCGATGAGTTCGTCCAGGACTTGGTCGAGCAAGTCGTCGTGAGTGTCGAGGAAGCTCTAACGTGGCTGAAATCGTGGGCGACCGCGCGGCAAAAGGATCTTTCGCATCTCCGTGAGGAGGCCGCCAAGCGCATTGGACAGGCAGTCGACAGTCTGGAGCCCGTCTGGGATCCTTTACCACAGGACGGCGAGCTCGAGGCGATGCGGCGCCTCGCCGAGCAGCTTCGCCAGTCAAACCCGCACAAGGCGATCCGGAAGGTTCTTGAGGAGACGCTCCGCCTTCCGCTGCAAGCTCTCGAGATCAAGAAGGAGGCTCTTGCTTCGGAGCTCGAATCTCACCGGCGCCGCATGCGTGAAGACCCAGCCATGCGTGAGGCGATGGATGCCCTTGAGGGCATCGGAGATCGCGGCATGCGGGTCCTCCGCGCGTTCGGTAGCGCCCCACGCGTACCCGGCTTGGATTTCACGCGCAACATGGTCGCTTACTATTTCCTCCAGGGCGCGAAGCAGGGGCTTTCGGTGCTAGACGGGGTGCATTTCACCCCGACCAAGGCGCTCGTCGGCGGCGCAGAGAAGGCACTGAAAGCGCTTGCGCTGCAGTGGCCGACGGGGGGCTTCGGCGAGACACTCCTGCCCGACTACCAGGCGCTCGCGAAAAGCCTTCTTCGTGATATTTTTCCCGACTTTGCGGGAATCAACCTTTCAAACCTCCTGAAGGACGTTAGCTTTCCCGGGGGCCAGGCCGATGCAGTGAAGATTCGGCACGGCTTTGACTCGGCAAGTAAGCAGGCGTGGGTCGAGCTCAACGTCGCAGTTGAGAAGGCGAGTGCGCCGCTCTTCAACATCAACCCCGTCTGCCTTGAGCTCCGCAGGGTGAAATTTGACGCCATCGCGCGCGTCGACGTCGCGGCGAGCGGTGCCTCCCGTCATCGGACGCAGGGCGTGATCACGGCCGACTGGTGTATGATGTTTGGCGGTCAAGGCGTCATCACGCTCCGCGACACCCGGACCGAGTTCGAGGATGGCCGCCTCTCGTTCCGGATCGATCCGACTAAGATCGAACTGCCAGGCGCGCTTCGATTCCTTGTCGATGTGCTCAAGGCGGCCGCGCCGACCGGCGACAGCGGCCTCCGCATCGAGTTCGTCCATGAGGGCGGCGGATCGCTGCCCGTCGGCGTGCGTGCAGTGCTCGGGCTCGCGATGCCAACACTCGGAGCGCCGCCCCTCTCGATCTCGAACCTCGCGCTCCGGTCGTACCTCGAGATCGCGATGCTTTCGACAGGCTTCACGATTGGGGCCGGACTCTCGCTCTCGTCACGCGAGCGCCCCTTCCAGCTCGCGATCCTATTCTTGAGTGGCGGGGGCTGGCTCGACGTTGCGGCGCACTACCGGGCTGGTGACGATGTAATCCCGCGCCTGAGCGTCGGGATCGCCGCAGGCGCGAGCTTGCAGTTTGACATCGGTATCGCTTCCGGAGGTGTGTCCCTTCTCCTGGATGTCGGAGTCGATTGGACCGGTGGCGCGCCGCTCTCGATCATTCTCGGGATCACCCTCCGTGGCGAGCTCCAGGTCCTCGGCCTCATCTCGGTGAGCCTGACACTTCGTCTGGAAGGCGAGTATCGGACCGATGGTTCGCTCTATGCCAGAGGCCGGCTTAGGCTGAAGATCAAGATCTGCTGGTTTATCAAGATCGACGTAGACGTTGGCTTTAACCTCGTTCTCGCCGGCAAACCCAAAACACAGTTTGCCGCGCTCGACGGGGGCGATCCCATCGAACTCTATCTCTCGACGTTCGGAGGAGTGTTGTGACGCCCGAGATCCTCGTCCAAACCGTTCCAGTCGGTCCGCGGCAAACGGCGCTAAAAGAGCAGTGGTTCGCGGTGATCGTTGCGGCGATGTGGCAAGGGGAGGCCCCCCCGCCGGGCGGCTGGGGCGACCTCGACCAAATGCTCCTGCCGTGGCGGTGGACGCCGGCGCATGCGAGTCCTTACAAATGGTCGACCACCACCCCGATCGGGGCGCGCGCACGGCTGACGGGGAATCCCGACTGGGTTGATTTGACTGTGACAATGGCACCAACGGAGTCGGCGCGCTCGCCAGCGCTTGCCATCTCAAGCACCGACGTGGAGGCGTGGATCCAGACGCCGGTTCACACGTACTACACGGTGAAGCGGGGCGCGAAAAGGGCGGGCAAGGAGCTCCTCGATCGGCAGGTCATCGCGCTCGCAACGAGCTGGGGCGCGATTCCGGAAATGCTTCGCCTCCTCCACTACTGTCGGATCGCCTTGCCCGAGGGGCATACCGACGACAACGTGGAGAAGCTGACGTTCTTTCCACAGTTCGAGCTTGAGATTCCTCCGACGACTCTGCCCGACAGCGAGACCGATTGGAAATACCTCGATGGTGCGCAAAGAGAGGTCGCTACGCTCCGGGCCGCGGTCCTGAGCGTGACGGTACCGTCCGACAAGAAGACTCCGATCACGTTCGACGGCGAACCCGTCGGGGGCCCTCAGCGCGAGCTCGACTTTGGCAGTTATTGGTTCAAGGCAGAGCCGCTGCCGGCTCCGCCGCCTGGGTTCGACGAGCTCCACTCGGTCATGGACGACACGAAGCTCCCGGCGCGCGAGGAGAAGTCGATCCCCCAAGCGCTTTCGTTGCGAGTCCTCGACGCAGCGCACGCCGTCGAAACACAAGGTGCCGATCCATGGACGAAAGTGGCCGGCGTCGGCCTCCTCCTTAGGCGCGGGAACGACGCGGCGCAGCCGTGGCTCTGCATGAACGGCGCACGTCTCACCACGCCGAACGCGCTCGACGTTCTTCGAGGCCCTCACCTTGCACCGCTGCCGCTCTTGCTCCGTGGACGAACCGACAAGCAGGGCCAAGACGTTTTCGAACGCGACCTGTTGGTCGAGTACGCACAGGCGCCACTATTTGCGGAGCACCTCCTGCCAACTGCGCCTGAGCACGTCGGCAAGGTTCATGAAGGCAGCACCATCGATGGCGAAGAGCTCGCACCCGGCACGAAATACGAACGAAGCTATGTATTGAAGCAGAACGTTCGCGTGGACGGAGACAACGAGGGCAATCGGCTGCTTCTCCATCGTCTCGTCTACGGAACGACATACGATGCCGCCGTATTTCTCGCCGACATCGGCGGCGGGCTCCCAAGGGAGCTCGCCGGAGATCTGCCGTGGGTGCTCACGGCGGAAGCGTTCGCGCCAAATGCCTCGGCGATCTGTACGGGGATCCCGTATCTGCGTCGTGTCGGCATCGGACACGCGGAGATCGTTCCGGCGTTGCCGATCAGCCTTCGCCAGGCACACCCGAGCAAGATCCCGGCAGCCGCAGCCTGCTGGCCGGCGGTTCCCGAAGGCGTGCAGCCGCTTTATTTCGCGATCGGAGGCCAAGCCTCGACCGCCTCGACCGCCGACGCAACTCTTGGTGGGCGCGCGCCGATCATCCTACCGTCTGACGGAACGTTCGATTTCGAGGTCCGGCCGCCCGCGACGTCACGCGAGGTTTGCGAGCGGTGGGCGCAGGACGGCGTTGCCCTCCGTGCCGTCCTCAACGACGCTGCGGCGCAGGGGGAGGACGACATCCCATCGCTTGACGATCCGGCGACGGACTGCCTCGTGCTTGAGGTCGAAGAGGGCTCACTCGTCACGAAACCGGGCATACCTGAGGAACCGCCAACGCGCGAGTGGGTTTGGGCGTCGCGCTCGGTCGCGTTGATCGCGCACGCACCGGTGAACGGCCGATCGCCATTCGTTCGAATGCAGCTGACCGTCGGCGCCAATTACAATATCCACGGCTCGAGGATTACCGTGCCGTCACCGAGCGACGTCTCGCGGATCGTGCGTGTGAGCGTCTACGTCGCGCTTCGCGACGGCGCGAAGGAGCGGTTCGAGGTCTACGTCCCAATGAATGGTAAGCCGCCGCAGGCGTACTTGAACGAGTGGACAACAATGAAGGCGGGCAAGGCCGTGCTCCCACCTGAGCGTTTCGTCGTGGAGCTCGCATCGACGAGCCTGCCGACAATCGATGCGCTCAGGACTGCTTTCGCGGTGCGGAAAGCCGGTCGGACGCTCACGCTGATGCTGATGCCCGACGCCGCCAGTGCGGCCCAAGCGCGGGCATTCGCCGCGCTCGATCGGGTCGAGATTGATCGACTCGAGTGGATCTACCAGGGCGTGCCACGCCCGCGTCCGGCGACCGCGGGAGCCGTGTGGCCGCCGAAGATTCCCGACGACGCGCTGAGGGCGTGGGAGCTCGAGTCGCTGCGTGATATTTCGGCCGTCGACATCATGACCATACCGACCGTCGAGGTCGAGCACCGCAATCTGTTTGACGGTCGCGCATCGCGCATCGCGATCGACGACTACGAGAAGGACTTGAGCGGACGCTACATGAAGTACCGTCTCCGCGCGTTCTCTCGGTACGCGGGACTCGCCAAGGACTATCCCGCGTACCTCAGCCATCAACGCCCACTCGAGACCGCTCCCGGAGCACCGAACGAGGCGAACGCCGCGGGCTGGGCACGCGCATACGTCGCATACGAGGGCCCACCGCCAGTCCGCCCCTCAATCCTCGCGACCATCCCGCTGACTGACTCGCCCATGAAGGGGCGCGGCGACCTTCCCTGCCCACTCCTCCTCGTGCTCGACCAGCCGCCGTTCACGGGGGGCATCGACGAGGAAATCACGTGCGAGGTGCTACAGTACGGACGAGATCCGATCCTTTCGGCGGACAGCGTCGACCCTGAGTTTGAAGCGCTCACGCTGGAGGTGGAAGGCCCGTATGGCCATTCGCGTGACACGGACGCCCAGCGTCCGCTTTATACGCTCGGCTCGTACATTGTGTATCCGCCCAAGTTGACGAGCGCGGCCGCCTGGGACATGGCACAGCTCCGCTTTCGCCGAACCCACCAGTCGTTGGGGAAGGCCGACGAGGCGGCGCGCTCGTCCGAGTGGACCGACCCGCGCTGGGTGCAGTTTCTTCCCCAGCGGTCGTTCGGTGGCGACCTCGCAGCGATCTTCGATGAGGCGCGCCGCGTGCTCACGGTGGCGCTAACCTTCTCCGCTGCGCCGGAGCCTGAGGTGCATTTCGAGTACCTCTTTCTTGTCACGCAGAGGATCGTTGACTACCGCGGGCGGAACGACATGGAAGAGATAGTGGACATCGTCCCTGCGTCGCGCCAGCCGGGTGACCCCGTAACGTTCGTCCACGAATTCGATGCGCCCCTGCCCCAGCGGCAATACAGCGTTCGCCTTTGTGAAGTCCAGCTCGCCACGGACGAGACGCTGCCGCGGGACATCCGCGCGTCGCTTCTCGACGGCAGCAAGGATGCGAAGGACGCAGGCTTCCGGCTCACCCGTATTTCCCCGGCAATTGAAGTTGCAGTCACGACGTAGCCGTTGGCGTGGTCGTCATCTGAATCATGAGTGCTGTTCGTCTCATCAAGAGCGCGAAACCCCACTTTTTACATAATCGATTACGTGAAGGGCTACAGTGAGCTTCTCCGACGTGTTGGTCCACTTGTTCAAGGGCGTCCCTTCTGATGCGTTCGGCGTCGTGGTCCCCAAGCCAAAACGCTGGCGGACCGCGTTGTATCGTGGTTGGCCGAGAGCCACCGGTTCTGCACTCAAGGGAGTGCAGCTCCGAAGCCGAGGCCTCACGCTTACAGATTTGCAGACCACGCAGTGCTGGCATCACACGTTCGATGTCCTGTGTAACGTCCTGGACGAACTCTCGCGGCGCGAACTCGATCGCCGGGAACGGCACGAACTCATCGCCATCGCCAGAGAGTGGGTTGGACCACCCCTCAATTTATCTTATCGCGAGCGGCGCAGATTGGGCCGCCGATAGCGGTTGCTTGACCACTACGACGCTTCCTGATGGGGCTCTACCTTGAGCAAGGCACCTGGCTGGACTCCTGGACTCCGCATACCGGGGCGAAATCGCTGGCGCGCAGTCGGACGAGCGTCCGTCGGCCCATCACCGGACTGGCTTGAGAGCGCGGCACGCAGCAGCGGGTGTTAAAGACGCCGAGGGCCACGATTCGCACGCAGCGCCCTTGGGACAAATCTGCAGTCCGATGCCGCTGCTACCCCTACCTGAGCGTAATCCGGTCAGCTTCAGGATAAGCGGCCAGCATCGCGCGAATGCTGGCCAGAACCTGAGCCGGCTTCGTCCGGACTTCGATCGTCTGGGATGTCATCGACACGAACTTCGGAGCCATTCGCGACAAAGCTCGACAAAGATCGACGAGATCCTCTTGTGTGATAGTTAGGTTCTTCTGAGAGCGCAGTTGGCTCCGAATCACCGACAGGTCCACCGCATGCCGGTCATCTTGCTTTTGCTCTTCTGCGATCAGGTCGAGGATGTCTGCATACGGTGGCGTGGGCAACGCCTCATTGGCCAAGGCGTCGATCCAAGCGCTGCATTGTTGAGGCGTAATGCACGTTTCGAAAAGCTCGCGTAACTTGGTCAATGTTACTCGTTTTGCGGGCACCAGACGCACGAGCCGCGCCAGGTCGGGGACCTTCAGAAGGGTTATCGTCTTGCCCGTCAGCTCATAATTCGCCTTGATCTCCTCGATCAGAACGGTTTCCTCCGACTTTGCCGTGGGGAACGCGGGACCCACAACGACCGCGTGCTGCGCCCTCAGGTCTTCGCGTTGCCTGGCAACCGCCGAGACCCCCACGGACTTCGCGGAGACCGTTCCGTCTGGGCTCTGCTTGCTCTTCGCCTCCAGGCTTACCCTGTATGCTTGCTTAGCCCCTGCTGTGGACGCACTGAGGAAGGCGTCTGCAACGCCATCAGCGCGACCAGACCCTCCGAGCGGGACCGCTTCGTAACCCATACTGCTGAATGCGGCGACAAGTTCGGTCTCAAGCTTCTTCTTGTCTGTTGCGGCATCAATGAGATCTTGGGCCAGCATAAGAGCATTTCTTCGTCCCGTCGATCGGGCTAGATGCCGAAGCAGCTCGTCGCGCTGATTCATGACTGAATCAACGCGATCCGTCGCCAGTCCTACCTCATAGAGCCTCGCCTCCAGCAGCACCTCTGAAACAGCCATTAGCTCGAGCGGAAGATTACGCGTCGCATCTGAAAACTCGTCGAGGAAGTGGGCCACGAAGGGGTGGAGGAGATTGATCTCAAGTGTGCGCGTGCTCACATCGAACATCGCTAGTCGGTCGTTCTGGGACAGGCTCGTCAAGGAAACGGCCTCTATCAGGCCGTCTTCGGACCGGGAACGATGCTCGATGACGCCGAGCAGGCCTTCCAATTCTTCCTCCGACAGACCGCGGGGATACTTAATTAGCTTCGGTTGCGATTCTCCCTTGACCGCCCGCCTAATAAGGGCCGCCAGAGGCTCGCGCGCTAGGCTTTCTGGACTCTCGTTCGCTCGCTTTGCAGCTGTCGCGCCCCCGTGGTTCTCCTTGTCGCGGTTCGCAAGCTCCGTCCGCGCCACATTAAAGATGGCTTGCAGTACGGCTTTGGCTGATTCCAGCAAGCCCGTTTGTCGCACCGATTCGCGGTGCGATCGCAGCTCGTCGTCCAACCTGTCAATGTGAACCGTCAGCCGAAACCGAGAAAATGCTCCGTGCCATAGCTTATTGCTGCTAATCCCGAAATATTCGTCGTCTGCGTTGATCAGCCGACCTCGGACATAGACGAAGAAGCCATGGCTGCGTCCGCGCTCGGCCGCTCTACCTTGAGTCAGAAGATCTTCGAAAGCTTCGGCATATCCGGTGATGCGGCCGAGCTCAGGATGATTCAGGCCAAACCGATGGTCTGAACTCTTGCCTACCAGCGGGTCCTCGACCGGTTCGAGGTCGCCAATCCCCGGAAGCTTCGACAGATCCTTGCCCAAGATCCACGTGTTGACCTTCTTCTGATTGACCTTGCTCGACAGGACCCGTTCGCCGCTGAGAAAGAGCCTGAAGTCGTTGCCGAGCGGCATGCCGTTTCCGAGCACCCACTTCAATCGGCCCGGGCTGATCTCGAGTGCCATGGGCTTTAGATCGGACATGATGGCGACCGTCCACGAGACTGCGGCATTCGCTCCGAAGAGCGGGATCGCGGAGTACCCGGGCTTGGATGCCGAATTCCACGAAGACGTAGCCTCGCGCGCTTCCGGCTCCGTCAATTTTCGAAGGGGAATCTTCACCACATTGCCGTGCCCCTCGTCGGCATCCGCATCCATGTTTGGGATCTCCGAGAAATCCATGCTCGCGCCGAAGTAACCGCTGCGCGTTTTGGATATATGGGTGAGACGGGAAGCCAAAACATACGTCGCTAGCTTTCCGATGCCGAACTTGCCGATCGGTTGCCTGCCTTTTGAATTGGACTTCTTCTTGGTTCTCTTCTCGCTGCGCCCGATCAGCCAGTGCTTGCGGAACCCTGCGGCATCCATGCCATCACCATCATCGATCACGACGATCGTAGCGTCTTGATGATCGAGCGCCGCCGAGACAACCACATGCACGTTCTCGGCCCCGGCATCGAACGCGTTGGAGACAAGCTCCTCGACAGCCTTGTTTGGGCTCGAATATAGCCCCTCAGAAAAGAGCTTAATGATCTGGTAGCTTAGGCGGACGTCGATTTCGCCGTGTTCGTCGCCGGCTGAGACAAAGAATTGGTCGGTCATGGGTGCCTGGCCGAGCATAACCCCACGTCTGCCTGCGTGAATGCCTATCCGACCCGTATTCGCGGAGCCGACAGGACGACCCGCGGCGCGAGCGAGACTGTAGGAGCGTGTAAGCTTCCGCGGTTTTCGCGGCGCGCTGTCGTCTCTCGCTCCAGCCTGGCTCAAGGAGGCCACGAAGCGCTGCGTACTTAGGGCGTACGTTGCTCCATCGTGTCCCTGCCCTGCCCGCTGGAATTTCCTGGATCACGCGGCAAGCGCCATCACGGAAGTCCCGCTGTATCTGGTGCAGAAGCGGTGAGCGCGCCCGAGACCGTGGACGGCGCGCGGATCTGTATGCGCTCGATGCGGTCGCGTACTGGCTGCTGACCGGCACACAGTTCTTCGGCCAACGATCCGTCCTTGAGGTCTTCGCTCATCACCTGCACCCGTCACCCGAGTCGCTTTCGACCGCACCGCGTGCGCCGGGGGCCACCCGTGGTTCTCGCCTGCGCGGCTGGAGTGTCAGTCTCGTCGCCGAGGGCCCACTGAGCGCCGGTCACCGCACGCTGGCGGCGTCAGGCGTCGCATGACATCCACTCGATGCACCGCAGGCCCATGGCCCCGTCACCAGTCTCCCCTGGGTGCGGCCGAGGCAGCGGCGCGGCAACTACAGACTGCCGCGTCGAGCAGAGTGAGTCCCGACGTAAGCGCGTTGGAACACCGGAACCACCGCTTGCTTCGCGTTCAGCCGGCACGCGCGGGCTGCGTGTCATCCGTGCCACGGGCTGGGCTTGGAGAGATCGCCATCCGGCGTGGTCGATAGGGACGACACGGCCGTGCTCGCGATGCACCGCATCCTGGTCACCG
>JAYWEH010000521.1:0-3524 GCA_043780025.1 Deltaproteobacteria bacterium
GGGCCTGACCCGGCTCACTGCGACGTAGACAGTGATGCGATCGACGCCGGGGGGCTTACGGGCCATGTGCCGAAAGTTCAGGAAGTCAGCCACGTAGTAGGGTCGCTCGTTGGCCGTCAGATAGGCGAGGAAATGGCGCGTCGGCACTCGTCGATATGGTCATGATCGCGCCCGGCGCACCAAGTAGTTTTTGGTTGGGTTTGAACTTTCTAGAGCCTATTCGCTCGCGCGCGAGCCCGTGAGCGGGCGCGTGGAAATACCGCACGAGCCTCGGGCGCAGCCGCCGCCTGTGAGCTAGAGTGTAAGGTCAGTCTCAATACATGGAGCACATCAGCAGCGTCCTCGCCTTGGCGAGCGCTTTGCTCCTCGCAGATGGAGGCGATGTTCGCCTCGGGAACGTGCCGGACGGAGGTTTCGCTGAACGAAGCGCTGCCGCCGTGTGGTCACGCTCGCTGCAGAATCCGGAGCAAGCGCACGATCCACGGACCCGGGCTTCGAGCAAGACCTCGGAGGCGGGAGCGTCCGCCGCTCGTTCCGGCCGGTTCAGGCTGCTCACGTACAACGTGGCTGGGCTGCCCCAGATCGTGTCGAAGTCGCGGCCTGCGCAGAATAGTCCCCTCGTGAGCGGGCTGCTCAATCTCTACGACATGGCATTGGTGCAGGAGGACTTCTCCTATCACTCGATGTTGAGCTCGCGCGCTCTTCATGAGTACCGCTCGGAGCCGATGTTGGCGACGCGCGCGCTCGTGTCGGACGGGCTGAGTCACTTTTCACGCTTTGCGTTTGCCGGGCTCTCCCGGGTGCGCTGGCGGCGCTGTAGCGGTTACGTGAGCGCGGCGAGCGACTGCCTCGCGGATAAAGGTTTCTCGCACACTCGAGTCGCGCTCGCCCCAGAGCTGTTCGTAGACGTGTACAACTTGCACGCGGATGCCGGTGGAACACTTCCTGACGTGGACGTGCGCCAACACAACTTCGAGCAGCTCGCCGAATACGTGCAGGCGCACTCCAAGGACAACGCCGTGATCGTCGCGGGTGATACCAACCTGCGCATGGTCAACCCGCGTGACGTGCTCACTCTCACGCGATTTCTGGATGCAACCCAGTTGCGAGACGTCTGTCGCAGTTTGCGTTGCGCGGAAGAGCGCGTCGATCGCGTGCTCATCCGGAGCTCCGCGGCGCTCGAGCTTTCGGCGCTTGGTTGGTGGAAGGACTCACACTTCGTCGATGCAACGGGCGCACCGCTTTCCGATCATCCCGCTATCGGAGTAGAGCTGTCCTTCCGTGGACTCGTTCCCGCCGCCCTGGTAGCGGGTCGTTAGAGCAAGGGGCGACTGAGCCGCGGGGCGAGCGGGCCGCCTGACTGCGCGGCCGGGCCTATGGCGCCGAGCAATAACCCCGCTTTTGCGGGCAATTGCGGCGACGATGGCGGGTTCGAGGCGGAGGCGAGATGCGACCCGCGAGATTTGCCGCTTGGCGCGCGGCGTGAGCCACAAAACACTGCCGCTTGCATCACGCGGCATCGACGGCCGCGTTATCGTGATGCGAGGCGTTATGGCGAGCTCGCGGAGTGGAGCGCCAGAGGCTTTGTCATCATCTCAGATTTGTGCCTATGCTGCGCCTCGCTTCGGAGCCCTTCTCCATAACCTTAGGGTGCGATAGATGAAACGAGTGACCAAGTTGAATGGATCGTGTGTGCTGCTCGCCACAGGCCTGGTGTTGGCGCTGGGAGCGTGCGTGGAAGAAGGGCCAAAGGCGCCTCCACTATTGGGTCAGCTCGGGCCGCTCGTGCCTATTCCGCCGCCGGATGGTGGCGCGGGTTCGGCGGGCGCCGCCGGTGCTGCCGGCAGCTCGGGTGAGGCCGGTTCATCGGGAGCGGGGGGTGGCGGCGGTGGCGCAGCCGGTAGTGCAGGCTCCGCAGGTTCGAGCCCGACGGACGCCGGGGCGGACGCGGACGCTGGCTGAGATTTTCCGATTGAGGGGAGGGGGCTGAACCAGACCCGTCGAAGGACAGGTCATTTCTGCCCCCTCGCTAGCTCCAAGGGGCTCGCTAGCTCCAAGGGGGCAGTGTCCAGAGTGACAACGCGGGAAGGTGGGGCGGGGGACTCGAGGGCGTTAGACGCTGTCTTTGGGTCTGCGACCCTGTCACCACGTGACCTGGGCAGGCACGCGTTCTGGCCGCGCGAACAGGTAACCCTGTAGCAGGTCGCAGTCGAGTCTGAGCAGGGTATCGCGCTCTTCGCGCGTCTCTATGCCCTCGCAGATGACGCCCATCTCGAGCTGGTTGCACAGTTGCATCAACGTGCCGAGGAGCTTCTGCTTTGTGCGGTGTGAGCCGATGTCCTGCACGAGCGAGCGGTCGATCTTGACGATGTCGGGCTCGAGTTGCGCAAACCGCGTCAAGCCCGCGTAACCGGCACCGAGGTCATCGAGGGCGATGCGGTAGCCGAGGTTGCGCAGCGAGCTCACGCGCCTGCGAATGTCGTGGATTCCCTCCAGCGTGGCCCGCTCCGTGATTTCGAGCACCACGCGCGTCGCATGCTCCGTGAGTGGCCCGTGCCCCAATACCAGCTCGTCGTCGAGCAGATCGAACGGGTGCAAGTTGACGAAGATCAACGCCGCTTCCGGCAGCGCTGCGATATCGCTCGCAACCGCCGAGCGAATGGCTCGCCCCAGATCATGGACGCGATCGAGCCGATCGGCGGCGTCGAGCACCGTCTTGGGGCACGGCAAGAGCGGTTCGCGGCTCCTCAGCAACGCTTCGTACGCGAAGACACGCTGGGCCGACCAGAGCACGATGGGTTGGTAGGCCATCCAGAGCGAGCCCACACAGCGCTCGAAGCTCGCCTGCAGCCCCGCGAGATCGCCGAGCTGACGGTCCGCGAAACCGAGCTCTGCCAGGGCCAGACGTTTGACGCGGGCCAACCGATGCAGGCGCACGGCTTTCAACGCAAGCTCTGTCAATTCGCCGGTGTCGACGGGCTTGGTCAGGTAGCGCAGCGCGCCCAGCGCCACGGCTTCCGCGGCCGTCTCCACCTCCGGGTTCCCCGTCATCAAGATGACCGGCACATCGAGATCTTGATCGCGCAGCGCCTTGAGCAGCGCGACCCCATTCATGTCAGGCATGCCGATGTCACTGACGACGAGGTCGACCGCGCTGCCCGCGAAAGCCTCGCGAGCCTCGGAGCCGTTCTCTGCCGTGACCACGTGAAAGCCGCTGCGGCGCAGAATTCGCGAGTACACCTGGCGAACAGCGTGGTCGTCCTCGACCAGAAGTATCGTGCCTTCGTCCAACTGAAGCCCCATCCCTCGCCGAGCGGCGTCGACCCGTCAGCTCAGGAATTTCGGCCCCCGCCGGGATTGCTTAAGCCACCCCCACGAGGTGACCCCATGTGGGTTCGCTGCTGAGCCCTTGCACGAGCTGTCGGTGTGGGGATGTGTGCATCGGCGCATCTAGCCGAACGATGCTTGACAGCCGTTTCGCGTTCTGTGCTCAATTTTCGTCGAGTGACGGGGGAGGTCAGGGG
>JAYWEH010000522.1:0-19544 GCA_043780025.1 Deltaproteobacteria bacterium
GCCGAACTTCTGGAACGATCAAGCAAAGGCTCAAGTCCTGCTCCGGCGACGCTCGACGTTGCAGCAGACGTTCAAGACCGTCACGACCCTGGGGACCGAACTGTCGGAGGCCATCGAGCTGCTCGAGCTCGGCGATGCCGAAGGCGATACGGCGATCGTGCAGGAAGTGGAGGCGCAGGGGCGAGCTCTCGTCGACCGCGTACGCCGCGCCGAGCTCGAGCGCATGCTCACCGGGCCGACCGCGCATGCCGACGCGATCGTCAGCATTCATCCGGGCTCCGGCGGCACCGAATCGAAGGATTGGGGCGCCATGTTGCTCCGGATGTACCTGCGCTGGTGCGAGCGGCGCGGATTCAAGACCGAAATCATCGACTACCAAGCCGGTGACGAAGCGGGCATCGATGGGGCCGCGTTCACGGTGCAGGGCCCCTACGCCTACGGCTATCTGCGCGCCGAGATCGGCGTGCATCGCCTGGTCCGGATCAGCCCGTTCGACTCCAACGCCCGCCGGCACACGTCATTTTGCGCCGTCGAAGTCACCGCCGACATGGAAGACGAGATCGACATCCAGATCAACGAAGGTGACCTCGAGGTGACGACCATGCGGGCCGGCGGCAAAGGCGGCCAGAACGTCAACAAGGTCGAAACCGCGGTGCGCATGCGGCATTTGCCCTCCGGCATCATGGTGGTGTGCCGGGCGGAGCGCAGTCAGCTGTCGAACCGGCGCATGGCGCTCAAGATGGTCAAGGCCAAACTCTACGAGCAGGAAGTGGCCAGGCGCCTCGTCGACAAGGCCAAATACGAGGCCGGCAAAGATCAGATCGCCTGGGGCAGCCAGATCCGCAGCTACGTGCTGCAGCCCTATCAAATGGTCAAAGACGTGCGCACCGAGCACGAAACGGCCGCGATCGACGCGGTGCTCGACGGCGATCTGGACGCTTTCATCGAGGCCTTTCTGAGCAAGAGCTCCGAGCCGGAAAATCCGAACCAAGCCGCACTGTGATCCGGCGAGCTGGACGTCCCCCGGGCTCCGCGCTAGGGCTGCGATCCCATGGAAGCCAAGGCGAGCGCTCCGAAGGAGCCCCAGCCCGCCGCTCAGAGCAGCGAAGAAGCCTTGATCGCCAACCGGCGGTCCAAGGCCGATGCGGCGCGCGCGCGCGGTAACGATCCGTTTCCCAATGCCGTCGACACGTCCGCCCGGGCGTGGCTTGGCGACCTGCGCAAGCGCTTCGACACGGCCCTGACTGACCCGACCGAACAGCGCTACGACCCGGCGAAGTTCGCAGCCCTGCAAGACACCCAAGCCGTGCAGGTGCTCGGGCGCGTGCTCGGCCAGCGCGGCTTCGGCAAGCTGAGCTTCCTCAAGCTGCGTGATCAGACGGGCGAAGTTCAGTTGTTCGCGCGCCGGGATGTGATGGGCGACGGCTTCGACCAACTCTCCGAGATCGACGTGGGCGATCACGTCGAGGCATTCGGCCCGGTGATCTTGACCAAGAGCGGCGAGCTGAGTGTCGAGATCACGAGCGTGCGGCTGATCGGCAAAGCGCTCCGCCCATTGCCCGAGAAGTGGCACGGCTTGACGGACGTGGAGCAGCGTTACCGGCGCCGCTACGTGGACTTGGTCGCGAACCCCGCCGTGGCGCACGCCTTGCGCGCCCGCTCGGTGATTATCCAGGGTCTCCGAGACTTCCTCGATCGCGAAAGCTTCATCGAGGTGGAAACGCCTACCTTGCACTCGTTGATTGGGGGGGCCACGGCCAAGCCCTTCGTCACTCAGCACAACGCGCTCGACCTCGAGCTGTTTCTGCGCATCGCGCCCGAGCTTTACCTGAAGCGCCTCTTGGTGGGCGGCTTCGAGCGCGTATACGAGATCGGCCGTTGCTACCGCAATGAAGGCATCAGCACCCGGCACAACCCCGAGTTCACGATGCTCGAGTTCTATCAGGCGTACGCGACCTACGAGACGCTGATGCCGCTCGCCGAACGCCTACTGCGCCATGTCGACGATTTCCTGGCGCGCCGCTTCGCTGAGCTCGGCATGACTGCGCAGATCGAGGCCTGGCGCAACGCCCGTAACTTCACACTGGATCAGCCGTTCTTGCGCCTGCCGATGCGCGAGGCCTTGCGCGCCGGCCTGGAGAAAGCACGCGTGGACGCGTCTTTCATCGATCGGCTGCTCGCTCCCGGCGCGTTCGACGCCGAGGCATTTCGCGAAGACATCCAGCGCTGGCGCGGGCAAAGCGCGCGCGCGGGCGCCATCGACTGGCCGAACTTGAGCCGCGCGCTCGTGAAATGCCACGCTCCGGGAGAACGCGTGTTCGTCGCCTACGAATACGTGGCCGAGCCGTTCCTGCCGGAGGACTACCGCTCGTCGACGGGAGGCAAGAGCCTGCCGGTGTTCGTCATGGATCACCCGACGGACGTGTCGCCGCTGGCGCGCCGCAAAGATAGCGATCCGAGCTGCACCGAGCGTTTTGAAATTTTCGTGGAAGGCCGCGAGCTGGGCAACGCTTTCAGCGAGCTCAATGACCCCGATGACCAGGCCGCGCGCTTTCGAGACCAAGTGGAGCGCAAGAGCCGCGGCCAAGAAGAGAGCATGGACTACGACGCTGACTACATTCGGGCGCTCGAGCACGGCATGCCGCCGGCAGCGGGGTTCGGCATCGGCGTCGATCGCCTGGTGATGATGCTCGCGGGGCAAGATTCAATCCGTGACGTGATCGCCTTTCCGTTGTTGCGCCCGGAAGCGGCGCGCTGATGGCCGAGCGGCTGGACCCACTGATCGCACGCTGGAGCGGCCTCGACCTTCCGCTCCAATGGGGCTCGCTGGGTATCGCGGCGAGCCTCGTGGTGCTCGCCTTCGTGCTAGCGGTGGGGCGGATCAGTCGGCACGTCCAGCGCGGCTGGCGGCGGGTGCTGTTCGTGGTGGGCTGCGTCTGCGTCGCATTCGCCCTCGGGTTCGGTATCTGGGCCAGCGTGCTGCCGGAACCCGAGCGGGTGAGCTTCGTGTTGTCGCACCAGATCGTGCGAGTGTGCGCGGCGCTGTTCGGTACATTTTCGATCATCATCCTGATGTCCCTCGGCTTGCCGCTCGGGCTCGATCAGCTGGAGCGGCGGAGCTTCGTCAGCTTCGTCGCCGCCCGGCATGTGCGCGCCTCCAAGAGCGGGTTTTTGACCGTCATCTCCATCCTGTCCATCGCCGGCGTCGCGATAAGCTCGCTCGCCCTGTGTGCGGTCGTGTCGATCATGGGCGGCTTCGGCGCCGACCTGAAGAGCAAGATCCTCGGCAACAACGCTCACATCAGCATCGACGGTCTGAATCCGAACGGTGACGCTGACCCCTCCATGCCCGGCGTGGGTGACCCAGCTCACGTCACCACGGGGGCCCCTAGCCTGCCCTGGGATGACCTGCTCGATCGGGTGAGGCTCGTGCCCGGCGTCGTCGCGGCAACGCCGGTGATGACCGGTGAAGCCATGGCCTCGAGCCAGTCGAACACCGCCGGGGTGATAATCCGCGGCGTGGAGACCACGAGCATCGGCAGCGTCGTCGATCTGGTGAAGAACATCGAGGTGGGTGACTTCGCGTACATGGACGATCCAGGCCGGATCCTGGAAATGGACGAAAACGAACCGATCTGGATCGGACGCGGCGGTCACCGCTATCTAAAAGGCCCGCGCGGGCGCCGCACCAGCGTGAAGCCTCTCGACTCTGTCGCTGGCGCTTCAGGGCCCGCAGAGCTCAAACCTACAGAACCGAAAGCCGCGGCCGAGCCGGAGCTCGATCCCGAGGTGGCCGAGGTGATCCGCACGGACGACTTTCCGAGCATCGTGCTAGGCCGGGAACTGGCGAAAACATTGCACGTCTACGTGGGGGACGAGATCACTCTCGTTTCGCCCGTGGGCGAGCTCGGGCCGATGGGTGTGTTGCCACGCGCCCGCAAGTTCCGGGTCGCCGCCGTGTTCTACAGCGGCATGTACGAATACGACTCGTTGCACGCCTATGTGACGCTGCCGGTGGCTCAGCGCTTTCTCGATCGACCCGGGGTGATCAGCCAAATCGAGGTCAAGGTCGAACGCGAGGATCGAGCGGCCGAGGTACGCGAGCGTTTGAGCGGGGTGCTCGAGGGACAGAACCTGCGCATCCGCGACTGGCAGGAGATGAACAAGGGCCTGTTCAGCGCGCTCGAGCTGGAGAAGATCGTCACCTTCATCATCCTGTCCATCGCCATCGTCGTCGGGAGCTTCTGCATCATCTGCACGCTGCTCTTGATGGTCACCGAGAAGAGCAAGGAGATCGCCATCCTGAAGGCGACCGGCGCATCCAATCTCGGCATCCTGAAGATATTCATGACCGAAGGCCTGTTGATCGGCGGCATCGGCACCGTGTTCGGAGTGGTGACGGGGCTCGTTTTATGCCTCGGTCTGTTGTGGTTCGGGGTGAGGCTCGACCCGGACGTCTATTACGTGGACCGCTTGCCCATCAACGTCGACCCGCTGGATTACGGCGTAGTGGCGCTGTGCTCGCTCGGTATCACGGTCTTGGCCACGATCTACCCGGCGCTCGCGGCGAGCCGCCTCTTGCCGGTGGAAGGAATTCGGTACGAATGATGGCCCAGAGTGTCGTGGGGAGGAGCATCGCGGAGACCCGTGCCGCCGCGGGCCACGCGCCCGAGCTGCTGGTCAAGGTCGAAGACCTGCGCAAATCGTTCAATCACATGGGCCACGTGCTCGAGGTGCTGCGGGGCATCGATCTGGAGATCGACGCGGGCGAGCTGCTCTGTATCGTGGGTGCTTCGGGCGCCGGCAAGAGCACGCTCTTGCACTGCATCGGAACGCTCGACTTGCCGAGCTCGGGGAAGATCACGCTCGCCGGGCAGGAGCTGACGACGCTGTCGGGGCCCAAGCTCGCGCGCGTCCGCAACCAGTCCATCGGCTTCGTATTTCAGTTTCACCATCTGTTGCCCGAGTTCAACGCGCTCGAGAACGTGATGATGCCGGGGCTGATCCGCGGCGACAACCGGCGCCGCATGGAGCAGCGCGCAGAGGAGTTGCTCAACGAAGTGGGCCTCGGTCACCGCATCAGCCACCGCCCGGGGGAAATGAGCGGAGGCGAGCAGCAGCGCGTGGCGATCGCGCGCGCCCTCACACTCGAACCGAAGCTCCTGCTCGCTGACGAGCCCACCGGAAACCTCGACACGAAGACGAGCAATGCGGTTCACGATCTCTTCTTCGAGATCAACCAGAAGCACGGGACGACCATCATCGTGGTCACGCACAACCCCTCCTTCGCCGAGCGGATGCCGCGTGTCGTCGAAATGAGAGACGGCCGGATCGTGGAAGACCGGCGCGGCCTGGTCTGAGCCGGAGCTCGCGTCACGGTGCGGTAGCGCCCCACATTGAGGCTGGCACCATCCTCGGCTACTCTGGGGCTCGTGCTCAAACTGACTGCGAAGTGGGTCCGGAAATCTTGGGGCTTGATACTGCTCGGCGCAGCGTGTGGCGGGGCGGCGCTGTCCGTGGCGTCACCCGCGTACGCGCAGGCCGAAAATCAGGCCGCGGCGCGGGCCTTGTTCGAAGAGGCACGCGATCTCGCCAAGGCGGGCAATTTCAGCGCCGCCTGCCCGAAATTCGAAGCGGCAAACCGGCTGTATGCGAGCCCGGGCGCCCTGCTCAACCTGGCAGACTGCTACGAGCACCTGGGGCGGACCGCCAGCGCCTGGAGCCAGTTCGGCGAGGCCGCGTCGGTCGCTGAGCGAGCCGATCGGAGCGACGTGGCGGAAGAGGCGCGCAAGCGCCAGCGCACGCTGGAGCCGAAGCTGATGCGCCTCGAGATCCGGGTCTCGCACCTGGTGGAGGGCCTGGTGGTCGAGCGCGACGGCGCGCCCATCGCGGAAGCCGCCTGGGGTGCGAGCCTGCCGGTCGATCCCGGAAAACACCGCCTGGAAGCCAGAGCGCGGGGCCGCCTACCCTGGAGCCAGGAAATCGAGCTGAACAAGCTCGGGGAAACCGTGACGGTGGAGGTACCGGCACTGGAGGTCGATCCAGCGGCCCAGTCGAGTGTGGAAAGCCGGGGGCCGGGCGCGTCGAATGGGGTGCAGTCCGATTCGGCGCTCGACAGCGCGCCCGCGCGCTCGCACACGCTGCAATGGGTGTTGATCGGCGGAGGAGCGGCCGTAGCCATTGGTGGCACGGTGCTCATGCTGGTGCAGTCCGGCCGCGCGTCGGACGCACGCGAGAAGAACGACACGGACATGTACGACTCCACAAAAACACCCTGGGCGATCGGGCTGACAGGCGCTCTGCTGGGAACCGCGGCCGCCGCCGGGGGCGGTATCTGGCTATTGTCGGAGCCCGCGCAGGAGCGAGCCGGGGTGCAAGCCGGGCCGTGGCTGTCGGCGACGAGCGGCGGCGTGACCGTGCGAGGCAGCTGGTGATTCGGCACGCGGCGGCGTTCGGCTGGCGCAACAGCGTTCCGACGCCGCTGCACCGCACTTTCGTCGCCGTGGTGGCGGCGCTGCTCTCGGGCGCTTGCCTGGGCGATGCACCTCCGGGGACGAGCATCGGCGGAGGCAACGGGGGCACCGATACAGAGCCGACGCAGGGTGGCAGCGGCGGGGATGGCGGCAGCTCAGGGGACACGGCCGGGGTCGGGGGCAACGCGGGGGGGACCGATCCGGACGCAGGCGCGGACGCGGGCGACGCGGGCGCCGGCATCCCGAGTCAGCTCGGGTTCCAACCCATCACGGTGGCCTACGCCTCTTATCCGGTGGGCGTGGTCGTGACCATCGAGGATGACAACGGCACCGTGGTGGAAGACGCGGCGCTCGCGATCACGCTCTCCATCGGTAACAATCCCAGCGGCTCCAACCTGGTCGGCTTTGCCACCACCACGGCCGCGGCGGGGGTCGCCTACTTCGACGCAGTGACGCTCGATCAAGTCGGTGAGGGCTACACGCTCATCGCCTCGGCAAACGGCCTCGCCAGCGCGACCAGCGCTGCCTTCGACGTCGTGCGTGTACCGTTCGAACGCGTGGTGACGGGTTTGTACGGCGGCATCGTTTCGCACATGGCCATCAGCACCGAGGTGCCACCGACACTGTTCGCGACCGGGCCCGCCGGAGTGTTCCGTTCGCGCAACAACGGCGGCAGCTGGGCAGCCGCCAACTTCGGCAATGAAGGCGCCGTGGGTCTGGTCGTGGTGGATCCGGCGAACCCCGAACGCGTCTACACCACCCCGAGCTTCGGCAGCGGCAGCTTCTCCGGAGCCGGCTTCTACGCGACCCGGAGCCTCGACGGCGGTGACGCCTGGCGGCCCATGCAGGGTCTGCTGGAAGGCGGCCTGAGCGGCGCACAGATCGGCACCTTGGTCATCGACCCGGTCAATCCCAACATCGTGTACGCCGGTAACTTCTCCGGCGTCTTCCGCTCGGCAGACGGGGGCGACACATGGGCGCAGACCAATCTTCCGTTCGCCAACTACGCTCTCACCATCGACCCGGTCGCGCCCAGCACGTTGTACGCCTACGCCTACAATCAAGAAGAGCAGGCAGAAGTCGGCTTCTACAAGACCATCGACAGCGGCGCCAACTGGGTGGCGGTCAACAACCCAGATCTGCCCGCCGGCACGCGTCCCAACAACCCCACGAGCTTGCTGGCGACGCCGACCGGCGTGTTCGTCAACGGCTTTCGCTCCGTCAACGGCGGCGCGAGCTGGCAGCCCATCGGCACGAGCTGCTGGGCATTTGCCTACTCACCGGCGAACCCGCTGCGCTTGTACTGCGGCTTCAGCACGTCTGTATTGTCGTCCAACGACGGCGGGCTCAACTTCGGCACCGCGGTCGCTGTCGGAGGGGGCCTGATCAACAGCCTGGCAGTCGACAACGTCGACCCGAACCGCGTCTACGCGGCCACGGACGACGGGGTGTTCGCCTCCATCGACGGTGGGCTCACCTGGGTCGGGTCGTCGGTGGGTATCTCCGCGCTGGGCCTGGGTGGTTCGGCCATCGATCAAGCCTCTACCGCGAACGTGTTCATTGGCGGGCCCAGCGGCGTGTACCGCACCGATAACGCCGGGGTGACGTGGACGCTGAGCGAGCTCGGTGACTCCGTCACGGCGTTGAGCATCGACTCGATCAATCCGAGCACAGTCTACGCCTGCACGCTGGGTGCGACGTTCTTCCGCTCGGACAACAGCGGCGTCAGCTGGAGCGCGGGCGTGAGCACCGGCCCGGGCCCGTATTGCTATGACATCGTCGTGAATGGCACGACCATTTGGCTGCCCACGGTCGGTGGCGGCATCAGGCGCTCGACCAACGGTGGCACGAGCTTCGAACCGACGACGCTGACGTCTGCGAGCTACAGCGTGGCGGCCGATCCGACGGGCCAGATCGTCTACGCGGGCACCAACACCGGCACCTACAAATCCATCAATGGCGGCACGGACTGGACGCTGATGACCAACGATCTCGCCGACGCGTTGCTGGTCGATCCGAGCAATCCGTCGCTCGTGTACATGGGCCTCTCGTGCGGCAGCGCCGGCAAGGGCATCAACAGCAACGGCGGGACTCGGCGCTCCAGCGACGCGGGCGCGAACTGGGATCCGGTCGTGCAGGGCGCTTGTATCAACACACTGCAACGCATGAGCGACGGCCGCATCGCCGCGCTAGGCCGCGGCTACCCCACCTTCAGCGTCAGCAGCGATCAAGGCCAGACCTGGCAACCCGGCGGCTTCGGCATCGAAGGCGAAGCCACGAGCCTCGCGATCAGCAGCGACGGCCAAACCGTCTACGTTCCGAGCACCATTGGCTTGTACAAATCCGAGAGCGGCGGGCTGTGATCTATCCAGCTCCCCCACAGCACGCATCTTCTCGCAATCCGACGAAGCCCCCTTCAAGAGTGCCGGGCCGGCGTTGACGAATCATCGTAGGTAGGCCAGAACCCCCAGATGCCGGGGTGGAAGAAACGTGGATTCTAGACACCGACGGGGCCGCGCGCATTGCTCGCGTCCCTCCTGGGAGCGAGCGCATTGCTCGCGCGCAGCTCCGATGGAGAAGGTGGGGTGGGTAGCGGCGTCGTTTCACCAGGACCCAACGGTGATGGTACGGGGACGCGCCCGCTCGCCGAGCCCCGGTTCGAGTTTTCCCCAGGACCCCCGGGGCGAGCGGTCGGGGTCCGCGCGATCGTCACGGTCGACGGGGTCGAACTGACGTCCGAGCCAATCGAAGTTGTATTGGCGGAAGCGCTAAGCATGAGCAAGCGGAAGAGCGGATGACGGAAGTGACCACCATCACCTCCGGAGGGATGGACGGCGCGGGGCTCGAAGTCACGGGAACCGG
The DNA here is from genome assembly GCA_043780025.1 of Deltaproteobacteria bacterium. GTDB lineage: Bacteria > Myxococcota_A > Polyangia > Polyangiales > Polyangiaceae > SZUA-265. The sequence continues at coordinate 9,336 of JAYWEH010000522.1, forward strand.
CTTCAGTCGAGACGCCGAGGTCACACTGGACGGCATGCCGCTGAGTGAGGACGACGGCTATCAGGTGCTCACCCCGGAGCGCATCCTGCTCTTGTTTCCCTCGGCCCCGGCAATCACACCGTCCAGGTCGTGAACCCTCCCGGGGAAGGCTCAAACGAAGTCAGCTTCACGATTGTGGCGGGAAAGTGAGGTGCGCTGCTCGGACTGATGCGTCGGGAGCCGCGCAGGGACGCCGTTAGTGATCGGTTCTTGGCTCAAGCCGTCGCCATATGGCGGCTACACCATTACCGGCAAATGGCGGGCGTGGGCGCTTCTAGCGTGTTTGCTTGGCACGACATACCAGGTGGTGTTCCGCTCGACTGAGGTCTACTGGACTGGCCCCGCCCTGCGTGTGCGTGGCGGCCTGATTCAGCGTAGTGTCATCGATCTCGCCGATCTGGGCGAGGTCCAGCTGCTAGCGACGTTGCCCGCCCCTACGCGTCGCCTGTCGGGCCTCGAGATCGGTGGCCGCGCGCGCGGCACTTTCGAGATCCCCGAGCTGGGGACGGTAGACCTATTTCTGGATGGGGAAGCCCACCGTACGTGCTGCAACGCGCGCGGCGAAGCTCGCACCGTCGTGTTGAACGCCTGCACTTCGGATGCGTCGCGGGAGCTGTTCGAGCGCATTCGACGCGAGGTCGCTGAGCACCGCCGCGCAGGCTCGCGCAATCAAGAGGTCCGCAGTCGCTCTGCTCCTGCGCGCTGCTCCGGAACACCTGGGTATGAATTTGTGCCTCTCCGAATCCAATCCCGCTCCGCCCGACTACCGATCAGGGCTGCGCTTCGCTAGCGGACGGGTAGCCGCCGTCCGTCCTGAAGCCAAACCCGCGCAAAGGAATCTGTGGTACGGGCGTTGAGGGGGATTTGGGGGCACCGACCACGAGTTTGGAGCCCACACTGGATCTCACTGCGCGCACCATTTTAGAGGGCTGGTTACTTCCAACTACACCGCCGCAGATCCCGGCCGCTCAGCTCGAATTCGCTGATACTGCTCTTCGAGCCTGGGGCCAAACAGCGTTCTCAGCGCCGAAAAGGATGAATGCTCTGGGTCCAGATTCTCTAGAAACGAAACGGCGACGAGTTCTTGAATACGTGGTTCTCGGCTACCCATCGCGCGTTCGAGGAGGACCATGGCCGGCTTCACAGCGGCACTTGCGTCACCGTGCGATTCGACTTCGGCAGTCAAGAACCTAACCAGGTCTCCAAGAAGAACGTGAGGCAGGACCTCATCATAGTCTCTAATATGCTCTTCGTAGAGAAGGTGGAAGCCGGGAATCGTGGCACAGAGACCATCGGCAAAAGTTTCGTAGGTAAGGTCCTTCATTTGCCGCTCAACGCTCTGCGCAGGTCATCCAGCATCGACTGCGCAGCTGAACGATCAGTCTTGAAGCGATTGGATTGCTGCGCAACCATTTTTCAAGAGCTCGACATATTCGCCTCCTGGACGACTTCGCTGGTAGCCGTGTTGACACCACGCGAACACTGCCGCGAACAACAGTGAGGAGCGCATAGGTGGTGCCGCCCTGGATCATGAGATCGGGCCGTTGGACTTCGTGGCGTAGACGAAGCGGCTGAGCACGGCGCCGCTCGGGTCGAGTTCGGCGATGGGTTTGAGGCTGTCTTGGTAGAGGCACCTCATACAGCGGTCAAGATACCGGCTCATCCCCAGCAGGAGCGCATCGCGGACACCGACGATGCTCACCAGCGCCGCGAGCACAAGTGCTAGCACCAACACGAAATCCTACGCGTCGAGCAGCAAACAGAGCCAGCGCCAGCATCGGTCGAGACAACGCAGTATGCGCGACGCCCCGTGAGGAGTTCACTATTGCCATCAATGTTGCGATGACGTCGCTCGAAGAGGCAATCCCTACGATTCTTCAGGGCTTGTCAAGCGCGCATCCTGACGATCATCCTCATCGTCGCCGTAGAACGACACATCAAACGAGCACTCGAGGTTAAGTGCCGCCAGTCGGCTCATTTGTTCCGGCCAAAGTGTCGGGCCTCCCTGGCCCGTTTTTGACCACCAGATGCAATTCACTGCCATTCTAGTCCCGGGTTCGATTTGAAGCACCCGAAGTGCGTCCGCTGTCGGCTCGAGCTTGTCTAACAGCCAGTCCAGGTGCCGTCGTAGGTCCATCGACTTCACCGCGCTCTCACTCGACAAAAACCATCCGTTGAGGCGAGCCACGCGAATACGCCCAATTCGGTTGAGCTGCTGCTCGCCTGTCGTCTGCTGTGAGGTCGGCAGCAGTTTCAGTCGCGGTGAAACCTCTTCGGGTGTTATCTCCCCTGGATAGATGCGGAGTGCGGCACAAGTACGCTCGCACGTCGGGTAGCTATCGTCGATCGGCGTTCGCCTAGATGACTGCATGCTCATCCTTGTTGCTCCTAATTGACGTAGTCCGGGATGTTATCAATAACTTGCCCCGCCTCATCCGCATAATCGTGTAACAGGTCCCCCCTGCGCGGGCTTTCGTGCTCTGCGGCTGTCGGCTGAGCTCGTGAGCTCGAATTTGGCAGCGACGGTGGCGTTGAATGTTGCCCAACTCCGTCCGCGCCTCCAGATGCAGGCTGTTTCTCCGCGCGGCGCAAGCACGGCGAGCGCAGGGCGCTTTTCGGCGAAGCGGCGGGTCGAGATCGGGAGACACCCGACGGGCGTGTCGTACGCATCTCGTCAAACGCCTGGGAAGGAGACCAATGCCGCGCACGGCCCGCTGGGCATGGGCCTCTCACCTCTCGGCTTCTTGGTCAGCCAATGTGACGCTACTTTACCTGAGGATCAGCACCAAAGCGCCGACGTATATGAACAGCAGGATGGGCAGCGTTGCGATCACGAATACTTCTTGAAAGCGCGTCCAGTAAGCCTTTTCCGCCAATCGGCCCGGCATCAGCCAGCGCCGCCACCGCATGCGAGCGACATAGGTTTTCTCGGCATAGTTCCCCCAAAGCGTGCCAGCCCACGCATACAAAAATACAGCAATCCACAGATGCAGTCCGATCAATTGTAGGATTTTCACGAATGCACTGCCGCTAGTTTGATTGGCTAGCTACCCTTCACACCAGGTCGCGGAGCTGCCCTTCGCATTCTAGTCGTTGCGCTGATACATTGCTCAGCACGCTCTGCGCAAAATCTTTCTGTCCCACCAGAAGCTGCGAGATCATCAAGCGCCTTCCATCACGCCGATGCACGAAGAAGCAGCCCATGAGACCGCTGTGCGTGACGTCGACCACATCGCACCAACGGATTCGGCGACGCCGCCCGCGCCGCCCGATGTCGATAATCCCATCCCGAGTCACCAGGACACGTCGTCGCATCGCTTCGCAGAAGAACCAACTCGCCGGCACGACAAACACCGCAAACGCAGTGGCTCCGTTTAGCAGCGCCGGTCTCGACTGATTTTGCGGAAGCAATGCCAGCATCATGAAGGCCAAGACGGCCCCAACAGAAAAGAGTCCCCCGACAACCGTAGCGGCCACGGAATGCATCATGACCGCGCCACGCGTGCTCGCGGTGGCTCCCCGGTGACGAGCCACTGCAAGAAGCGCCTTGGTGCTCAGAAAGGCAGCTACGACTGATAAGAGCACGTCCATGCCGAACTATCGCTGTCCGAAGCCGCAGGAAGCGGCCCCGATGGCAGCCTCCTGAAGAGTATTCATTACCGTATCGCAAGCTCTGCGCAACCATCGGACAACGGACAGGGCCGGTTTCCGAAATTGATGCCGGCGCGTGAGAAGCCGCTACGGACGTAGCGCTTCGCGCTCAGCTAGCTCGAACTTCTACAGCGCGTTGTACGGATCGAAGGGCTTCTTCGGCGCGGGCTCGCTCGCCTTCGGCGGCTCCGTGCGAACCGGCTTCGGCGGCGCGGTGACACGCGCGGACTGTTTCGCCTTTGCCGGCGCCTTGGACTGCACTGCGCGGACGGGGCGCGCCGTGCTGGGCACAGGCTCCGGGGGCGTCGCGATGGGCTCGACCTTGGGCGGCGACGGTGCATCCTGAGCGGCTGGCACCGGCAGAGCTACCGTTGCCGCCGGCGCGGGGCTCGGCGCTAGCTCGATACGCGGCGCAGCCGGCTGCGGCGCCGCGCCACTCGCCGCGGGGGACGGCAATACCTCGAACTCTGGCGTTTCGTCGGGACTACCGCGCGAGATGAACCACACCGCGCTGCCCGCGGCGAGCGCTGCGGCCGCGGCAATGGCGGGAGTGAGCCAGTTGGCCCGCGGCTTCGACGAAAACGCGGTCGAGCCTGCGCCTCGATTGGCGGTGTGACTGAGCGGCCCCACACTCGCGGCTTCGACGACTACTCCCGCAGAGCGCGTAGCGGTCGTGGCCGCCACGGGTTCGAAGCGCGCGCTCTGGGCGACAGGCGCCGCGGCCTGCGCCGACAAAGGTGCGTGCAACGTCGCTGCGACTCCAAACGGCTCGGCAACGACAGCGGGCCCGCGCTCGAACAAGCTCTGCAGCGACTCCGACAGCTCACTCGCCGACTGAAAGCGCTGTTGGCGGTCGAGCGACGTCCCGCGCGCAAACCAATCGTCAAAGCCCGCCGGCACGGCACCGAGATTCGAAGGCTTTTCGCCCTGGCCCTGGCAGATCATCACGGCCAGGCTCATCGCCGTGTCGGAGACGAACGGGCGGTGCCCCGTCAAACATTCACACGCGATCACCGACAGGCTCCACAGGTCGCTGCGCTGATCGACGCCCTTGGAGTTGGTGATCTGCTCCGGGCTCATATAGTAGGGCGTGCCGAGCACGCTGCCCGTCACCGTCTGTGCGTGCCCGCCGAGCGCCTGCCCGCTCTTGGCGATCCCGAAGTCCAGGACCTTGACGATCTCGTCGTCGGCGTTCCTGACCATGAAGATATTGTCCGGCTTCAGATCGCGATGCACGATCTTGGCCGCGTGCGCCAGCGTCAGCGCGCGACTGACCTGTTGGATCACACGGGCCGTCTCCGCGGGCGACAGCTGGCCGCGCTTCTTGATGCGGGCGCTCAAGCTCTCCCCCTCGAGCAGCTCCATCACGATGAAGGGCTCGTTGCGCACGGGGTCCACGCCGTAGTCCAGAATCTGGACCACGTGCGGGCTGCGCAGGCTCGCGGCGGCGCGTGCTTCGCGCGTGAAGCGGGCCACGGCCTCGGGATTGGCCGCCATCTCCGGCGTCATCACCTTCACCGCGACGGGCGAATCCAGGCCGAGGTGTTGGGCGCGCCAGACCGCACCCATCCCGCCCTGGCCAATTAGCCCGATCAGGCGATACTTCTCGTTGAGGACGGTATCCTGCTCCACGTCAGCTCAGCCTAGCAAGGAATAGAGGCCGAGTCGCGCGCCCCGCGATTGCGTCATTGAAAGGCGCGCTATTCCGCGGCTGCGCCCTCGGGCGCCAGGAGCACGAGCTGCGTGATTTCAGCGCGGCTGCCGAGGCGCATGGGCGGGCCCCAATAGCCAGTGCCGCTGCTGACGTAGATCAACGCGCGCCCAAACCGGTTGAGCCCCGCCGTCACGGGCTGCTGCAGCCGCACCAGGAAGTTGAATGGCCAGATCTGGCCCCCATGTGTGTGCCCGGAGATCTGCAGACCGACACCCGCACGCTCCGCTTCCACGACCGCACGCGGCTGGTGAGCCAAGAGCACGAGCTCACGCTTCGGATCCCTGCCCTCGAGCGCGCGCTTCAGATCCGCGCCGTGCCCTGCACCAAAATGGTGCGCCGTGAAATCGTCGATGCCGGCCAGATCGTAGCTCGCGTCCGCGTTGCCCACGCTGACGCGCTCGTTGCGCAACACGCGAATGCCGAGTCCGGTGAGATGAGCGCACCAGGCGTCCGCCCCGGAATAGTACTCGTGATTGCCGGTCACGAAGAACACGCCGTGACGCGCGCGCAAGCTCCCGAGGGGCTCCACCGCCTCGCTGAGACGAGCCACGGAGCCGTCCACCAAATCCCCGGTGATGGCCACCACGTCCGGCTCGAGCGCGTTGGCGGCGGCGACCACACGCGACAGAAAACGCCGGCCCAGGGTCGGACCGATGTGGACGTCACTGAGCTGCACAATCGTCGTGCCGTGCAAACTCGCGGGCAGCTTGGACAGCGGCACCTCCACGCGCTTGACCACGACACGACGCGCGGTCCACAAAGAGCCGAGCAGCATGAGCCCCGCCACGGTAGCGGTGCCCGCGGCCCAGCGCCGATTGCGCACGAGCTCGCTCGTGGACGCTTCGTCTCCGAGCAGCCAGCTCAGCCCCGCCCACAGGGCGCGCAACACGTCGGCCGCGAGCACGCTGACAAACAAGAGGAAAATACTGCCGAGCCAGGCGTAACCGAACCAGACGACGAACGCGGCGACCGGCCTTGGAGCGCGGCGCGACAGCACGAACGTCCCGGGGATGCTCAACCACAAAGCGAACAACAGCGCGCTCAGGGCCCAATACAGGCCGGGCGCCAGCGCGGGCGCGAACACCAGGCGCGCCCAGACGTAATAGTGCGCGGCACCCACCACGCTCATCGCGATCAACATGAAGCGGCTCATGCGGGTCTGCCCGAGTCACCCCTGCGGCTCTCGGGTAGCGGCGCCACCCAAATCTTGGCGCCGGCGCCGAGCTCCAGGTGGGCCGTGATCACCGCCGGCAACCGCACCTCGCTCGTCCCCTCCCATTCGAAGTCGCTCTGCACGCTGCGCACGAACGGCGCATGCGCCAGATATTGCAGCACCACGCCTCGCGTGCGCACGCCTGCATCACCCGGGGGGCGAGGCGGCAGAGTTCCCGCCAGGGTCACCGCGCGCGTCTGGCGGATCACGCCCACCTCGTCGGTCGGTGCCACGAAATGAGGACCGCCGTCGAACGGATCGACGCGACGCGCGTAACGAAAGCCAGCGGCGCGCAACATGCGCTCGACGCCCAATGTCTGCTGTCCGACTCGGCCGATCACGTCCCGCGCCTTGTCGTCGAACAAGCTCGTGTGGATCTCACCGAGCGGAAACAGATCGCGAATGAACTCCTTGTCGCGGCTCGACAGGAGATCCGCCTCGGCGTAGCTCATGCCCGTGAAGCGCCGCCCCAATGCTTCCCACAGATGGCTGGTGCCGTCGGCTTCGAGCGGTGGCAACAACTCCGCCAGCAGCTGATCTTTGAAAGCTTCGCGCCGCCCAGCGATGAACACGAAGCGCGCATAGGACACGAACCGCCCGAGCCGTTCCGGCGCGCCGCGCTGGGACGGGGCGACGACCAGACCGCCGAGCTCCGTGGGCCCCTTGTACGAGAAGCCCAGCCGCAACACGGTGTGGTTAAAATGCTTGTCGAGCGACTTCGAATAGCGCTCTTCATCGATCACGTCGAAATAGATGTACGGCGCGTCACGCCGCCCGAGCTGCGCGATGATGCTGCTCGAGCCGATGGCCTGGTCGCGAGCGAGGTCCCACAACAGAAAGACGTATTTGCGTTTGGCGCTCGGGATCGCGCCGCTGAAGCTCTGCTCGGCGTGCGAGAGCAGCTCGCGCACGGCACGCCGATCGTTCGGCAGATTGACGGTGTTCAGGTGCGCGGCGAGAGCCAGCAGCTGTTCCTCGTCGGCCGAGGAAGCACCGCGGATTTCGTAGCGCGGCGGAGCAAGGTCCTCGGATCCGGTTTTCAATCTCGCCCCTTCGAGTCCATCGTCCGGGACAACTCGGGCCCGTATATCACGCCGGGCAGCCGCTTCGGGCCTCTGTCACGCACCATTGCTGGAAAAATGGGCCCCTTGCGGTCAATACTCGGTCTACGAGCCTGCTTCTGGCAGCGCTGATCTGACTATGCTTTAATGCGCCGGTGATAAGGCGGCATCTGAGTCGGTACGGATTGCGGCGCTACGCTGGCGCGGCCCTGCTCGGAAGCCCGCTTGCGATGGCGCTGTGGGCCTGTGCCGATCCGGTCAAGGTCGAGCTCGAAGCGCGCGATTCCGACTTCGTGGATCTCGGCGGTGGCACCGAGAGCCTCAATCCCGGGGGCGACAGCGTGGGCGGAGCATGCCTCACCGACACGCAGGCGGCGGAAGCGCGCCCCGTCGCATTGTACATGATGTTGGACAGCTCGGGCTCGATGGACGAGGTCACGGCGGGCGGCTCGACCAAGTGGCAATCCGTCGTGCGCGCCATGCGTGGCTTCTTGAACGAGACGCGCGATTCCGACCTCTCGCTCGGGTTGCAGTTTTTCCCGCTCGCGAAGCCGGGCTCTTCCTTCGCGTGCACGACCCAGGCGGATTGCGGCCCCGACGGTGGTCCATGTTTCCTGTCGACGTGCCTCAACACCCCCTGCGATGTTGACGCGGATTGCCCGGGTGACGGCAACTCCTGCGTCGCAGGCACCTGCGAGAACGGCAGCATCACGCTGTGCATCGATGACGCGGACTGCCCCGGCTCCACCAATGCCTGCGTCGAGTTCGGGCTGTGCGCGAACTCCGATCCCGACATTCCCCTCGCCTGCATCATCGGTAACAATTGCGGCAACGGCATGGGCAGCTGCGACAACTTCGATCGCACCTGCACCAACGCCACGCAGTGCGACGACGCGTTCTACCAGGCGCCCGCCGTGGAGATCGGGCTGATCTCGGAGCGGTTGAACGAGGTGGACCAGGTGTTCCGCGGCAAGGAGCCGGAAGGGCTCACGCCCACCGCGCCAGCCCTGCGCGGCGCGATCAACCACGCCCGTGAATGGGCGATCGCGCATCCCGAGCAGACCGTCGTCACCCTGCTCGCTACGGATGGCTTGCCCACGCCCTGCGGCGAGGACGACACAGAGATCGCGCCGATTCAGCAGGTGATCGACATCGCGAGCGAAGCCGTGCAATCCGAGGTGCCGGTCCGCACCTTCGTGATCGGCGTGTTCCAGGCGGGGGACGGCGCGAGCATCAACAACGTCAACGCCATCGCCCAGGCCGGTGGCACGGGGCAAGCCGTGTTGATCGAGGCCACGGGCGCGGTCGAAGACGAGTTCCTGGACGCCTTGCGCGCGATCCAGAGCGGCACGCTCGCCTGCGAGTTCCAGGTGCCCGCGAGCCAGACCGAGCTCGACTACTTCAAGGTCAATCTGAAGTTCGACGACGGCACCGCGGAACGTCAGTTGCCGTACGTGGGCAGCCTCGCCGGCTGCACTGAAGAGCCGAACGGCTGGCACTACGACGTCAACCCCGACGTGCTGCAGCCGCGCGCGCTGCAAGTATGCCCGACGGTCTGCGATCAATTCAAGGCCGCGACCTCAGGCAGCATCCAGCTGCAGCTCGGTTGCGCCACCGTCCTACGCTGAGGCGCACCTCGAGTTGACGGCGAGGTTGGCGAACGCCGGCCAGCGTCGGCGCCCGCCAGCGTCCTGATCTCGGGATCACGCCGAAAATCCCTGCGCTTCGAGCCAGTGACAACCGGCACAGCGGTTGCTCTTCGACCTTCACGGAACGCGCTCGCTGCCCGCGAAATCGGGGGCGCGAGAGGCCGCGTGGTGCGGGCTCTCATCGCACGCGTTCCGCGAAAGGACTCGCCGTGCGTCGAACATTACTCTGCTATCTGTCCGCCCTCTCGGTCGTGGCCGCGCCTGCCCTCTCGGGCTGCACGAGCCTCGCCGGGCCTGCCATCGGCCAGCTCGAGCTCGGGCTGTCGAGCGGCATCGGTGAAGCGCAGTTCCGGCTCGTGAATGCCAGCTTCCTCGTGAGCGGCGCCGCCGATCTCGAGCTGTCGAGCGACACAGAATCGGAGAGCGACGTCATCGCGCGCTCGCTACCCGCCGGGCAATACAGCGTCCAGTTGCTCGATGGCTGGCAACTGGAACGGGTGGGGGCGCTCGGGGCGAGCGCGGTGCCGGCGGAGCTCGTGTCGAACAATCCCCTCGCGTTCGGCATCGCCGCCGATCAGATCACACGGCTCACCTTTCAGTTCCGCACCACCGGCGCAGACGTTTCTCTCGACCCCTCCGGGCAGGTGCTGATCGGCATCGAGGTGGACGGCGCGAAAGCTCCCGACGTCATCATCACGGAGATCATGAAAAATCCGCTAGCCGTCTCGGACGCCAACGGGGAGTGGGTCGAGCTCCACAACGCGGGCTCGGATGCGGTCGAGCTCCTGGGCTGCAGCCTGGTGCGCGACGATCAGGCGTTCGCTTTCGAAAACGGCCTGACCATCGAGGCCGGCGGCTTCATCGCGCTCTCGAACGGGGAGG
>JAYWEH010000523.1:0-8297 GCA_043780025.1 Deltaproteobacteria bacterium
TCTTGATCGACGGGACCCGTGGATCCCCATCCGGTAACGTCTGCAGCAGCAAGTCCTTGAAAATGTCGAGCACCATGCCTTCGCCCACGGCGTGCTCCATCAGCACCTTCAGCGGGTAGTAGTGGTTGTGGGCCGATAACATCCGGATCACCCAGTGCGGCGGCAAAGGCTCGAGCTCGAGCTCGCGAAAGATGTCCGCGAAGAGCTGCAGGTGGCCGAGCTCCTGGCGCGCCTGCCGGGCGTAGAAGCGCGCGGCCTCGAGCGAGCGAGCGCTGTACAATGATTGCCCGCAATATACGGCGGTAGCTTCGCCGAACAGCGCCTGTGACAAAATGAAGCGCAAGAGCTCGCGGTCGAACGGAGCGTCGAGATCAAACGTGGCCCCGCCGAAGTCGTAACCGTCGCCGTGCTCGTCGAACTCGCCGTTGCTCGTTGCGCCGTTGCCCACAGAGTGGTCCGTTCCGGAGCCGGAAACGGTGTCGGTCGCGTGGGTATCGTTTGTAGCAGCCATTTTCGCCGTCCTCGTTCGCCGTCATGGGCCGGCGCGCGACCGCGACTCTACCACAAAGCGCTTTTGATTGACGGCCGGCTGACGGTATCCGTCTAATACAGCTGATTGGGATTGAGTGGCGTCCCATCCGGCTTGCGACCCGCGCGGCTCCAGCGCTCTGCTTCCGAGAGCCCGCGCGGGCTCGACGGTGGCGTGATGTCGCGGATGTAGATCTCGCTGCCGACGGGCGTTTGCGCGACTTCGATGCGGACCAGGCGCTTGGATTCGTCCCCGTCGATGTATGCGCGGGCAAACACGGTACGCTGGTTCATCATCTCGACGTCGCGGCTCGAGACACGCTCTTGAATGTGCGCGACCAGGTCGCTCACCGGCAACGGTCCCGAGAAGTAGGCGGTGTCGTCGAAATGGCGGGAGAGCTGCATTCCGCTCGGCATCGGCAGGCCGAAGGCCGTCTCCGCCGCCGGCAAGTGCTCGCCTTCCTCGAGCCGATCCGGGGAGTTCTGGACGGGTGCGGTTTGCACTGGGCTCGCCGGCCGCTCCGTGTTGCAGCCCAGACACAGGGTCAGCGCGGCGGCGAAGTGGATGCGCTCATTCATACACGAGCGCCCATGACTCGAAGCTGACGGGGATACGCGGTGTGCTGAGTTGCTGGCGGACCTCGAGAACACCGCGTGCATCCGCGTTTGACCCGCTGACCTCGAACGTCAGGTAGAAGCGGCCAGGGTTGACGCGCTTCGACATGGTCACGCTGCCGTAACCGAAGCTGCTGCTGCCGTCGATGACCTCTTCGTTGGACGCACAGGTCGGCTCAGCCTCGAGGCTCACGCCGAAGATCATCCCGTCCGTGCGCGATGCAATGACCAGGTTGCTCGAACCGGGTGCGGCGGCCGGGCCGCTCAAGGGATCGGGGGAGGCTACGGCGTTGAACTCGTCCAGGCTCGTCTCGAAGTGGGCGCCATAGACTTTGGCGCGCCCAACGTCGCAAGAGGAACTGCTCGTGTCCGGCATGCGGCTCGCGGCGTAGTACAGGCCACGATTGAAAAGCACGAGGGGCCCGCTCACCCGCTCACCATCGGTGAGCGATTGGATCCAGTTCACCTTGGCGACGAACTCGTCATCTTGGATGTCTTCGGTGAGCGAGACGACCTTGTTGACGAGACCCGTGCCGTCCTGGTCGCCCGTGGCGTAGGCCACCGTGACTCGGCCGTCGTCGTTAACGCTGAGCACGGGGGCCTGGTAAACGGGCTGGCCACTCGTGAACGTGCCCTCAGAGAACGAATCGAAGAATACTTCCATCGTCCACAGGTCGGGATCTTGAGCGGAGACGTCGACACGCCACAGGCGGCCGTCGCGGTCGCCCACGAAAATGCGGTCGGCAACCGCTCCCGCTCGGTCGGGGAAAGCCCTGGGTTGGCCGGTGATCGGGGCGGGAATATCCGTCTCGGTCACGACCGTCGCGCTGAAGGGCGCAGCGCCCGCGGCAGGTCGGAACGTTCGGATCACCTCGCCGGTGTCGAGGCGCACAATCGTGAGCGAGCGCGCAGCGAGCGCGCCACTGTAGTCACGACCCGGTCGCAACACCTCGAAACTCGAAGGATCGGTCGGCATCATCTCGGAGACTGCGGTACCGGTGGCCGTGCTCGACGGTACGGCGTCGCCGCCGGGTAGAACCGCGACCGCGACTTCGCGAGGCCCACCCAGCGCTGCGTCGAGGAAAACGGTGGTGATGAGCGGAGTCGCCGGGCCGCCGAACAAGGGCGTGCCGTCCGCATTGCGCGTGAGCTGCCAGCGGAACACCGGTGCGTCGCTGCGATCGGGCTTGGTGATATCGACCGCGAAGTAGCCGGCGTTCACTTGGCCTTTGCCAAAGCCAGAGAGCAGCACGGTCTTCCACAATCCATTGCCCGCCTGGGCGTCGGCTTGCGTGCGTTCGAAACGCTCCGTGCCGGCGTCGTTGCGCGCTACCACGTCCTTGATGATGGGCACGCCATCGAGCAACACCGCGGGTGTGCGCGGGTATTGCACCTGCATCACCGGCAAGACTGCGGGCGGAATGAAGGCCCACAGTTCATTGTTGAGTCGCTCGTCGACCTCGCGATCGGGCGCACCTGGGCTGCCCGGGTAGGGCGCCAGGTTGAATGCGTGCAGGAAGCCATCGACGGTCGAAGTATACAGAGCGCTCGGGCGCGCCTCGGCGGCCATGGCCTCCTCGAACGCGCGATAGGAGTCATCACCCAATGCTTCGTTCGGGCGGCCCGAGACGACCGTCGGCGTGGAGTGAAAGATGCCGCCGAGCAACCGGCACACTCCGTCGGGGCAGCGCGTTTCGTTTACGTCGTTGGTGATGCCGACGGCGTGCTCGATGATGCGGCTGCGGCAGACTTCGGCCGTCGACGCCCCGGTGCAACTGGCCGCCGTTACCTGCATCGCCGTGGGTGGGATGAGGCCCGCGAGCGCGCTCGGCTGATTGGCGAAGACCTGATTGCCGTCCGACAGCGTCAAGCCGTCTGTCTCGTCGACCATGAAGGGCCGGATCGTGTTGCGGTTGTCGCCATCCGAGACCACGCTGTAAAACCAGCGCGCGTCACCGTCGAGGGAGTTGATGTTGGCGGCGAAGTCGTCGCCCCGCGCGGGGTCGTAGCGCTCTTGTGGCACGAGGGCGGTGGAACAAACGAAGCGCTTGCGCTCCAGGATGCCTTGCCACAGCTCGGCGGTCTGAGTGCTGGGTTGCGGGTCGAAGGCCGAGAAGAACTTGAAGCCGTTGCTCTGGCTGTCGCCGCCGGCGCTGCTGAACACCGGCATGGTGCGGGTCGCGACCTGTACGACGTCGTCCAGAATGTCAGTGAAGATGGCGCGCAGCTGGGTATCGTTTTCCGCGAAGTAGGCTTTGCGCGGTGCCGACGTGGCGTCGAGGCCGCCCGCTGCAGCGATCTTGTTCAGCGTGCAGCAGGCTTGGATGCGGGTGCTTTCGGGATAGGTGAGCGGGTTGTTGTTGGCTGTGGCGTTGCACTCGGCGTCGGTCAACTGGGCGCACGATTTCGCCGCCGTGGCACCGAAGGGCGTGACCTGTCCGAGTGCAAAACCGATCACATAGGTCTCCACCGACAAGCTCGGGGCCGGTGGCGAGAGGCGCAGCGCGCGCACAATGTCTTCTGGTACCTCGTAAGGGCAACGCCCCGCCGTTTCGGGTGGCAGAGGTGCCTCGGCGCAAAAAGGGCGCAGGTCCAGGTTCGGCTCGCCGTCGGTGAGCAGAATCAAGATGGACTTGCGGCAATTCGCAGCGCGCCAGTTGGGATCGTTGGTGGGGCCAAACTGCGCTGTGCCGCTGGCATCCAGCGGATCGATCGACGTATCGTTCCACAAGAACTGGCGCGCATCGTGCAGTTGCCCGGCAATGGGCGTGGCGCCGTACGGCCGCGTCGACAACAGCACTTCCTGGATCTGGCGATTGCGATCGGTGTTGTCGGTGTTCCCGGGCGGTCCGAAGGCAATCATGCGGCCTTCCCAGGGGGGAGCCGCGGCGTTGCGCGCGCCGACCTCTTGAATCATGTCGAAGCTGCAATTGGCAGGATGGCCCGTCACCGGTGAGCCCAGAAAGTAGCTCCAATTGCCGTCCATGCCCGACTCGGGATCCGCTACCCCCGCGACGACGCCAGTGCCGGAGCTGACACGGGCGTCGAACGTCATCAAGCCGAAGCGCACCTGGTCGCGATAGATATCCAGCAAACCGTCGTTGGCCTGGTTGAACCCGCTGCACGGGAGCTGACCGGGCAAGGCGGCCGGGGCTGGACGCACGACGGCGCCGGCCAAGAACGGAAACGTATTGACCGCGCGATTCGGCCATTCATAAGGATCATTGCTGTCCGGGACGACTCCAGGCCCGTACACGCACGAGCCGCTGAGCGGGCGGTGATACGGGTTGACGTAGCCCAAGTCATAGGGGGGCTCGCCAGCGATAGAAAATTCGCTCTGGAATTCTGCGCTGCTGCGGTCCTGCGCCCAACACGAATAGGTGCTGGGATCAAACGTGCCCGTCATCACTTCTACCAGATCAATCCAGCGGCTCTTCTGGGAGGACGAGTTGCCCGGTGTACAAACGGGGAAGGTACCGTCCGTCTTGAACTCCATGGAGCCTGACGAGTCCACCAACAAGAGCACGTTGGGAGCCGGCTTTTGGGCTTCGGCCTGGCCGAGCGCGCGGCTCGGCAGACACAAGGCCGCGAGCAGGCCGGCGATGCCGAACCGAATCGAGCGAGAGGACGAGATGGGCATTGTCGATGGGGATGGCAGCATTGTTTGGAGGATCAATTGGTGTGGACGCTGACGTGGGCGCGTACGATGCGCTCGCTGACGGCGGTCCGCGCGCCTGCAGAGCAAACGGCGGTTGTGGCGGTGTTGGTGGGGAAAATGCGGGCCTTCGTCGTCAGCGTGACCTGCTTGAACTGGCTGCTTTCGAAGCCGACGGTTCCAGTGATGGAGGCGGGCCCGGGCTCGGTGAGCTCGGTGACGAACTCGGCGCGCACCACGGTGGGGTCTCCGGGCAAGCTCAACAGGCCGGGCAAGCCGTCGTTGAACGCCTGCGTGGCCGATGCCGTGTAGGTGTCGTTGAGTAGGCTGAGTGGGAACACTCGGCAATAAGCCGTCGAATCCTGCGCTTGCAGGTTGGAGGCGCAACCCGGCACGTTGCCGTCTTCATCCAGGATGAACGCCGCGTCTCCGAGGTAGGTCGCAGCGGCGCGCGCACCGAACTCGGCCATGGCAGTGGCCTGCACGCCTTGACGGTTGAAGCCGGAAGCGAGGTTAACGAGGCTCGCCGAGCGCATCGAAAACACCCCGATGGCGGTCACCAGCGTGAGCACCATCACGACCAGGAACACCGCGGCGCCGCGTTCCTGCCGGCGCTTTTCGTAGAGCAGTCGCGAGCGGGTTACCATGAGACCTTGGCTTGATTGTTGAGGGGAATCGTTGCTTGCACGGTGCGTAGCCGGGCAAACGGTGGGAGAGCGGCGCTCGTCGGGTGAACGCTGATGCGCAGCCGGTTCGGACCCGGCGCAGTAGTGGTCAGGCTGAGGTTGGTGGTGCGGTCGGCTTCTTGCGAGCGCACGCTCAGCCAGGCGTGGATAGCCCGGATCTGCTGTGGGCCTCGTTGGGCGCCGCGCGCCGCAGGCGGACCGGCATAAGACGCGATGTCCCCGTCGCTGCTGGCGCGCACCAACGCGCTCGTCGTGCTGGGGGCGACGAGCAGCGAGAAACCGAGGTCGACCGCGTATTCGGCGATCAGCTCGGTCGTGCCTGCGATCAAGTTGCCCGAAACGTCGACCTCCTGGCGTGTCAGCTCGCGCCGGGTTGCCTCGTAGGTCGGACCGCCACGAAACATGTGCCGGAAGCCCGGAAATAGCGTGGAGTTGTTGAGGTTCTGGATGTCGTAGCGCGCGATGTTCACGACGTTGACGAAGTCGTCCCCCACGCCGGAGATGCCGCAGAGCAGGGTGCTGCCCGAGCGGAAGATGGGGGCGGGGCTCGCTCCGAGCGTGATGGTCGGATTGGGCCCACCCGTGACCCCGGCGATACTGGCGAATTGGACTCGGCCCTGGTCGTCGACGATGCGCAAGGCGCGGCCGGTGCCGAAGACGCGGCTGAGCGTGGCCGGGTCGTTGGCGGGTGGATAGCCGATGTTGACCATGCCCTGGCTGTTGGGGTCCAAGAACACCTGTACGGGGTTGCCTTGCGCGATATTCAAGGCGCGAAACTGGTCGCTCGACGCGAGGCTGCCTGCGATGGTGACGCGTTTGGGCGCAATGCCGTTCAACGTCATCTCGCTCGACAGTTGCGGCACCGGCACGTTGTCGATGATCACGCTGGAGAGATCACGCAGCCCCACCGGAAAGCCAATTGCCAAGGGCGCGCCGCAGAGGCCGGAGCGGTTGTTGCGGATGTTGGGGGTACTCAGGAATCCGGCACGGGATATTTCGGCCTTGAGCCGCTCGAACCCCACGATGCTCTGCATCGTGGCGTCCGCCAGGCGTGCCTCCTTGAGCGAGAAACCGGAGGCGTGTTTGGCGAGCGCGAACACCGCGATCGACACGAACATCCCGCCCACCATCGCGACCATCAACTCGACCAGAGTGAACCCGGCCGCGGCACGCCGGCCGCTCACGATTGTTCGGTCCTTCATGTCCCGGCCACCACCTGTCGAACCGCGCCGGACATGTACACGAAGTGAAACAGGCGCCGCTCATCGGCGTCAGCGACGTTCTGCACGGCCACGCCGCAGGCGTGAGCCGTGGCCGTGGCCGAACCGGACAGGATCGCTTGATCGCGCAACCAGATGACGCGCACTTCGACGCGGAGCAAGCCGGTGTTGTTGGCGGTGTTGTTGAGCGGGGAGAAGCGAAGATCGGCGCAGAAGCGCGCATTCGGGTCCTGGTCTTGCGTGAGAACCGGATTGCCGAGCGCGTCGAAGGCTGGGCCAAAGATGCGCGTGCCGTCGTAGTCGGGACGAAACCAGTCCGTCGTGCCGGCGCCCTGGCGGAGCCAGGTGGTGCGCGTCAGGCCGCCGCCTTCGCCCCACAGAGCGGCTTCAGCCTCGAGGACGCCGAGCCAGGATTGGGCGATCTGCGTGGCCAGGGCCAGGTTCTTGGCGTTGGTGTTTGACGCTACCGTGACCTTCTGGGTCGCGATGATGCCGATGACGCCGACCGCGAGCACTGCCATCGAAATCAGGATTTCCACTACGGTGTAGCCGGCAGCTCGGCGCCGGCGCGCGAGGCGCGTCGCTGTCGAGATCGTCTGGTTCATTCGGTCATCCTCGCGGTGCCATTCGGCATCAATACGACCCGCCGGGACCTGCCCATACCGGGGCGATTAACGCCGACCAGGTAGGTGGAGGTGAGCGGCGCAAATGCGACTGCGTCGTTGACGGCGTTGCGTGCGAAGGCCCGCCCGAACGGCGTAAAGCAGATTTCGACCGCGGCGAGATTGTTGTTTGCCGCGTCGGTCAAGCTCAACGTCACATTGCCCATCTCACCGGTGGTCGCTTCCACGTGACCGTCGACGAGCTGTTGCGTGGTGGGATTGTCGACCCACGACGTGTTGAAACAGCTCGACATGGGCAGCTCCGCGCATTCGCCCGCGGCGGCAGCATTCCCGAGGCGCGCTTCGAGCACCGTGAACGCCCCGGCGTTGAAGCGCACGAGCACGGCCGCTCCCCGGCCCACCGCGCGCAGCCTGGCCTGGCGATACATCGCTGCGATCTCGCGCGCAGATTGCTGGACCCGGCGGTCGCGCATCTGCGCCACGATGGTCGGGATGGCGAGCCCGGCGAACACGGTGATGATCACCACCACCACCATCAGCTCGATCAGCGTGAACGCTCGGCGTGACGCTCGGCCCACGGGCAGGCTTCTCGAGGGTGCGTGGGGGCGCGCAAACATGGCGAGTACCCACAGAGCAAGCCGCGTGCCCCGGATCGCGGCCCGAATGCGGAGTAAATTCTCTATGATTTCAAGGTAGATCGATTCTGGTCACTGGTAACGATTGCAAATCCCCGCAAGACTTGCGGCGGGGCTGATGTGAGACAATGCACGTTCGGGGCGCAGCTAAGGTTTGCAGAGCGGGCCTTGCGGAGAGTATGCGCCCGTCCGTGTCGCACGCACCTCTCGGCTTGTTTGCCTCCTGGCTGAGCCTGAGCTGCCAACTCGCGCCGCCCTCGGATCGGTCCGAGCCGGCGCTCCTCGCCGTCAGCGCCGGGGCCACCGACCCGTGCAGGCCCGTGCAGGAGTCGCCG
>JAYWEH010000524.1:0-8296 GCA_043780025.1 Deltaproteobacteria bacterium
TCCAGTGGGCCACGAATGAGCGCCTGCAGTTCCGCTTCGATCAGGCGCATGCGGCACAGGGTTCCCACCATCAGAAGTTCGCGGTGATCGATCGCAGCCTCTCTTTCCTCGGTGGCATCGATCTGTGCGAAGATCGCTGGGATGATCGGCGCCACCAAGAGGCCAATCCGCTCCGCGTGAGTCGTGGCGAGCCTGCCAAACCCTATCACGACGTGCAGGCATATTTCGCCGGTTGCGAGACCGCCGACCTGCTGCGCGAGGTGTTCATCGATCGCTGGGCGCGGGCGGACGGTCCACCCCTCGTGCTGCCCGCGTGCGAGAGTGACGCTGTTGGCCAATATTCCGCGCCCGGAGCTCTGCCGCTCGGACCTTGCGAGGTCGCCTTCAGCCGTACCGACCCTCGTGGGCCGAACGACGACGTGCGGGAAGTCGAAGCCCTGCTCATCGCGGCGATCTCGGCCGCAGAGCGCCTGATCTACATTGAGACGCAGTATTTCAGCAGTCGCTCCATCGGCGACGCTCTCATCTCACGCATGCGGGAAAAAGAGCGGCCGCGGCTGCAGATTGTCGTGATCGTGAACGGCAAGGCCGAGGCGATAAAGGAAGAAATCGCCGTTGGCCTGCGCCAGGCCAAGACGCTGACCCGCATCGCGAAAGCCGCGAGCGAAACGGGTCACGCATTCGGCGTGTATGGCACGCTCTGCGACGGCGAGGCTGCGGATCGGCCAGCGACGTATATTCACTCCAAGCTGCTCATCGTCGACGATATATTCCTGACGGTGGGCTCGGCAAACCTGACCAATCGAAGCATGGGCGTCGACACCGAGCTGAACGCTTCCTGGGAGGCGCGACCAGGGTCGCCGCCGGATGCTCCGCTCGTGGTAGGGATCCGGAACATGCGTGTCAGCTTGCTGGCGGAACATATCGGCTTGGCGCAGCCCGCCGCCCATAGCCCGTTCAGCGCCGCCGGTCTTGAGGCCGCTGCTCTGGAGGCCATGGACGGATTGGTTGCCGTGCTCGATCGGCTGAGTTCGGTCGAGGGCGCTCGGCTGACCCGCCATACCTTGGCGAGTCAGCGCGAACACCAGGTCATGAAGCTCATCGATCCCGAGGCTCTTCCCTTCGATCCCGCGCAGCCCGACTATGGCGAGGACGCTCACGATCCAGAGGAGGACGAGCAGTCCCGGCGCCTGTTCATCCGCGGGTTCTCGGAGCTTTGGGATAAGCTCAAGCCGACCCGATAGTCGTGCTCATATCATCTCCACTAGCACTGGCTGCGACGCAGCCCGGGCATTACACCCGGGCCGCGGAATCGAGTCGTGGTCTAGCTAAGACGTGGTCTAGCTAACGAACCTAATGAGCTAAGCCAGCGAGCGAGTCGAGAAGCGGCTCGCAACTACCATCAGCAGGATCGCCCCGACGATGCTGCCAATGATGCCAGCCGTGTTGAAGTCGAGAACGCGATTGCTGGTCAGTAGCGACACGAGAAAGCCGCCCATGAAGGATCCGGCGATACCCAGCAAACAGGTAGCCAATACACCCATCGATTGCCGCCCGGGCAGGAGGGCTCGCGCGAGCAGGCCGACAACCAAACCGAATACGATGAAAAGAAGAATGTTCATTGTAGTTCCTTTTCCGCGAAGCCAGGCACGTGCCTTGGCACTTTCGTCGCAGTGTGCATTCACTCTTGCAAGGCCTGAGCCAGCGCGTAAAAACCTGCGGTCGAGGCCCGATCTCAGAAGGCTGGTCGACTTCGGCGCTGCCATGAGCGCACGAATGGGGCGTTCTTGCCCGAGGACGTTTGGGGGTTGCGGGGTCGCCCGAGAGAACTGCGCATGCCGCAGGTTCGTCAGGGGAAAACGCCATCCGGCGACGTGCGATCGGGGTGGTTGAGCTCCCCCCTGCGTGATCAGTGTCTGTGCCCGCCTGACGAGGCTTGACGAAAAGAACAGCGGGCAAAGGCGAACGGTGCTGGTGCTGCCATTCGTAATTGCAGTGGCGGCGCCTACTTGCTGGCCCGTCCGCACCTTCCTTGGCGTAGACCACGGCGACAGCGCGACCAATCCCAGAATCTCCACCGGTGATCAGCGCCACCTTGCCTTCGAGCTTGTTGGCGGCACGATAGTTGGGGGCCAAGAAGCGGGGCCGCGGGCTGAGGTCCGCTTCCGACCCAGTACCTTCGAGGTGCTGCTTGGGAAATGGCGGTGTCGGCTCTTTCAGCGCGGCATCCGGAACTTTACGCTGAGATGTCGAAGGCCGTTGGCGCGCGGCGGCCATGAGCTACGCGCCAGCTCCGCTGCCAACGATGCACGCCGACCGCGCGTAGCCGAAAATGAGTACACCGATCCGTTTTGCGACGGCCTGCATCAGCCGTCGCGAACGTTTCCAGCGCCTCGTGGCATTGTGCCGTCTGCTATAACCGCCGGTTCATGAGCCATGTTCTATTCAAACCTAGCGGAGTGATCTGCTGCGCTGCTGGGCTGCTCGTCGCAGCAACCGAGCTCGGCTGTGCGGAAGGAAGTGGACAGAACCCCTACGGCATCAGTGGCGGCCTCGGAATCTCTGCAGGCGCGGCAACCGCTGCCGGCGCTCCGGGCGTTGGCGGTTCGTCGAGCACCGGAGCGGGGGCTACGTCGGGGCAGGGGTCAGGCGCTTCATTCGCGGGGGCGCCAGATGAGGGGATCAGCTCAAATGGTGAGCTCACCTTCAACACGCCGTGGGATTGGGCGGGCATCGTGGGCACCGGACAGAGCTTGGCGGTGGGGGATCCGGGGGCCGCGAGAAACACCCCTGCCGCTGCAGTTCGGTCGCTCCAGCAACCGCATCAAAATCTGAAGCTCTCCACCGCCGGGCTACCGTGGCCCATCGATCCGAACGATCCGGCGTTGAGCATGGTGCCGCTGGTCGAGCCCGTGGGCAGACTCTCGCCCGTCTACCCGAGTTCGTGGCCCACGAACATTGCAGGCGAGACCCCACACGCGGCCATGGCGAATCAGATCACGGCGCTGGTCAAGGAGGCCACCGGCTCCGACTACATCAACGTGCACGGCGAGGTCGGCGAAAACGGGCAGTGCCTGAGCTTTCTCGTCAAGGGCGCCGCGGCGAGCGGCGTCAACGGCCACGCTTACGAGGCCACGATCGTGGAAACGACAGCCATCACGCGGCTGGCCGCCGCCGAGGGCAAGACCTATGGAGTTGGCGCCGTAATCGTCACCCATGGCGAATGCGACGCGGGCAATACCAACTACGTTTCCCAGCTGCATCAGTTGCTCCTGGACTACGCCGGCGACCTGGCAACAATTACCGGTCAGACCGAACCCCCCATCCTGATCGTGTCGCAACAGAACTCGGTCAACGATCGGGCCGCGTCCAGCTTGGCACAATGGCGCATCGGCGAAGAGTACCCGGACGAGGTGGTTTGCTCGGGACCCAAATACCAATACGCCTATTCGAGCGATGGCGTGCACATGCTGGTGGACGGCTACCAAGCGCTCGGCGAGAAATATGCGCAGGTCTACTATGAGCGCGTTGTTCTGCGCAGCAACTGGCAACCTCTGAAGCCAATGAACGTCCGCCGCGCGGGGCGCGTCATCACCGTCGAGTTCCATGTGCCTGTGCCGCCCCTCGCATGGGAAGAAACGTTTCAGCCACCTCATCAGCTGGCGGGCACCGAATGGCGGCTGGGCAAGGGCTTCGAGGTTCGCGCCGGCGCCGCCCCCGTGACGATCAGCGCCGTCGAGATCGTGGGCAATGCCGTAAACATCACCTGCGCTACAGATTTGCCCGCCGCCGGTGTCAGTGTCGGATATGCGCTGGTCGCGGAGTCGGCGGCCATGACGATGCCTTTTGCGGGCACTACGCGCTGGGGCCAGCTGCGTGACTCGGATCCGTTCGTTGGTAGCGTGACTGAGAAGCCACAACCGAACTTCGCGGTGGCCTTCGAGCTGACGGTGCCCTGAGCTCCGCGAGCCGCTTCGGCGCAGGGAGTAACAAAAGGCAACGGCCCCTGCCTGGGGAGGCAGAGGCCGTCTTCTCAATTCTTCGCGTCACTCGACGCGGAGCGCTTTACCGTATCAGTTGCACACGAACGTCGTGCTGCTCCAGGTGCTGACCTTGAAGCCACCGGTCGCACCGGTGTACTTCGTGCAGCACAGCGGGAAGAGGACCGGCGGGCCCGCCGCGCCAGCGGCCAATTTGGTCGGGTCGTAGAACACGTCGCTGGCGACGCAGCTACCCGTGCTGGTCTGGCCGCCGGGCAACATGTAGCCCGAGGGGTCGATGGCCACCTGCGTACCGGTCGCCAGTTGCGCGATGAACGGGTTCTCGTCTGCGCCGCCCATGACCTTCTTGCCGCCCGCAAAGATCAGCTGGATGAAGGTTTCCGCTGGGTTCGACAGGGGCAAGCCGTTGGGCGATGTGATGTTGTACCAGAAGTAGTCACCACACGCGGCGTCCGCGGTCTTGTGCGAGAAGGTCAACTTGTGGGGTTCACCCGCCAAGAGTGGCGTCATCTTGAACTTGCGTTGCGGGTCGGGGTTCGTCGTCGACGCTTGGCCCACCGTCGCGCCCTCGACCATCGAATGACCGGTGACCTCGAGCAGGACGTTGTAGCGAGTGAGCAGCGTGAACGTGTCGGCCGCGCCGTTCACGGCGACCGTGAACTTCTGGCTGTCGTTGTTGGCGCAGGTCTTTTGCACGGCCTTCGCCGTGGCCGAGTCCGAGGCGAGCGCCAGGCACAAGCCGCTGGAACGGTTCACGAACTGGTACTTGTTGCTGCCCATCGGCACGCTGTACCAGTTGAGCATGGGGTTCGTCGCAGACGCGGTGTACTGCGCCACCGCGGTGTTTTCGCTGTTGTTGGCGACGCCCAGCACCTTGCTGCCGTGGGTCGCCGCCAGGGTGTACATACCCTTGAACAAGCCCGAGATGGGCGTTCCGTTGACCGACGTGGCCAGGAACTGTGACGAGTATTGGTTCTTGTCCAGGGTGACCTGCACGATCTTGGCGTCGTCCTGGGTCGAGTTGGTGTTCACCGTCAGGGCTTTCCCTGCGTGCCTCGTCTCGATGTAGAAGGCGGAAGCGTCCGTCGCGGCGCTCATCTTGAACAGCTGAGATGTCGCCGTCGAGCATTGCTTCTGCACCATGTCGGTGTTGGCCGGGCCATCCACCTTCAGATCGAGGCACATGCCGCTCTTGACGTTCTTCAGCTTGTGCTTGGTGCCGACTACGCTGACTTCCCAGTCACCATTGGTACCAATCAACGTGCCCTTCTGCTCGACGAGAGCGCCCGATACAGTCGAGCCGTTGTCCACGACCATGTACTTGGTGCTCTGGCGGCCCTTGAAGCGATAGACGCCAGGCGGGAATGCCGCCGCAGTCGCGAGCTCCACCTGCTTGTCCATCTGTGCCTGGTACCAAACGGTCAGCTTGGTGCGAAGCACCGAGGGGCTGTGGTTCGGGATGCCGGCGGTGGAGTCCTCCTGCAAGAGCAGCAGGTCTTTGACGTTCGCGCAGCCGGTGCCGCAACGCGTGTTGCCAGCACTGGAAAGAGCCAGTTTGCCGTTCGACACGATGAAGTCGGTCGCGACGTCCCAATGCCCGAGCTCGTTGGCAATCGCCACGGCGAGCGACGCCGAAAAGCCGTTGAAGTCGTACTGCAAGTCGTCGCCTGCGCAGGCGTTGACGGATTGCTGGGCGGAGCCATACCTGGCTTCCGTGTCGGCCTCGTCCCCTTCGTACTCCGCGTAGCCCGCGTACTCGGTGGCGCAGCCTGCGAGGAACGTCGTGGCGCACAGCCCCAGTGCGGCGCCAACCTTGATGTGTTTCATTTGTGATTCACTCCGCCCGGACACTCGTGGGCGGTACTCCCGGCGCAAAAGAACGGGGCCTCGAAGGAAGCCTGAAGGACTTTTGTTAGCGACTGTTAATGTCGGTCGGCTTCGCGGTTACAGTGTAGGTAACCCGGCCCGCGTTGCATGCGCCGCCGGTCTCGGGAGTGGACCGCGCCGGCACGCGAATGGCGACACCGAGCCTCCCCGCCAGGGCATTCCGAAATGCTCGCCAATTCGGTACGCGTCGTAGCGCCGGCGCGACCGGAGCGGCGCACAGCGGGCGCAACGCTTCACTTCGGCGGGGGAATGGCGCGCAGCTGGTGCTCGAAGGCCGTGTCGAGCGCCGGGTACTCCTGCGAGAATAGGTGCATCTCGTGCTCTCCGGGCCTGTGGATCAAGAGCGCCGTGAGGTGGCGCAGTCTGCGGCTAGTCAACTCGCACAGCTCGTAGGTGCTTTCGTCGCGAGTCCAAGCGCGCAGCTCCCGGTATTCGCCCAGGTCGATACAGCTCGGAGGTGTGGCCGTGCGGAGCGTATATCGGTATGCGTCCAGATCCGTGCTCGAGTAGCGAACGCTCATGTTTGGAGTGCTCGGGCGCCGTACTTCGCAGAACCCAAAATCGGGTGTTCCCCTGACCGCGCAGACAGGCTGGTTCAGCTTGCTGGTGACGGCTCCGTCCTTCTCTGTGGCCCAGGCGACGAAGTCCCTGCTGGGCCATTGCTGACGCAGCTTGGTTTGTTCAGTTTCCTTCTGCTCTCGCGCGCGCTTCGCCTGCGCCTTCTCCGCGATCAGCTTGCTGACGTGCTGGATGTCGCTGGCCGAGTTGGGCCCGCAATTGGCCTTGACGTTCTCGAGCAACCGGGAGGCTTCCTCGCTGTGCCCTTGCAACGCGAGGTTGCGCGCCTGTTGCCGCTCGGGCAGGCAGTGCTCGGGCTCGCCACGGCGCCCGCAGGCCGACGTGGCAGCGAGGAAAGCCGCCAGCAAATAGCTGCGTCGCGGTCCATCCAGGCGGCTCATTCGCGAGAGGCTCTAGCATAGCCGCTCACGGCGTGAGGGCCGCTTCAGGGCCGAGATCGAAGCTGAGCTCGATCTGCGCGATAGCTGGATGCGGCGCGCCGGACCCCGAGGCGGGTCACCTTGACTGGCGGTGGCGATGAGCGCATAGTGCTCGTGGGCAATGGGCTCTTTTCCGCGGAAAACGCAGCGCCTCGCCCACCCCGGCGGGCGCGTTTTCAAGTGAGAAGGTCATGAATACGCTCCGGTCTCGAGTAGAAACTCTCGAGCAACGCGGTCGTTCTCCTGAGGTCGGGCCTTGCCCCAAAGCACTCATGACTAGACAGCACAACGAGCGATCGAGCCGAAGGCGTGATTCCGGCGAACGGGGCGACACGTCCAGCGATGAGGAGCCTGAGGCGCGCGTGCCGCCCGAATTTGCGGCCGCCGAGCAGTTCAGCAAATACGAGCGGAACTGGATCCGCACCCACCTTGCCCCGTTCTACGTCAAAGAGCTGATTGTCGACGTGGTTCAGCGCGTCAAGGCCGGCAAGGAAGCCACGGTGTACATCTGCACGGGGCACCCGAGCAGCGAGCGCCCTGTCGTTGCAGCCAAGCTCTATCGCGAGAGCTCGCTCCGCGGCGCGAAGAACACGGCTGAGTATGAAGAAGGCCGGGCGGCGTTGGCCGAGGACGGTGGGGAGCGTGATTTCAAGACTCGGCGCGGCTCACGGCATTCGGGCGAAGCGGGCGGGCGTAAGCCTGCGCGTGGGGTAGCGGCGACGCAATCGTCTTGGTTGATGCACGAGTTCAGGCTGCTCCAGCAGCTGCATGCCGCGGGGGGCGATGTGCCCGAGCCGATCGAGCACGCAGAGCAAGCCCTGCTGATGGAGTTCATAGGTGACGGCATGCAGGCCGCGCCGACGCTGAGCGACATTACGCTCTTGGCCGGCGAAGCCAAGCCGTTGTTCGAGCGCGTGGTCTTCAACATCGAGTTGTTACTCGGCATGGGCTGGGTGCACGGAGACCTCTCCGCGTACAACATTCTGTATCACCAGGGGCGTGTCGTGCTGATCGACTTTCCACAGGTCGTCAACTGCAAGACTAATCCCAAAGCGCGTGCGATTTTTGAACGGGACGTGGAGCGGGTGGCGCAGTGCTTCTCGATCGACGAGCGCATTGATCACGCGCGACTGGCACGCCAGCTTTGGGAGAAATACGTTCCCAAAGTCGAGCCACAATGATGAATAGGGAAGTCGCTGTCTCTTGGCCTCGAGCTGAGCCAGTTGTATGGCGTTCGTGTGGTCGGCGCTTGGCCAGTACGCCGGTGGCTCCCTCCTCTATCTTGGCCTCGATTCTATCGAATCGAGGCACTAGTTGTGAACGGTCGGGGTGGGGTCGATCGACAGGGTGGGCTTCTCCGCCTGGCGCTCCGACTCCTCGTCACGGACATCCTGGAGTGTGCCCGCCTGC
>JAYWEH010000525.1:0-3498 GCA_043780025.1 Deltaproteobacteria bacterium
TCGGCTACCTAGGCCGCCACCATGTCCAGCCCCCAAGATCCGAGAGCTCGCCGCCGCGAGCGCCGCCGCCGCGCCCGCAAGAATTCCGCCTGGGAAGACCAGCGCGCCGTCGAAAATCAGCGCGCCGCGGAGCCTAAAGCTCCCGCCAAAAAAGCCACCTGAGGCGCCGACCGGCGTCCTGAGCGGGCAGGTCGCAGCATCACGCGAGCCTCCTGTCCCCTGATAAGCGCGTACTTCCTACGCGAAGCGCGAGCGGTGCGGACGTTTGGCCTCGGCTCCCTAACTGAGCCGAACCGGCAGCGCGAGCTCTCGCACGCTCCGGGGTGGTCTGAGCCTGGCGTCTAGCGACTCGACACGACGCAAGAAAGTGGTCAGATTGCAGAACCCGAGCATGTCGGAGCGCCCAACGCCCTCTGAACCGACCCACGAGGACGACGTCCACGTCGTCGAGCGGGCCCGCACCAAGCGTCCGCGCCGCTACCAGGTGGTGCTGCACAACGACGACTACACCACCATGGAGTTTGTCGTCGAAGTGCTGATGCGCTTCTTTCAGAAGGACATCACGCAAGCACGCCACATCATGCTGCACGTGCACCACAAGGGGTACGGCATCGTCGACACGTTCCCGAGGGACCTCGCGGAAACAAAAGCCGAGCAGGTCATGGACTTCGCCAAAGAGCATGGCCATCCATTGAAGTGCACGGCCGAGCCAGAAGCTGAAGATGGCCCGGAGGATTGAAGCGAACGACCCGCGCCGATGAGAACGAAAGACTGACCCCATGAAAGTGAGCCCGGAAGTCGAAATTGCCTGCTCGGTGGCCGCCGCCGAAGCACAGCGCCGAGGCCACGACATCGTGGGCGTCGAACATCTCTTGTACGCGCTCCTGATGGACGACGAGACGGCGCGCGTCCTACGCAAGAGCGGCGCGGACACGCAAAAGCTCAAACTGGAGCTCGATCGGCTACTGCAGAGCCAGTTCCCGGGAACCAGCGAGGATGCGCTGTCAGCGCCTCGACCTTCGCGGGGCTTCCAGCGCGTGCTGCAACGCGCCGCGGTCCATGTCGAATCGAGCGGCAAGGCCGAGCTCAAGGGCTACAACGTGCTCGTCGCGATTTTCTCGGAGCCGGACTCCTTCGCGGTGCAAGCGCTGGAGGACAGCGGCGTCACCCGGCTCGACGTCGTGAGCTACGTGTCACACGGCGCTGGAAAGGACGGCTCGCGCAAAGAGAGCGAGTCGGACGACGCGAGCCTGGAAGAATCGCTCGACGAACCGAGCCGTGGGCGTGACGGCCGCGCGGAGAAGGATGGCGATCCGCTCGAACGTTTTGCGAGCAACCTGAATCGTCGCGCACTGGCCGGGGAAATCGATCCCCTCGTGGGGCGAGACTCTGAAATCCGCCGCGTGATCCAGGTGCTGAGCCGGCGGCGCAAGAATAACCCGCTTCTGGTGGGCGACGCAGGCGTCGGCAAGACGGCCATCGCTGAAGGCCTGGCGGCGCGCATCGTCGGTCGTGAGGTGCCCGGCGCGCTCACGAACGCGGTCGTCTACGCCCTCGACATCGGCGCATTGCTCGCGGGTACCAAGTATCGCGGCGATTTCGAGAACCGTATGAAAGCGGTGATCAAGGCGCTGCAAAAGGACCCCAACAGCATCTTGTTCATTGACGAGATGCATACGGTCATCGGCGCTGGCGCGGCCAGCGGCGGCACCGTCGATGCGTCGAATTTGCTGAAGCCGGCCCTGTCCAGCGGCAAGCTGCGCTGCATTGGAGCGACGACGTTCGAGGAGTACCGCAGCCACCTGGAACGTGATCGCGCCTTCGCCCGGCGCTTCCAGAAGGTCGAAGTGCTGGAGCCGAGCCTGGACGAAAGCGTGCTCATCTTGCGCGGCCTGCGGACTCGCTACGAGGAGTTCCACGAGGTCACGTATAGCGACGACGTGTTGACGACGACGGCGACGCTGGCGCAGCGGCATTTGCACGACCGGAAGATGCCGGACAAGGCCATCGATCTGCTCGATGAGTCCGGTGCCGACACCAAGCTTTCGGAGCCTGCCGGCTCGGCCGTCACCATCGAACGCGTCGAATCGGTCGTGGCTCGCATGGCCCAGATCCCTCCGCGTCAGGTGAGCTCCTCCGACAAGAAAGCGCTGCGCGATCTGGAGGTGGACCTGGGCAACGTCGTGTTCGGCCAGGAGCGCGCCATCAAGCAGATCGCGTCCGCCATCAAGCTGTCTCGTGCCGGCCTCCGGCCTGCGGACAAGCCGATCGGCTCTTACCTGTTCAGCGGCCCGACCGGCGTCGGCAAAACCGAGGTCGCGAAGCAGCTGGCCAAGACCCTGGGTATCGAGCTGCTCCGCTTCGACATGAGCGAATACATGGAGCGGCACACCGTGTCGCGCCTGATCGGGGCACCTCCGGGCTACGTCGGCTACGACCGGGGTGGCTTGCTGACGGAAGCCATCGCCAAGACGCCGCACGCGGTGCTCTTGCTCGATGAGATCGAGAAGGCCCATCCGGACGTGTTCAATGTGCTCCTACAGGTGATGGATCACGGGTCGCTCACCGACAACAACGGTAAGAAGTCCGATTTCCGCCACGTCGTCCTGATCATGACCAGCAACGTCGGGGCGCAAGATTTGGCGCGCGTCCGCGTCGGCTTCGGGCAGCGCAATCAACGCGGAGACGACGACAAGGCCTTCAAGAACACCTTCAGCCCGGAGTTCCGGAACCGCCTGGATGCACGCATTCGCTTCGATGCGCTGAGCCCGAGCGTGATGCTGAACATCGTCGACAAGTCGGTGAAAGAGCTGGCCGCGCAGCTGCGCGAACGCGAAGTCAGCATCGAGCTCACCGATCGCGCGCGCCGCTATCTGGCCATCGTGGGCTACGATAGAGACAACGGCGCCCGGCCGCTGGCTCGTCTGGTGCAGGAACGCGTCAAACGCCCACTCGGTGACGAGTTGCTCTTCGGCAAGCTGTCGTCCGGTGGGCACGTGCGCGTGGATGTGCCTGAGGCAGCGCTGGAAGGCGCCACCACACTCGCGGACGAAGACACGGCTCCGATCACCTTCGAATACGAAACCCAGTCGCAGCTGCCAGCTCCGGGTATCGACGCGGCCACGCCTGGCCCAGCCAAGAGCGGCACGCCGACCCCCGTCAGCTCAAACTGACGGCCGACAGGCGCGCGTGGTGATGCGCCAGCGCGTCGGACAAACCCTCAAACCCCTCCGCTTGCGCACGCGCCAGTAGGCCATGCGCCAGGCGGCTTGGCAGCCCCGGCCCTTGGTAGACGAACGCTGTATAAATCTGGATCAGGCTCGCGCCCGCCACCAGACGATCCCAGGCGTCGTCCACCGATTCGATGCCGCCAGCGGCGATTAACGTGAGACGCGCCCCCGCTCGCCCCCGCAGCAGGCGCAGGACCTCGAGCGACCTCTGTTTGAGGGGCGCACCCGAAATGCCGCCCGCTCCGAGCGCCGAGACGGCATCAAACCC
>JAYWEH010000526.1:0-3495 GCA_043780025.1 Deltaproteobacteria bacterium
GCGGCCGCAGCCTGGTCACGCCCTGTCCAGACGGCTTATCCGTTGGACTCGTTCGGGCGAAGCCTGCCGAGCCACGCGCTGAGCTGCCCGCCGGTTGACGCGCGGGACTTTTCTGGCACGACGCTGCGCTTTTCGCCCGCGGCGAAGGTCATCGATCCATTTCGGCAAAGGCTCATAGCCTTCGAGCAGGTCGTCACCGAGGTTTCCGAGCGCGTCTACGCGCGCCGGCCGAGCGCGATTCTGGTCGCCGCCTCTTACGGTTGCCGCTCCGTTGGCGGAGAAAACCGCAAGCTGAGCGAGCACGCGCTCGGCAACGCGATCGACATCACCGGTTTCGAATTCGCGCCGATTTCACCTTTCACGCTTCCCGCCTGGACGCCGCCCCCCTTGGCGCTGCTCAGCGGCTTCCAGGTTCGCGTCGATCGGCACTGGCAAGCGACGGGGGACGCCGCGAGCGCCACCCACGCCTACTTCCTGGCGGAGCTGACGCGCGAACTGGTGGCGCGGGGCACCTTCCGCACGCTGCTCGGACCGGCCCACCCCGACCACGACGATCACTTTCACTTTGACATGGCGCCGTGGAACTACGTTCATCTTTGACAGCTCGAGATGTCACGATCGAATATCGGGCCACGAATCCATCGAATCGGTTGAACGCACGACGTGCATCCCGGCCTCGGCGAAGCGCTGGAGCGCCGCTTCAGCAGACGCGGTAAAGTCCGCGAGAAAGCCGCCCTTACCGTCGGGCACCACGACGGCCGACATGCAGTCGGACAGGATATAGACGTTGCGGGCCAGCGCTCTGTCCCGCGCAATGATCTCGTCGAGCAGATCTTCGATCGTGCTCTTCACGCAGTGGCTCGCAGCCTGCCCCGCGATGATCACGGTGCTAGCGCTCAGCAAGCTGTCGATCAAGTCGGTATTTCGCTGCGCCAGGAGCTGACCGTCATGCCGAGTGAGCACTTCCGGGCTCAGCACCGAGTAATTTTCCGTGAGGGCGTGGCCCCCTTTGGTTTCCACGAGCGACTGCGCCCCGCGCGCGAACGAGTGAAACAAGCGCGCCTCATGCACTACGCCTGCCAAGGCGTGGCCAGCGCTGCCCAGGAGGCAGTGAGGAGGCCATAGGTACAGCTTGTACTTCCCTGCCCGCTCGAGCTCTGCACAGTAGAAACGCACCTGCTCGAGCAGCCAGGCGTAGTCTCCGTTGCACAGCCAGGGCGCGAGCTCCGGGTTCGGCCGTACGCTTCCCGCGCCAATATCGTCGCTAGTGATCTCTCGAAACGGAGCCAGGGGCTGGCCCTGCCGATCAACCCAGAAGGATGGGAAAAAGATCTGAAACGCGAAATGCGTATCCATCGTGGTAGTGATGTTGGTGAGCCGCCCCAGTTCGCGATAGATAAACTCAGCGATGCGGCGATTGTCGTCCAGCGCTCCGTGCCCGCTCCTCCCACCGACGTAGAGCGACCCTTCCGGAAAGCAGAAGTCCTTCTGCACGTCGATGAGCAGCAGGTGAACATTCTCAGCATCGGTGGCTGCCGCGGAAATACCGTGAGCGCGGCGCCACTCGCCGGCCTCGACGAGGAGCCGCTGCTGGTCCGGCACGTATGCGTATTTTTCCGCATTCCCCGCGTCAAAGATCGTGGGCAACGCCAATGGTTGATGTCTGTGCATGTTTCGTTCTCCTCGTCGCGGGACGCCGCGCTCAGACTTCGAAGTTGAAGCCCGCCTTCTCCAGCTGTTGGTACTTCCTCCGATCGAACCGATACAGGCGCGCGGCGCGGTGGGCTACGTTCTGTTCGAATTCCTCGAGATCGACGACGAGATCCATGGCAAGGATCTTCTTTCTGAAGTTCCGCTTGTCCAGCTGCCGCCCAAGGATCTTTTCGTACACGCGCTGCAATTGAGAAAGCGTGAACTTCGCTGGCAAGAGCTCAAAGCCGATGGGCTGATAGCGGACTTTTCCCTCCAGCCGCGTGCGTGCGATCTTCAGGATGCGTTCGTGGTCAAATGCCAGCGACGGCGTTTCACCCGCTGCAAACCATCTGGCATCGCTGGCATCCGTCGCAGCTCGGACTCGCTGGTCACCCAGTTTGACCAGCGCGTAATACGCGACGGAGACCACGCGTCCACGCGGATCGCGGCCGAGCTCCCCGAACGTGTAGAGCTGCTCCAGATACACCTGTGCGAGGCCGGTCTCTTCCTGGAGCTCCCGGCGCGCGGCGTCATCCAGCGATTCGTGCAGGTGGACGAAGCCGCCCGGCAGCGCCCAGCGGCCCTGAAACGGCTCGAGCGCACGCTGGATCAAGAGAACCTTTAGATCCTCGTCGTCCACACCAAACACGACGCAATCGACCGTCAGTGCCGGCCGTGGGTGTTCGTACGTGAAGCTCACGCTGCCTCCGCCACTGGGCTCGTTTCATGCGAGCGCTTCACGACCTCGCCGCCTTTCTGGCCTCGAGCACGAGCTGGGTCTTCCGCTCGTGCAGCGCCGGCTCCAGCCCGACGGGATATTGATGTGGATTCAGGAACCGCCTGGTTCCGCTCGGTAACCGCGCCACCTCCGACAGCGCGCGCTCGCGCATGACGGGCAGTGGCGGAGACTCATACACGCGTTTGCCAGCCCGCAAGACGGGTACCAGGAGATCCAGGTGCTCCGCCTGGCGCGAGATCTCTTTCCGGCGTGTGAGGTCGAGCGGGTCGACGATACTGCGCTCGCCGTCCGCGGGCCACCCCAACTCTTCGTCGTAAATGGCGTCAGCGATCAGCCCTTCCGTGGAGAAAAAACGGCGCACCTGCAAAACACCCGGCGTCGAGATCTTCACGGCTTGTTCGGAGAGCTTGACGCGATAGCTCCACTTTTCCCCGAGCCGGCGCACGGCGCTCAACTTGTAAACACCGCCAAGTGCTGGGTCCCCATGGCCGGTGACCAGGCGGGTGCCAACCCCCCAGACGGCGATCGTCGCGCCCTGCTCCTTCAAGCTGGCAATGGTGTGCTCGTCCAGATCGTTGGTGGCGAAGACGTGCGCCTGCTGAAAGCCCGCCGCGTCGAGCAGCTTGCGCGCCTCGATGCTCAGGTAGGCGAGGTCCCCGGAATCGAGCCGGATGCCCAGCAGCTCGTGGCCGCGCTGGCGCAGCCAGAGCCCCACCTCGATCGCGCTCCGAACGCCCGCGAGCGTGTCATACGTATCGACGAGGAAAACGCAGTTGTCTGGCAAGGCGCGGGCGTACGTTTCGAACGCTTCCCGTTCGCCATCAAACAACATGACCCAGCTGTGAGCATGGGTGCCGCGCACCGGAATCCCAAACAAGCGACCCGCCAGGACGTTTGAAGTGGCCGCGCAGCCTCCGATGTAAGCGGCTCGGCTCGCCGTGAGTGCGCCATCGATGCCCTGCGCTCGCCGGAGCCCAAAATCGAGCACCGGCTCGCCACGGGCCGCCGATACGATTCGGGCGGCTTTGGTGGCAATCAAGGTCTGGAAGTTGACCATGTTGAGC